>DOMY01000157.1 GCA_003509785.1 Gemmobacter sp.
TCTATCACGACGGTTTTTCCAGCAATGCCCCGGCGCTGGCCGCCTGGTTCGATGAAAACCCCGATGCCGTGCCGGACGAGGCCGCCTATGCCGCCCTCGCCGCCGATCTTCTGCTGATGAAGAACAACAAGACCGCAGGCGAAGCCGGAACGCGCATCAACTATACCGTTTCGGGCACCCGCTCGCTGTTCACCTCTTCGGCCCGCAATGCCGATGACCTGCAACCGCCCTTCACGGATGCGCTTCTGGCGGTGGATCAGAAATGGGCCGATCCGCTGATCTGGCAGGCGATGCGCGCCGCCGCCTCGCCCTATACCACCGATTNNTGCTGCTGCCGTTCTGGACCTCGCTTCTGGTACGCACCACTTCCTGGATCGTTCTGCTGCAGGGGCAGGGTGTGGTGAACAACGTGCTGGTCTCGCTGGGCCTCGTGGCCGATGATGGCCGGATCACCATGATCTACAACCAGACCGGCACGATCATCGTGATGACGCATATCCTGCTGCCCTTCATGGTCCTGCCGCTCTATTCGGTGATGCGCACGATCAAGCCCAGCTATGCCCGTGCCGCCCGCAGCCTGGGTGCCACCAGCTGGACGACGTTCCGCCGCATCTACCTGCCGCAAACCCTGCCCGGCATGGGCGCAGGCGCGCTGCTCGTCTTCATCCTGGCCGTGGGCTATTACATCACCCCCGCGCTGGTCGGTGGGGCGGATGGTCAGCTGATCTCGAACATGATCCAGTTCCACATGAGCAAATCCAACTGGTCGCTGGCCGCCGCCCTGTCCGGGATGCTGCTGCTCGGCGTGCTGCTGCTCTACTGGCTCTATGACCGCCTCGTGGGCATCGACAAACTGAAACTGGGCTGAGGCGCCACCGCGCCCCCCTTTATCTTGGTTGAAATATCCCGGGGGTCCGGGGGCAGAGCCCCCGGCCGTCCGGCAAAGGAGACCGCCAATGGCTCTTCCTGCCTATGCCGACCCACTGGAACGCGTGTGGTATTACACCTATCACGCCATCTGCGTGGCGATCTTCATCTTCCTGATCGCGCCGATCATCATCATCATGCCGCTCAGCTTCAATGCCGAGCCGTATTTCACCTTCACCGAAAAGATGCTGACCTTCGATCCCGAAGGCTACAGCCTGCGCTGGTATGATCTGCTGCTGACCTTCGGCATGACGCTGCCCGATGCTGCCCGCGACGGCAGCTGGTGGGCCGATGTCTGGGCCAATGCCACCTGGGTGCGGGCGGCCAAGAACTCGATCATCATCGGTTTCTGGTCGACCATCGTGGCCACCTGCCTCGGCACGCTTGCAGCGCTTGGCCTGTCGCGCAGTGAAATGCCCTATCGCCGGGTCATCATGGCGATCCTGATCTCGCCGATGATCGTGCCGATCATCATCATCGCCACCGGCCTGTTCTTCTTCTACTCCAGCCCCTGCGCCATCGTGGGCCTGGATTGTGGACGGCTGACCGCCACCTATACCGGCGTGGTGCTGGCCCATGCGACCCTGGGCATCCCCTTTGTCATCATCACCGTCACCGCCACGCTGATCGGCTTTGATCAGTCGCTGGCCCGGGCCGCGGCCTCGCTCGGCGCCTCGCCGCAGCGCACCTTCTTCAAGGTGATCCTGCCGCTGATCCTGCCGGGGGTGGTGTCGGGCGCCCTGTTCGCCTTTGTCACGTCCTTCGACGAGGTGGTGGCCGTGCTGTTCATCGCAGGCCCCGAACAGCAGACCATCCCGCGCCAGATGTGGAACGGCATCCGCGAGGCGATCAGCCCGGCGATCCTTTCGGTGGCGACGATCCTCGTGATCATCTCCATCGCGCTGCTGGCCACGGTCGAACTGCTGCGCCGCCGGTCGGAACGCATCCGCGGTGTGACCCCGCAGTAAGGGCGTTACATCGGATGTCCTGAAAAAACCCGGGAGCCTGAAGGCCCCCGGGTTTTTTCAGGACCGGATGCAGGCTGCGCCTGCCGGGGGCGCTGCCCCCGCCGCCTGCGGCGGCTCCCCCGGGATATTTGCGGCCAAGGCAAAAGCGCAAGAGGCGGGGGAGGGCCGGGGTCAGGGCCGGGATCAGGGCAGGATATGCAGCCAGAACCAGATACTGCCGATGGACAGCAGGGTGGCGATCAGCACCGAAGAGGCAGCCACCCGTTTTGCCACGCCATAGCTGTTGGCAAAAAGATAGCCATTGACCCCGGGCGCCATCGCCCCGGTCAGCACGGCCGAGCGCAGCTGCGCCGTATCAAGCGCGAAGACCTGGGTGCCCAAGGCCCAGGTGATGAGCGGATGGGCCACCAGCGACAAGGCCACCACCAGCGCGATGGCCCGCCCGTCGCCTTCGGGTTTGTAGCGCAGCAACACCCCCCCCAGCCCGAACAGGGCGCAGGGAATGGCGGCACCTGCGATGATCTTCATCGCATCCCAGACAAAGCCGGGCAGGGGCACGCCGCTGAGGTTGATGGCCAGCCCAGCCGCAATGCCCAGCACCATCGGCTGTGTCGCGATCGCCCGGATCACCTGCCAGGCCAGCTGCCACCCGGGCAGGCCCTGCCCATGGCTGCGCGCCAGTTCCATCGCCAGGATGCCCGCCGTGTACAGCAGTGGCGAATGGATCGAGATGATGGCGAAATTGCCGGTCAGCGCCTCGGTGCCATAGGCGCGTTCGGTGATCGGCACCCCCAGCAGCAGCGAATTGGAAAACATCGCGGCAAAGCCGATGGCCACGGCATCGGTGGCCGGGCGGCCCAGCAGCCGCGCGCCCACAAAGCCCAGCCCGAAGCCCGCGAAGGCGCCGCTGTAGAAGCTGATGAACAGACCCAGATCGTAATTCGCCCCCAGATCCAGCCGCCCGATGGATTGTGCCAGCAGCACCGGCACCGCAATGCTCTGGGCAAAGCGCATCAGCATATCGACGGAATCGCCGGTCATGATGCCGCGCTTGGTGGCCAGCCACCCTGCCGCGATCACCAGGAAGACCGGCAGGATGACATCCAGCAGTGCGCTCATGCCGCAAGCTCGATCTNNCTCGGATGCGGCTTGCGGCGCAGGGCATCCACCACGAAAACCTGCAGCCCGGCCAGAACGGGCCAGCTGTCTTCGGGGATCTTCACTGCATCCGGCAGATAGGCCAGACCGCCGATGCGAAACCCCAGCGCCTCGATCGAGCCGTGATCGGCGCGGAACGGCGTCAGCGTCACCGGCCCGCCCGCACCTTCGATGGTAAAGGGGGCATCGTGGATCGTATGCAGGTCAAGGATCGGCGGATAGGGCGAATCTGCGGGCTGCACGAAGGCACAGCCGAAGCGGTCGATCAGCGCCGATTGCGTGGCGCCATCGGCCCAGACCCGCAGGCGGCGACGCAGGTTGAACACGATCTGGCGCAGGTCGTCGATGCCATGGGTGTGATCGGCATGGGAATGGGTATAGGCCACCGCATCCAGCGTGCCCACACCCGCATCCAGCAGCTGGTCGCGCATGTCGGGCGCCGTGTCGATCAGCACACGGGTCACGCCCTCTGTGCCCAGCCGTTCCACCAGCATCGAACAGCGCCGACGGCGGTTCTTTGGGTTGGCCGGGTCGCAATCGCCCCAGTCGCCGCCCAGACGTGGCACGCCGCCCGAAGATCCGCAGCCCAGGATGGTAAAGCGATACATCAGGCGGCCTGCGCCTTGCGGGCGGCCTTGGTGAACAGCCGGTCGAAATTGGCGGTGGTGGCGGCGGCGAAATCCTCCAGGCTCAGGCCAAAGATCTGCGCGCCGGTCTTCGCGGTAAAGGCCGTATAGGCGGGCTGGTTGCGCTTGCCGCGATGCGGCACCGGCGCCAGATAGGGGCTGTCGGTTTCCAGCAGGATGCGGTCCAAGGGGGCCGCGGCAAAGATATCGCGCAGCTCCTGGCTTTTGGGGAAGCTGGCGATGCCCGACATCGACAGATAGAAGCCCAGATCCAGCGCCGCCTTCGCCAGACCGGCCCCGGACGAAAAGCAGTGCATGACGCAAGCATAGGGCTGCGCGCGGTAACCTTCGGCCAGGATGCGCGCCATGTCATCATCCGCCGCGCGGGCGTGGATGATGAGCGGCAGGCCGGTGTCCTGCGCCGCTTCGATATGCAGGCGCAGGCTGGTCTGTTGCACCTCGGCACTGTCGGCGGTGTAATGATAATCAAGGCCGGTTTCGCCGATGCCCACGAATTTCGGATGCCGCGCCAGCGCCACCAGCTGATCCACGGTGACCAGCGGATGTTCCGCCGCACTCATCGGATGCACGCCCGCGGCGTAGAACACACCCTCGTAAGTCTCGGCAATGGCGCGCACTTTCGGCTCGTTCTGCAATTTCGTGCAGATCGTCACCATGCGGCGCACCCCGGCGGCGCGGGCATTTTCCAGGATGGATGGCAGCTCGCCCTCGAAATCCGGGAAGTCGAGATGGCAGTGGCTGTCAACGATTTCGGGCAGGGTCATAGGTCACCTTGCGGCGAGAATGCCCGCCGTTTCTTCGATCCGCAGAAACATATCCATGAGAAGTGCGGCAGGGTCAAGGTTGACCGCCTTGCCGCGCCGCGCCCGCGCTGTCAGGCTTTGCGCCAGATCGGCCCAGAGGCGGCCTGCCCAGGGATCGGGCGCCAGCCGCATCAGCAGCGGCGCCTCGCCCCGGCAGGCCTCGACCGGCGGGGTGCCCAGCGTGCCGGTCCGGGCCAGCCGCGCCAGCAGCAGGTCGATCAGCGTCACCAGCAGGTCAAAGCGCGGCTCGTTGCCCCGGCCGCTGCCGGTATCGGCCAGGGTCAGCGCGCGGGGCCGGTCGAACCGGGGCAGGCCCGCGAACAGCGCCACAAGGTTGTGATACAGCGCCATGCCGTCCAGATTGGCGATCCGCATCGCCTCGCCCACCGAACCGCCTGCCAGTTCGGCCATGGCCGGGGCATCGTCGATCCGGGCGCCCGCCGCTGCCAGTGCCTCGGCCATCTGATCGGGGGGCAGCGGCGACAGCCGCAATTCGCGGCAGCGCGACCGGATGGTGGGCAGCAGGCGAAACGGCTGATGCGAGATCAGCAGGAACGTCACGCCCGCAGGCGGCTCTTCCAGCAGCTTCAGCAGCGCATTGGCGGCAGGGATGTTCATTTCGTCCGCCGCATCCACGATGGCCACGCGCCGCCCGCCATCCGTGGCCGACAGCGCAAAGAAATCCTTCAGCTTGCGGACCTCTTTCACCAGAATATCCTGCGCCGGGGCCTTTTCGCTTTCGTTCAGGCCCCGCCGCAACAGATACAGACGTGGCTCCGACATGGCGGCGATCCGGCGCGCCACCGGATGATCGGGCGCAATATCCAGCGTCACCGGCTGCGGCGGGGCAAACATGCCGCCGTCATCCTTGGGCGTGGCCAGCAGAAACCGGGCCAGCTTCCACGCTTGGCNNTATCAGCAGCCAGCCATGATGCAGGCGGCCCGCATTGAAACTGGCCAGAAATTCGGCCTGCGCCGCCTCATGCCCGATCACCTGCCGGGTTTCACGCGGATGGGGGGCGCCCTCGATCCGGTCCGGTTCGGGGAAATCGCCCAGAAAGACGGATGGCATCGTCAGATCCCCAGATGCGCGCGGGCCAGAGCCAGCACATCGGCAGCCACAGCCTGCGGATCGCGCGCCCCGTCGATCACCCGAAAGCGGGCCGGATGGCGCGCGGCCAGATCCAGAAACCCCGCCCGCATCCGGCTTTGCAGCGCCAGCCCCATATCCTCGAACCGCTGTTCCAGCCCGGCCCGCGCCACGGCGCGCGACAGGCCCACNNCCCACCGCGGGGTCGATGTCGATCAGCAGGGTCAGATCCGGGTCCACCCCGATCATCAGATCATGCAGCCGGTCCACCACCGAAGCCAGATCGCCGCGCGAAATGCCCTGATACATCCGCGTGCTATCGGCAAAACGGTCGGTAATCACCACCTCGCCCCGCGCCAGCGCCGGGCGGATGGTCTTTTCCAGATGGTCGCGCCGGGCGGCGGTGAACAGCAGAATCTCGGTTTCCGCCGACCAGCGATCCGGATCGCCCTGCAGCACCAGCCTGCGGATCTCCTCGGCCCCCGCGCTGCCACCGGGTTCGCGCGTCAACAGCGCATGCTGGCCCAGCCCGCGCAGGGCTTCGGCCAGCGCGCGCGCCTGCGTGCTTTTCCCGGAACCGTCGATCCCTTCAAAGCTGAGAAACCGGGCCCCCGCCATTCAGCTCGCCGGGGTTTCGGCAGGCATCACCCGGCGAAACAGCACCTGCGCCGCCGTGGACAGCTTGGTGATAAACCCGCCCGTCGGCACATCGGCCTCGGCCACCAGCGGAATCCGCGCCTCGGCCATGCTGGGCACCTGCAGCACCAGTTCGGCAATCTGCTGCCCCTTGGTGATCGGCGCCTCTACCGGGCCTTTGTACACCACTTCGGCGGTCACGTTTTCCTGCGCCAGCGCGGGCATCAGCCGCACCACATCTTCGGCAGGCACCAGCCCCACGGTGGCGGCATCGCCCATCCAGACTTCGGCCTCGGCAATGCGGGTGCCGGCCTTGGCCATGGTCTTCATCGAAAATTGCCGAAAGGCCCAGTTCACGATCCGCTCGGCCTCCTCGGCGCGGATCTTTTCCGACGGCAGGCCGGTAAAGGCAAAGACGATGCGCCGGTCGCCCTGCACGGCAGAGGCCACCAGACCATACCCCGCCTCCTGCGTATGCCCGGTCTTCAGCCCGTCTGCCCCGATGCCCAGCTTCAGCAGCGGATTGCGGTTGAAGCGGTTGGCATGGGCGCGGTCTTTGTAATTATATTCGGTCTCTGCGAAGATCGCATAGTAATCCGGGAATTCGGTAATCAGCCGGGTCGCCAGAATCCCCAGATCCTCCATGCTCATGCGATGCGCAGGGTCCGGCCAGCCCGAGGCATTGGCGAAGACAGAGTTTTCCATGCCCAGCGCGCGGGCGCGTTCGGTCATCTGCTGCGCAAAGGCCTCTTCCGTGCCCGCCAGCCCTTCGGCCACCACCACACAGGCATCATTGCCGGAATTCACGATCATGCCATGGATCAGCTCTTCCACCGTCGGGCGGTCCAGCTCGTTCAGGAACATGGTCGATCCGCCTGCCGCCGTCATCGCCTTCGCGCGCGAAGAGACGGCGAATGTGGTGTCCATCGTCACCCGGCCGTCGCGCAGCGCCTCAAACAGCATGTTGATGGTCATCAGCTTCGACATCGAGGCGGGCGGCACCGGGATCTGCGCATCCTTGTCCATCAGCACCGTGCCGGTGGTGATATCGTAAACCCAGGCTTCGCTGGCCTGTGTTTCAAAGGCAAAGGCCGCAGGGGCCGCCGAGGCGAGCAGGGCAAAGGCAAGGGCGATCGGTTTCAGCATGGGCGTTTCCGTCCTTTGGAGCCGGGGCCGGGCGTGGCGGCCCGGCAGGCTTTGGGTCAGTTCTTCACGAAATAGGCATCGGCAAAGCCCAGAGACTTGGCCTTTGCCAGCAGGGCCTCGCGGTCATTGCCGCTGGCGGTGACAGACCAATGGGCCTTGCCCTGCGTCTGTCCGGGGCGGATGGTCGCGGCCAGCCCGGCCTTGCGCAGCACTTCGGCCGCGCGGGTGGCATTGGCTTCAACCGAAAAGATGCCGATCTGCAGCACATGCGCGCCGCCCGTTGTCGCCGCAGGCTTCGCCGCCGCCGCAGGCTTGGCCGTCGGGGCAGGGGCGGCAGGCTTGGCCGCGGCGGGCGGCTCGGCCGCAGTCGCAGCCACGGGCGCTGTCGCAATCGCGGCCTGTTTGNNCCTCGGGCACGGTGCCCGCGCCCGGCGCCTCGCCCTCGGCGGTTTCGGCCACATCCAGCAGCGGCTTCGACGCATCGGTGCTGGCCGGATTTTCCTCGCGCCGCAGCGCCGTCACGCTGACGCGGGCCGGCTGCCCCGCCAGCAGACCCAGCGCCGCCGCCGCATCCGACGAAATCTGCAAGGTCGGCCCCGGATTGTCGCGCTCGCGCCGGAACAGCGCCCCGATCACGAACTTGCCGTTCTCGCTGTTGCGCAGGATCACCCGCTCGGGGTCTTGCGCCTCGGGCGAGGCGACCCAGACGCCACCCAGCGACGGCCTGCCATCCCACAGCGCCATATCGGTGGTCTGGAACACTTCGGGCGCTTNNCCCCCGCCGCCGCAACCGTTTCGCCGTCCCCCGGTTTCTTGGCGGCAAAGGGCGATGCCCCATCCTGACAGGCGGCCAGACCGCCCGCCGCCAGTGCCGCCAGGATCAGATGTCTGACCGCTGCTCCTGCCATGTTCAGCCCCTTGTGACGCGCGCCTTCTGTCGGGCCGCGCTTGTAACCCCTGCTCCCCGGCGGGAAGCCGCGCCCGGGGCAAAATAGCCCCCGCGCGGCTGCATCATACCCGCAGCCGCCCGGTGAGGAAAGGCCCACAGCGCCGCAAGCGCACGGCCTTCGGCACAAATCGGCGCGAGCAGGGGTCAGCGCGGCGGCATCCGCAGGGCCCCATCCAGCCGGATCACCTCGCCGTTCAGCATCTGATTGCCGATGATATGCGCTACCAGCGCCGCAAATTCATCCGGCTGGCCCAGCCGCGCCGGGAAGGGCACACCCGCCCCCAGGCTGTCCTGCACCTCTTGTGGCAGGCCCGCCATCATCGGCGTGGCAAAGATGCCGGGCGCCATGGTCACCACCCTGATGCCATGCCGCGCCAGTTCGCGCGCCGCAGGCAGCGTCAGCCCCGCCACCCCGGCTTTCGACGCCGCATAGGCCGCCTGTCCGATCTGCCCGTCAAACGCCGCGATAGAGGCCGTGTTGACGATCACCCCGCGTTCGCCACTTTCGCCCGGCGCATTGGCCGCAATCGCCTCGGCCGCCAGCCGCAGCATGTTGAACGTGCCCACCAGATTGATCGCCACCGCCCGCGAAAACAGCTCCAGCGCATGGGGCCCGCTGCGGCCCAGAATACGCTCGCCCGGTGCCACACCCGCGCAATTCACCAGCCCGTGCAATGCGCCGAACCGATCCTGCGCCGCCGCAACCGCCGCGCGGCCCTCGTCCTCCGATGTCACATCGCAGGTCACCGCCAGCGCCGCCGCCCCCAGCGTCGCGGCCTGCGCCTGCACCGCCTCTGCCGCGCGATCGGCCAGCACCACCCGCGCGCCCTCGGCCACCAGTCGCCCGGCCACCGCCGCCCCCAGCCCCGATCCCGCGCCGGTGATCAGAAACACCCGATCCGCAATCTGCATCCGCAATCCTCCCCCTTGGCCGCGGCGGCATTGAACGGGCTTGCCGCATGGTTGTCGATGCCATCAATACCGCACAAAGCCTGAGCGGTCTTGCCATGTCATCCCCCTTCCGCCACAGATACCGCATGACCGAGACCGACAGCCGCCGCATGATCCGCGCCAGTTTCGTGGAAGAGGCCCTCGATGGCCTGCGCCGCCGTGGCCTGCCGGTGGCGCCGGTTCTGGCGGGCGCGGGGCTGGACTGGCAGCCGGGCAGCGCCGTCTCGGTCGATTGGTATGGCAGGCTCTGGCTCGCCGTCGCCACCGCGATGGAGGATGAATTTCTGGGTCTCGGCGGTCGCCCGATGCGCCCCGGCGCCTTCACCCTGATGGGCCATGCCACGCTGGGCGCCGCCACGGTGGAACAGGCGCTGCGCCGGGCCTTGCGCTTTCTCGATGTCGTGCTTGATGATCCGCGCGGGCGGCTGGTGGTGGAAAACGGTCTGGCGCAGGTGGTGCTGCAGGATCGCGGCGCGCCCCGCTCGGCCTTTGCCTATCGCACCTACTGGATCATCCTGCACGGGCTGATGTGCTGGCTGGTGCGCCGCCGCCTGCCGCTGGTTCTGGTGGATTTTCGCGGCACCGAACCCGAAGGCGTGGCCGATTACCGGCTATTCTTCGGCGCCCCGGTGCGCTTTGGCTGCGGCGACAGCCGTCTGGCCTTCGATGCCCGTCATCTGGCGCTGNNAGCGCCGCGCCCGCCAATATCCTAGTGCGCTACCGCTATGATGGCGGCCCTGCCGCCGCGCTGCGCCGGATGCTGCGGGCCGACCCGCCGCCGCTCTGGCCCTCGTTCGAACAGGCCGCGGCACGGCTGCGCATCCCGCCCTCCAGCCTGCGCCGACGGCTGCTGCGCGATGGTCTGGGCTGGTCGGTGATCTGCGATGAAATCCGCCGCGAACTGGCGCTGGCGGCGCTGCAGGGCGATGCGCGCAGCGTGGCCGAAATCGCGGGCGATCTGGGCTATGCCGAACCCAGCGCCTTTCACCGCGCCTTCCGCAAATGGACAGGGCAGACCCCCGGCGCCTTACGCCGCGCCGCCCGCTAGATCAGCGCAGGCCCTGTTCGCGCATCCGGTCCTCGGCGCCGGCCGTCACTGCCGCCAGCACCGCCGCCCCCAAAGCCTCGCCCACCGCCGTATGTTTGCCCGCATAGGCGCCATCGCCCGCATCCGCCGCCACCGCGATGCAATCCGTGCCCGTGCCGGTGGCGATGCCGGTTACCAGCGCCAGCCCCGCCGCCATCACCTCCGCCGTTCGCGCCTCTGCCGCAAGGCTCAGCGCCTCCAGCAGCGCGGTGTCGCCCAGCCCGGCCGCCACCCGCACCGCCAGGTTGATCGTGCCATAGCCCGGCCCGGGCGCATGGCGCCTGGTGCCGATGCGTTCGGCATTGCCCAGCCCCACCGTGGCCAGACAGGCGGCGCGGATGCCCTCCACCTCTACCTCGGCCAAATGGTGGCGGCCAATATCGCGCGAGGTCAGCATCCCCACATCCGCCGCCATGCCCGCCTGCGCCAGCTCGCCCGCAAACCAGCTGTGCGCGTCCAGATCCGGCGTCAGATCGGCATTGCGCACCTCGCGCCACTGCACCCGCGCCGCCAGTTGATAGCCGGGCCGCCAGGGCGCAAAGCTCAGGATACGGCAGGGCGCGCCGAAATCGGCGGTCAGCCAGGGGCGGTGCAGGCGGGGGCGGATCAGCGGATCGGGCACGGGATTTCCGAGGTTGTGGCAGCCTGTGCTATCGCCTGTGGCCTGCGGGCAGGCAAGCCCCGGTGTCGGGACGCAAACCCGACGCAGGCGGGACGATTGACAGCACCCTTGCGGGACGTGACAACCGGCAGGCACTGCACAGGGAGAATGACATGCGCAACCCGATCCGCATTGATGGCGCCGAATTGCGGCTGGTGCGGCTGCCGCTGGTCACGCCCTTCAC
>DOMY01000047.1 GCA_003509785.1 Gemmobacter sp.
TCCGATCTGGGCCTCGGAAATCGCCATCACGTTCAAGGAACCGCCCCATTCGATCTTTGATGATCACGCAGGCTGGCGGGAAAACGTGCTGGTCATCCGGCTGCAGCCGAATGAAGGCATGAACCTGATGATGATGATCAAGGAGCCGGGTCCGGGCGGGATGCGCCTGACCCAGGTGCCGCTGGACATGAGCTTTGCCGATGCGCTGGGGGAAGATGGCGCCGACATTCCGGATGCCTATGAACGGCTGATCATGGATGTGATCCGGGGCAATCAGACCCTGTTCATGCGCGGCGACGAGGTCGAGGCGGCCTGGGCCTGGACAGACCCGATCATTCAGGGCTGGGAAACCCGCGGCGAACGGCCGCGCGGCTATGATCCTGGCACATCCGGGCCAGAAGATGCGCTGATGCTGATGCACCGCGACAGTCGCCGCTGGCGGGAGATCAAGGGATGAATTTCGTCGAATATCCCGACCGCGAACTGCTGATGCTCAGCCTCGCCGACCGTCTGGCGGGCGAACTGGGTGATTTTCTGCGGCGCGATGGCCGGGCTTCATTCTGTGTGCCGGGCGGCACAACGCCGGGGCCGATCTTTGACACGCTGTCGGGTGTGGATCTGGACTGGCCGAATATCGCCGTGTTCCTGAACGACGAACGTTGGGTGGGTGAAGACAGCCCACGCTCCAACACGCGCCTTTTGCGGGATCGCCTGCTGCGCGGGCGGGCTGTGGATGCGCAGCTGATCCCGCTCTATGCACCAGCCGAAAGGCCGGAAGACGCGTTGGATGCCCTTTGCGACGGTCTGCGCCCGCATCTGCCGATTTCCGTGCTGCTGCTGGGCATGGGGGCGGACATGCACACCGCAAGCCTGTTCCCCGGGGCAGATCGTCTGGCCGATGCGCTTGCGCCCGATGCCCCGATCCTGCTGCCCATGCGCGCCGAAGCCGCCGGAGAGCCGCGCATCACCCTTTCCGCCCCGGCGCTGGCAGGGGCGATGAACATCCATATCCTGATAACCGGCGCTGAGAAACGTACGGCGCTGGAGCGTGCTGCCAGTCTGAAACCGCTTGAAGCGCCGGTTGCGGCAGTGTTGAAGAATGCGACCGTCCACTGGGCGGAATAATACAGGGACAGAACTCATGGCCAGCCCGTTCGATGCGCTTCGCGCCCATCATGCCGCCACCCGTGACACGACCATTGCCCAACTGTTCGACACAGCTGAACGGGCCGGGGCATTTTCGGCCCGCCATAATGGCCTGCTGTTCGATTTCTCCAAAACCAATATCGACCGGCAGGCGCTTGACCTGTTGATCGGCCTGGCCGAAGGCTCCGGCCTGTCCGAAAAGCGCGCGGCGATGTTCGGCGGTGCCCGGATCAACGAGACCGAAGGCCGTGCGGTTCTGCATACCGCGCTGCGCAATCTGGATACGCCCGTCATCGTCGATGGTCAGGATGTGATGCCCGAGGTTCGGGCAATTCTTGATCGGTGCGCGGGTTTTGCCGATGATGTGCGCGCGGGCCGTTTCACCGGGCAGGGCGGTCGGATCACGGATGTGGTGAACCTCGGCATCGGCGGCTCCGATCTTGGCCCCGCCATGGCCTGTATCGCGCTTGCCCCCTATGCCGACGGGCCGCGCTGCCATTTCGTGTCGAACGTCGATGGCGCCCATGTGGCCGATGTACTGAAGGGGCTGAACCCGGAAACCACTCTGGTCATCGTGGCCTCGAAAACCTTCACCACCATCGAAACCATCACCAATGCCGATACGGCAAAGGCCTGGATGGCGGGCAAGGTGGCCGATCCGGCGGCGCAATTCGCAGCCGTCTCCACCGCGCTGGACAAGACCGGCGCCTATGGCATCGCGCCCGAGCGCGTCTTCGGCTTTGAAGATTGGGTGGGGGGCCGCTATTCGATGTGGGGGCCCATCGGCCTTGCGCTGATGCTCGCCATCGGGCCGGACAATTTCCGCGCCTTCCTGGCAGGCGGCGCCGATATCGACACCCATTTCCGCGAGGCGCCGCTGGCCGAAAACCTGCCGGTCCTGCTGGCGCTGGTGGGTATCTGGCACAACCAGATCTGCGGCCATGCCACCCGCGCCGTGCTGCCCTATGAACAGCGTCTGGCGCGGTTGCCCGCCTATCTCCAGCAGCTGGAGATGGAAAGTAACGGCAAGCGCGTGGCGATGGATGGCAGCGATCTGCCCTTCGACAGCGGCCCGGTGGTCTGGGGCGAACCGGGCACCAATGGCCAGCACGCCTTCTATCAGCTGATCCATCAGGGCACCCGCATCGTGCCTTGCGAATTCCTGGTGGGCCGCGAAGGCTTTGAACCCGATCTGGCGCATCAGCACCTGCTGCTTGTGTCGAACTGCCTTGCCCAGTCCGAAGCCCTGATGCGTGGCCGCAGCCTGGAAGAGGCGCGCGCGATCATGGCGAAGAAAGGCCTGACCGGCGCCGAACTGGAACGCCAGGCCCGCCACCGCGTCTTCCCCGGCAATCGCCCGTCGACGACACTGGCCTATCCGAAACTCACGCCCTTCGTGCTGGGTCAGATCATCGCACTGTATGAACAGCGCGTCTTCGTTGAAGGCGTGATCCTGGGCATCAACAGCTATGATCAATGGGGCGTCGAACTGGGCAAGGAACTGGCCCTGGCGCTGCAGCCGATCCTGGAAGGCAAGCAATCTGCCGAGGGCAAAGACGGCTCAACCCAGCAACTGGTTGCCTATCTGCGCGGCTGATCCGGCATTTCGGGGGCGGTTATCATCTTCCCCCGATCCCGTCTTCCCGTTGTCAAAATATCCTGCGGGGGTCCGGGGGCGCAAAGCCCCCGGCCTTTGTCATTTCAGCGCGGCGGTGACGATCACTTCCACCTTGTATTCCGGGGCGGCCAGCTTGGCCTCACCCGTGGCACGGGCGGGGGTGTGGCCCTGCGGCACCCAGGCGTCCCAGACGGCATTCATCTCGGCAAAATCCGCCATATCGGCCAGCCAGATCTGCGTCGACAGGATGCGCGTCTTGTCGGTGCCTGCCTCGGCCAGAATACGGTCCACTTCGGCCAGGCAGGTGCGGGTCTGATCTGCAACGCTGTCGCCGGGATTGCCCACCTGGCCTGCCAACCAGATGATGCCATTATAGCAGACGCCTTCGCTCATCCGGGCGCCGGTGCCAATGCGCTTGATATCGTCGTTCATGCGAACCTCCTGAAATCCAACAAGGTTGTGCTATCGCCTGTCTTGCCGAAAGGAAAGCGCCTTCGGACAGGGGGATGGCTGGGGAACGGGCACCGCACGAATCACGCGTTTGTGTAAAATTGTTCCATCTGGCAAGCGGTCAAACTGCCCGTAAAATACACACAGGCAGAATCTTGCCGCAGTGCAGCAGCAGACAGGCAGGTTTCCCCTGCCCGAATTCAGGTCATCTGGTCAGAGTGCAGGCAGTTGTGCCAGTCATGCACAGCCGCAACGCCAGACCGGAATGACAACGCATGATCGCCAAAACGGTTTCCGTCACCCTGCTTGCCCTTACCCTGATTGCGCAGGCGCCACAGGCACAGGCGGCCCGGGATGATGAGCACCGCGTTTCGGTTTCATCTTCGCGCAGCAAAGCCGCAGCCCAGGAAAAGCATGCCGAAGATCCGGCGCTGATCCGTGCCGCCCTGAAGGAAACCGTGGCCGCGGTGACCAGCACCACACCGCGCAACCGCCGCATCTGGTGCGTTCCGTTTGCCCGTGCCGTGACCGGGATCGAGCTGAAGGGCAATGCCGTCACCTGGTGGAAGCAGGCTGCCGATCGCTATCAGCGGGGTTCAGAGCCGAAGATCGGCGCCATCATGAATTTCCGCGCCACCCGCAAGATGCCGATGGGCCATCTGGCCGTGGTGTCCCATGTGGTCGATGAGCGGCGCATCCTGATCGATCAGGCAAACTGGGTGCGCAATCGCATCACGCAAGACACTTTGGTGGTGGATATCTCTGCAGCAAATGACTGGTCGCAGGTCCGGGTGGAAAATACCGGCGGCACCCTCGGCGCGCCTTACCCGGTTTTCGGCTTTATCTACAACTGACGACGGGCATCACGCCATGAAAACCAAAAGACCGGCGCTCTGCCGGTCTTTTGGTTTTTATCAGCTGTGTTTGGGAAATCTGGAGCGGGTGAAGGGAATCGAACCCTCGTCATCAGCTTGGGAAGCTGCGGCTCTACCATTGAGCTACACCCGCGACAGGCATTGACCTAAGCGAGACGGCGCGCCTCGTCAAGGGGCCAATGGATGGTCACGAAAGCAAAAAAACGGGCCCGCAACGCGCGGGCCCGGTCCGTCATTTCAGCGCGCCAGCAATCAGGAGGCGGGCAGCAGCACGGTGTCGATCACATGGATCACGCCGTTCGATTGCTTCACATCCGCGATGGTCACGGTGGCAATATTGCCCTGACCGTCCTTGATCTGCACCTTGTCGCCGTCCATCATCGCGGTGAATTCGCAGCCGCCCACGGTTTTCACCGGGTGCATGCCGCCATCATCGGCGATCATCTTCACGATGGCTTCCGACATGGCTTCGGCACCCACGACGTGGCAGGTCAGGATCTTGGTCAGCTGATCCTTGTTTTCGGGCTTCAGAAGGCCTTCCACCGTGCCTGCGGGCAGCTTTTCAAAGGCGGCATTGGTGGGGGCGAAGACGGTGAAGGGGCCTGCGCCTTGCAGGGTTTCCACCAGACCAGCGGCCTGAACGGCGGCAACCAGCGTGGTGTGATCGGCCGAGTTCACGGCGTTTTCGACAATGTTCTTGTCTTCATACATCGCGGCGCCGCCAACCATCGGGTTTTCAGCGAAGGCTGCAAAAGCGGAAACGGCGAAAGCAGCGGTGGCCATCATCATGGTCTTCATCGGTATCTCCCTAAACGAGAACCCGGGCGGCCTTTCCGGCCGGGTTACAGAAGATACGGGGGGCGCGAGCGATTGGTTTCACCGCTCGCGCTCCTGTGATCGCAGTTTATCCGCCGTCAACTGCAGGCAGTTCGGCCGCAGCCACCACCGGCCCGGTCGGCGCCCCTGTGGGCGATCCGCCCGCCGGTTCAAGCGATACAGCCAGAACCCAGCCCGCGGGCGGGCGCGGGTATTCGACATCCAGCCCGGCCGTGCCGATCAGGCCCAGCGACACCGGCGCAGCACCCGGGGCGATGGCCCAGAATTCGTAGGTCTGTCCCTCCGGCGCGGCCGTCCCTGCAACCTGAACAAGCTGCAGCCGCTGGCCATCGTGCCTTGCCTCGAACTGCAGCGCCGATTCCGCGCCGCCCAGGGTTGCCACAACCTCGGCCGGAGGCGGGTTCTGCGGCACCACCAGCAGCAAGGCCATGGAGACGGCCCCGGCCACAGCGATACCGCCCAGCCAGCCGCCAAACCGCTTCAGCCGCCCGGCGGGGCGCGGAAACAGCCGTGCTTCGATCTGCGGCATCAGACTGGGGGCTTTGGCCGGGGCGAATTCATCGTTCAGATGCTCCAGCGCATTCTGCCAATCGCCCACGGCGCGTTCCAGCCGCGCATCCCGGGCCATGCGGCGCGCAAAATCCTCGCGTTCGTCCAGGGGCAGGGTGCCCAGCACATATTCGCCAGCCTTGATGCGGTCTTCTTCCTCGCTCATGCCGTTGCCTCCCCGGTGATACAGGCGCGCAGGGCCTGCAGCCCGCGCCGCAGCCAGGTCCGCATGGTGTTCAGCGGCACATCATGGTGGCTGGCCAGATCCGCATAAGACAGGCCATCCAGATAGGCACCGCGCAAAGCATGGGCGCGGGCCGGTTCCAGCTTGCCGAAACATTCGGCAATCACCCGGGCGTCGCCCTGTGCCACCAGCCGCGCTTCCGCGCGGGGCCGGGTATCCGCCACAAGATCCACCTCTTCCCCATCCGAAGCCTCGGTGGCCGGGCGGGCGCGCAGGCGATCAATCGCCAGATTGCGGGCCACGGCGATCACCCAGGTCATGCCCCTGCCGCGTGTGCGGTCGAACCGCCCGGCCTTGAGCCATATGCGCGTGTAAACCTCCTGCATGACATCCTCCGCTTCCGATCTGCGTTTCAGCATACGAAGCAGGACGCCCATGAGTTTCGGCGCCGTGTCACGATAGAGTGTGCGAAACGCCGCACGATCCTGCGCGGCGATTCGGGTCAGCAAGTCAGCAATCGGATCATCGGTCATGGCGCGAAGCTAGCCCAGCCTGCCGAAATGTCACCCCCTTCTGCGCCGCCGCCCGTCAGAACCGGCCCCCGCCGTATTGAAAGACACATTCGGCAGGCTGGCTACACCCTCCAGATGCGGGAAGGCATCCGTGGCATGGGGAATGGCATTGGCATTCACGAAATGCTCTTGAAAGCGCGGCTCGATCGCGGTTTCCACCTTGTGAATCTGCTGCACCGTCGCCTCGATGGCATCGCGGGCGGCCCGGTTGCACAGCGCAATGCGGGCGCCGGTGCCTGCGGCATTGCCCGCGCTCGTCACCTTGTCCAGTGCCGCATCCGGGATCATGCCCAGAACCATCGCATGTTTTGGGCTGATATGGGCGCCAAAGGCCCCGGCAAGCGTGATGCGATCCACATTTTCAACGCCCATCGTATCCATCAAAAGCCGGGCCCCCGCATAAAGCGCGGATTTCGCCAGTTGAATGGCGCGGATATCGGTCTGCGTGACCAGGATCACCGGCCCGCCTTCCGCCGCACCATCATGCAGCAAATAGCTGTGCGTGCGCCCCTCGGCCCGGCAGCGCGGCGTGCCCACCTGTTCTGCCGAACCGATCAGGCCGGATCCGTCAACGATCCCGGCCATGCGCATTTCTGCCACAGCCTCGATGATGCCCGATCCGCAGATGCCGGTGATGCCGCTGGATTTGATCGCCTCGGCAAAGCCCGGGTCATCCGACCACAGATCGCTGCCGATCACCCGGAAGCGGGGTTCCTTGGTGGCCGGGTCGATCTCCGTCCGTTCGATGGCACCGGGGGCGGCGCGCTGGCCGCTGGAAATCTGCGCCCCCTCGAAAGCAGGCCCCGTGGGCGAGGAGCAGGCCAGAACCCGTGTCTTGTTGCCCAGCAGGATTTCGGCATTGGTGCCCACATCCACAATCAGCACCATATCTTCGGATTTGTCGGGCTCTTCCGAAAGGGCCACCGCGGCCGCATCTGCCCCGACATGGCCCGCAATGCAGGGCAGCACATAAACCTGCGCCGCGCGGTTCACCGCCGAAAGATCCAGATCGCGGGCGGGCAGCGACAGGCTGCCCGAAAGCGCCAGGGCAAAGGGGGCCTGTCCCAGCTCGACCGGGTCCACCCCCAGCAACAGGTGGTGCATCACCGGATTGCACACGAACACCAGTTCATAAATGGCGTTCGGGTCGCTGTTCGCCTCGGTTGCGATGGTCTGCACCAGCCCGTTCAGCGCGACGCGCACCGCTTCGGTCATCTCGCGGTCGCCACCGGGGTTCATCATGGCATAGGAAACGCGGCTCATCAGATCTTCGCCAAAGCGGATCTGCGGGTTCATCACCCCGGCCGAGGCCAGAACGGCACCATCGCGCAGGTCGCACAGATGCGCGGCGATGGTCGTCGAACCCAGATCAATGGCCAGCCCCAGAATCGGGCCTTCATGATAGCCGGGCCAGATATCCAGAATACGATGCGCCGCATCATGATTGCCCCGGTGCAGGGCGAGCGTGATCTTCCATTCCCCCTTGCGCAGCACGGGCTGCAGACGCGACAGGATCGAAAGATCGGCCTCGACGCCGTCAACCTGCCACTGCAGGGCCAGCGCCTGTTTCACCCGCTCGAAATCGCCGGTGGGTTCGTGCATGTCGGGCTCGGCCACTTCGATGAAGTAAACCCGCGTCGCCGGGTCCATCACGATATCGCGCTGGGTGGCGGATTTGCGGATCACCTGCTTGTGCACCTGGCTTTCCGGCGGCACGTCGATCACCACATCGCCCATGACCTTGGCCTGACAGCCCAGCCGCCGCCCGTCGATCATGCCGCGCTTGGATTTGTAACGCTCTTCCACTGCGTTCCATTCGCTCAGCGCCTCGTCATCCACATGGATGCCGAACTTGGCAAAATCGCCAAAGCCCGGCTGGATCTGACATTTGGAACAGATGCCCCGCCCGCCACAGACGGAATCAAGATCGACACCCAGCTGCCGCGCCGCCTGCAGCACCGGCGTTCCCAGCGCAAACCGCCCCCGCTTGCCCGAGGGGGTAAAGATCACGAGTGCGTCCTTGGTGGTCATGCTGTGGCCTCGGGGCTGGGAAGTGGAGGGCTGGGGGAAGAGGGCAGGAAAGTATAGGCGATCTGGTCAAAGGAATCGCGGGCGAAGGTATAGAACCACCGCACCGGCTGCGAAACCTGCGGCACGCCATGCACCGCGCCGCCCGGAATGAACAGGGCGATACCAGGGGCAAGACGATGCGGCGTGCCGTCGATCATCACCTCTGCCTCGCCGTCCAGCCCGAAATAAACCTCGGGCTCCGGGTGGTGGTGCAGGGCGAAATGTTCACCCGGCGCCATCATGGCGATACCGCAGACCAGGCTTTCGGTGCCCGTGCGTTCGGCAGAGAACAGCGTTTTCCAACGCAGGGTGCCGTTTTCGGNNCCCGCCAGTTTTAGGCCGCCGGAACGCTGCCGCAATGCCTGTTCGCGGCAGGTTGCGGTCTGCCTGCGGCGTGGCGGGGCCGGGGCCAAAACATTCCTGCAGGTATGTTGAAACATTCTTCATGGTATGTTAATGTGATCAAATAAACCCGCAGCCTGAGGAGGCGCCCCGATGACTGCCGATTTCCCGTTCAACACCCCCAATGCCCTGCGTGACATGGACCGGGCGCACCATCTGCACCCCTGGACGAACTTTGGCCCGTTCGAAGACAAGGGCGCGCTGGTGATGGATCGGGGCGAGGGCTGCTGGCTGTGGGATATCGAAGGCCGCCGCTACTTTGATGCCATCGGCGGCATGTGGTGCACCAATATCGGCCTGGGCCGCCGCGACATGGCCGAAGCGATTGCCGATCAGGTGCAGCGGCTGGCCTTCGCCAACAGCTTTGTCGATATGACCAATGGCCCCGCCGCGCGGCTGGCCGCGAAACTGGCGCAGCTGGCGCCGGGGGATCTGAACCGGGTGCATTTCACCACCAGCGGCTCGGATGCGGTGGATACCGCCTATCGCATGGTGCTGTATTACCAAAGCGTGATGGGGCGGCCGCACAAGNNCAAGGAAGACGGTATCCACCACGTTTCCGCGCCGAATTTCTACCGCGCTCCGCAAGGCATGACAGAACCCGAATTCTGCGATCATCTGGTGGCCGAATTTCAGGCCAGGCTGGACGAAATCGGGCCCGAAAACATCGGCGGCTTCTTTGCCGAACCGATCCAGGCCTCGGGCGGGGTGATCGTGCCGCCCGAAGGCTATCTGCCGCGCATCGCCGCAATCTGCCGCGCGCATGACATCCTGTTCATCGCCGACGAGGTGGTAACGGCCTTCGGTCGGCTGGGCCACTGGTTCGCCAGTGAATCCGAATTCGGGTTCATCCCTGACATGATCACCTGCGCCAAGGGTCTGACCTCGGGCTACCTGCCGCTGGGGGCGCTGATCTTTTCCGATCGCATCTGGGCCGCCATGGCCGCCGATGGTGAACGCTGGTTCACATCTGGCTTCACCTATTCCGGCCATCCGGTCGCCTGTGCCGCCGCGCTGAAGAACATCCAGATCATCGAGGATGAAGGCCTGCTGGCCCATGCCACCCGCGTGGGCGCGCTGTTCGAAACCCGGATGAAGGCGCTGGAGGATCTGCCGATGGTGGGGCAGGTGCGCGGGCGCAAGCTGATGATCTGCGTGGAAAACGTCGCCTGCAAGGAAACCCGCGCGCTTCTGCCCGAAGAACTGGATGTGGGCACCCGCATTGCAGACGCCTGCGAGGCGATGGGGCTGATGGTGCGCCCGCTGGGCCATCTGAACGTCATGTCGCCGCCCCTGGTGCTGACCGAAGCGGATGTGGATTTCGTGGGCGATACGCTCTCCCGCGCCATCCGGCAGGTGGCCGATGGGCTGGTGCGCGAAGGCGTATACATCGGTTGAACAAATCTTGACTCTGGCCGCTCTTCGGCCAAAGTCCTGCCACCCGGATCCGGCGCGTCTCCGATGACCAAATGACGACCGCACCTTTCCTGCAGGAGCGATCCATGGCCCTTGAAGATGCCAAGACCGAAATCGACACCGCCTTCACCCGCAAGGGGCTGCGCGGCTATGCCTTTGAAAACGCCTTTGGCGGCGCCACCAGCTTTCTGCGGCGGACCTATACCAAGGACCTGACCGGGGTCGATCTGGCGGTGACCGGCGTGCCCTTCGATCAGGCGGTGACCCACCGCACCGGCACCCGCTTTGGCCCCCGCGCGATCCGCGAGGCATCGAGCCTGCAACCCTATGATCCGCCGCATGGCTGGGGCACCGATCCGCTGGAAGACATGGCGGTGATCGATTATGGCGATCTGGCCTTCGATTACGCCAAGACGGCAGAATTTCCCGAAAGGCTGACCGATCATATCCGCACCATCCTGGCCGCGGGCGCGGGCAGCGTCACGCTGGGCGGCGATCACTTCATCACCTGGCCGATCCTGAAGGCCTATGCCGAAAAGTTCGGCCCGATGAGCGTGATCCATTTCGATGCCCATTCCGACCTGTGGCAGGATGACGACCTGACCCGGATCGACCATGGCACCATGATGTACAAGGCGGTGAAAACCGGCGTGGTGGATCCCAAACGCTCGGTCCAGATCGGCATCCGCACCTTCTGCGACGATTATCTGGGCATGAACGTGATCGACGCGCGGGAGTGCCATGAAATCGGCGTGGCTCGGATCGTGGAAAAGGTGAAGGCCATCGTCGGCGACAACCCGGTGTATCTGACCTTCGACATCGACGCGCTTGATCCCGCCTTCGCCCCCGGCACCGGCACGCCGGTCTGGGGCGGGCTGGCGAGCTGGCAAGCGGCTGCGATCCTGCGCGATCTGGCGGGGGTCAATCTGGTGGGCGGCGATGTGGTCGAGGTCTCGCCCCCCTATGATACCACCGGCGCCACGGCGATTGCCGGGGCACATGTCGCCTATGAACTCATCTGCCTCTATCACTGGAACAAGTTCCGCAAATGAAATGGATCCTGGGCGTCACCTTCGGCCTTCCGTTTCTGGCGCTCCTGATCGCCATGGCAGCGGTGCGTCTGGCCCCGCTGGACCCTGCGCGCTGGCATGTCAGCCTGGCGTCTCATCCGCGCAGTGCCAAGCCGAATGATGCGGCGATCTATCCCGGGGGCGGCCTTGCCGCCCTCTGGCCCACGGAACCCCAGGCGCTGGCCGAACAGATCCGCGCAATCGCCCTGGCCGAACCCCGCACCCGGTTGCTGTCAGGCAGCCCGGCCGAGGGGCGGATGACCTTCGTGCAGCGCAGCGCCTTCTGGGGCTTTCCCGATATCATCACCGTCGAAACTTTCGCAGCAGAAGGCGGCACCGGCCTGCGGCTCTGGTCCCGGTCGCGCTTTGGCTATTCGGATTTCGGGGTNNTCGGGCGCCGCCCCGGCCGAGATTGCGGCACTGTCACGCGAATATTCCGATCTGAAACCGGTGGTGACCGAAATCGCCGCCTACCGCCAGGCGCTGGACGATCTGGCCGAGGCCGAGGCGATGCTGACCGATCCCGAAATGCGCGCCCTTGCCGAGGACGAGCTGCCGCAGCTGCGCGACCGTATCCCGCAGATGGAACAGGCGCTTCGCCTGGCCCTGCTGCCCAAGGATGCCGCAGATGCCCGCCCCGCTATCCTGGAAATCCGCCCCGGCACTGGCGGCGAAGAGGCCAGCCTTTTTGCCGCCGATCTGGCCCGCATGTATCAACGCTACGCCGAACGCATGGGCTGGCGGTTCGAGGTGCTGGAACAGCAGCTGTCCGATCTCGGCGGGCTGAAAGAGTTTTCGGCCCATGTGCAGGGCGAAGGCGTCTTTGCCCGGCTGAAATACGAGGCAGGCACCCACCGCGTGCAGCGCGTGCCGGNNACCGAGGCCGGGGGCCGCATCCATACCTCTGCCGCCACAGTCGCCGTGCTGCCTGAAGCCGAAGAGGTGGATGTCGACATTCCCGCCAGCGACATCCGCATCGACACGATGCGCAGCAGCGGGGCAGGCGGCCAGCATGTGAACACCACCGATTCCGCCGTGCGCATCACCCATCTGCCCACCGGCATCATCGTGACCAGCTCGGAAAAGTCGCAGCACCGCAACCGTGAAATTGCCATGCAGGTGCTGCGCGCCCGCCTGTTTGAACTGGAACGGGATCGCGTCGCCAGCGCCCGCGCCGCCGACCGCAAGTCGCAGGTCGGCTCGGGCGATCGCAGCGAACGCATCCGCACCTACAATTTTCCGCAGGACCGCATAACCGATCACCGCATCAAGCAGTCCTGGCACAATCTGCCGGTCATCATGTCAGGGAAGCTTGCACCGAT
>DOMY01000210.1 GCA_003509785.1 Gemmobacter sp.
AAGCCGCTGGCCGAAGCCAAGGGCGAAATCGCCTATGGCGCCAGCTTCATCGAATGGTTCGCCGAAGAGGCCAAGCGCGTCTATGGCGAAACCATCCCCGGCCATATGCGCGACAAGCGGATCAGCGTCATCAAGCAGCCGATCGGGGTGGTGGGCTCGATCACGCCGTGGAACTTCCCCAATGCGATGATCACCCGCAAATGCGGCCCGGCACTGGCGGCGGGCTGCGGCTTCGTGGCGCGGCCTGCCTCGGAAACCCCGCTGTCGGCCCTGGCTTTGGCGGTGCTGGCGGAACGCGCGGGCCTGCCCAAGGGCATCTTCTCGGTCATCCCGTCACAGCGCGCCGCCGATATCGGCAAGGAATTCTGCGAAAACCCGGTGGTGCGCAAGCTCACCTTCACCGGCTCGACCGAGGTGGGGCGCATCCTGCTGCGGCAGGCTGCGGATCAGGTGATGAAATGCTCGATGGAGTTGGGCGGCAATGCGCCCTTCATCGTCTTCGACGATGCCGATCTGGATGCCGCGGTCGAAGGCGCCATGGCGTCGAAATTCCGCAACAACGGGCAAACCTGCGTCTGCGCCAACCGGATCTATGTGCAGGCGGGCGTCTATGATGCCTTTGCCGACAAGCTGGCGGCGGCGGTGGCCAAGCTGCATGTGGGCGACGGGCTGCAGGCCGGCACCACCACCGGCCCGCTGATTTCCGACAAGGCGGTGGCCAAGGTCGAGGATCACATCGCCGATGTGCTGCAGGGCGGCGGCGCGGTGCTGACCGGCGGCAAGCGGCATGGGCTGGGCGGCACCTTCTTCGAACCCACGGTGCTGACCGGGGTGACGCAGGACATGAAAGTCTCCACCGAAGAAACCTTCGGCCCGGTGGCGCCGCTGTTCCGCTTTGAAACCGAGGAAGAGGTGGTCGAAAAGGCCAATGCCACGATCTTCGGCCTCGCCAGCTATTTCTACGCCCGCGACGTGGGCCGCATCACCCGCGTGCAAGAGGCGCTGGAATACGGCATCGTCGGCGTGAACACCGGCATCATCTCCACCGAGGTGGCGCCCTTCGGCGGCGTCAAGCAATCCGGCCTTGGCCGCGAAGGCAGCCATCACGGCATGGAAGACTATCTGGAGATGAAATACATCTGCCTCAGCATCTGACGGGGCAACCGACGGGGCCGCCGGGGGCCAGCCCCCACACCCCCGGACCCCCGGGGTATTTGGACCAGGAGGAAAAGGGACCAGAGCCTTCCCCATTCCTCTTGGCCAAAATACCCTCAGGGGGTGAATGGCCGCAGGCCAGAGGGGGCGCGAGCGCCCCCTTTCCTATCCCCCCAGCGAACTGCCGCCGGTCACAGGGCGCAATGCGCGCGGCATTGTGCATCGCTATGCGCCAGCGCCACCTGCAGCCGGGGCACCATGAAATCCAGAAACAAGCGCAGCCGGTGCGGCACATGCAGACCGCCCAGGAAGACGGCATTCACATCCTCGCTGTCGCCCTCGGTTTCGGAGAGCACCTGCACCAGCCGCCCGGCGGCAATGTCATCGGCGACGTGGAAATCCCCCAGCCGGGCCAGGCCTGCCCCGGCGACGCAAAGCCTGCGCACCGTTTCGCCGTTGTTGGCCAGCAGCGTGCCGCGGATCTGCCGGTCGACCAGGCGCCCGCCGTCGTGCAACTGCCAGACCGGGCGGGCGCGGCGGAAGTTGAAGCCCAGGCAATTGTGCCGTTCCAGATCTTCGATCACCAGCGGCGTGCCGTGCTGCGCCAGATAGGATGGCGCGGCAACGATCAGGCGCCGCGCGGTGCCGATGCGCCGCGCCATCAGGCTTGAATCCGCGAGCGGGCCGACGCGGAAGGCCACATCCGTGCGATCAAGATAGATATCCACCACATCATCGGTCAGCGACAGGTCAACGGCAAGCCCGGGAAAGGCCTGCCAGAACGCAGGGAGCAGCGGTTCGAGACAAAGCGTACCGAAGGGCACCGAGGCATTCACCCGCACCGTGCCGCTGGCCCTTCGGGCATCGCGGGACAGGGCTGCCTCTACCTCGTCCAGTTCGGCGATCAGGCGGGTGGCACTTTCGTAATACCGCTGGCCATCCTCTGTCAGCACCAGAAGCCGGGTCGAGCGGTCGAACAGCCGCAGCGTCAGCCGGCCTTCCAGCCGCCGGATCAGCTTGCTGACGCTGGACGGCGTCATGAACAGGGCGCGGGCGGCGGCGGTGAAGCTGCCCAGTTCAACCACCCGCACAAAAACCGCCATTTCGCCAATCCGGTTATCCATCCTGCTGCCTTTCATGCGCTGCTACGGCTTGGGCCTCTCGGTTGCAGGCATATGTGAATTTGGTTCACAAGAGATTAGCGCAGGCGCGGGATTTCGTGAACTGGAAAACAGGCCGATAGAGGGTGCAGTCAAATCAGATGGACCTCCTCCCATGCCTCTCGCCTTATTTGCCTTAACAATCGCGGCCTATGCGATCGGCACGACAGAGTTCGTGATCGTGGGCCTGCTGTCCACCGTTGCAGCGGATCTGGCGATCAGCCTGCCGCTGGCCGGGCTGATCGTCAGCGTCTATGCGCTTGGCGTCACTTTCGGCGCGCCCGTGCTGACAGCGCTGACCGGCCGTATCAACCGCAAGCCCCTGCTGGTGGGCCTGATGGTGCTGTTCACGCTTGGCAACATCGCCGCCGCACTTGCCCCGACCTATGAAATCCTGCTGGTGGCACGGGTTCTGGCCGCCTTTGCCCATGGCGTGTTCTTTTCGGTCGGCGCCACAATTGCCGCCGATCTGGTGCCCGAAGACCGCCGCGCCTCGGCCATTGCCATGATGTTCATGGGGCTGACCGTAGCCATCGTGACCGGGGTGCCGCTGGGCACCTGGATCGGGCAGAGCTATGGCTGGCGCGCCACCTTCTGGGCTGTCGCGGGCATCGGTGTGGTGGCCCTGATCGGTGTGGCCGCGCTGCTGCCCGCAACGCTGCGCCGGGCCGCACCCGCCAGCCTGATGGATCAGCTGCGTGTGCTCGGGTCGGGGCGGCTGCTGCTGGTCTTTGCGATGACCGCGCTGGGATATGGCGGCACCTTCGTGGCCTTCACCTTCCTGACCCCGATCATGCAGGACATCACCGGATTTTCCGAAGCCAATGTCAGCCTGATCCTGGTGCTTTACGGGCTGGCGATCGCGGCGGGCAATCTGGCCGGTGGCCGGTTTGCCAACAAGGATCCTGCCCGCGCGCTGGTGCTGCTGTTCCTGTTGCAGGTGCTGGTTCTGGTGCTGTTCGGCTTTACCATGGTGTCGCCGCTGCTGACGCTGGTCACGCTGGTGGCCCTGGGGTTCCTGCAATTCGCAAATGTGCCGGGCCTGCAGCTTTATGTCGTGCAGCTGGCCAAGATCCACCGGCCCGCGGCTGTCGATGTCGCCTCGGCGCTGAACATTGCGGCGTTCAACCTGGGCATCGCGCTTGGTGCCTGGCTGGGCGGCGTGGTGGTCGAAAGCCCGCTGGGCCTTGGGGCGACCCCCTGGATCGGGGCCATTCTGGTCGCCGGGGCTGCAGGGCTGACGCTGGTGAGCGCCCGGCTGGATGCCCGCGCCTCCGGTCGCCTGCAGACCGCCTGATCCTTTGGCCTGCGCCTCAGCCGTGCGGGCCACCATTCCCAATCATCTGGGGCAGCCGTCTGGCCTGCCCCGCCTTTCAGGAAAGAGACGACGATGATGCAAGTTACCCGTCATGGCGCACAGATCCCCGCGCTGGGGTTCGGCACCTTTCGCATGTCCGAACCCGAGGTTGCCGAGGTTCTGCCCGCCGCGCTCGCGCAAGGGTTCCGCCATGTGGATACCGCGCAGATCTATGAGAACGAAGCGGCCGTCGGCGCGGCCATCGCCAGGTCGGGCGTGCCGCGCGATCAGATCTTTCTGACCACGAAGGTCTGGGTCAGCAATTTCGGGGCTGACCGTTTTCAGGCCTCGGTTGAAGACAGCCTGCGCAAGCTGAAGACCGATCATGTCGACCTGCTGCTGCTGCACTGGCCCCAGGGCAGCGATGTGCCGCGCGCGGTGCAGATGGCCGAACTGAACAAGGTTCGGTCGCGCGGGCTGACCCGGCATATCGGCATCAGCAACTATACGATGGCACAGATGCAAGAAGCCGTGGCGCTGAGCGAGGCGCCGCTGGTGAGCAACCAGGTGGAATATCACCCCTATCTGTCGCAGGCCGGGCTGATGGCGGCGGCCACCGCTGCGGGGCTTTCGCTGACCGCCTATTTCTCGCTGGCGGATGGCAAGGTGGCGCATGATCCGGTGCTGGCCGAAATCGGCGCGGCGCATGGCAAATCGGCGGCTCAGGTGGCGTTGCGCTGGCTGGTGCAGCAGCCCGGCGTGATTGCCCTGACCAAGACCGCAAAGGTTGCGCGTCTGGCGGAAAATGCGGCGCTGTTCGACTTTGCGCTGACCGGGGCAGAAATGGCGGCGATCCATGCGCTGGCCCGGCCCGATGGCCGCATCGTCAGCCCTGAAGGCCTTGCCCCGCAGTGGGATTGAGGGCGGCGCGCGCCTGTCTGTCCTCCGCCCCGGCGGAGGGCTTTTCAAAGGAAAGATGGACATGACCCCCCAATCCCCGCCCGATGCCCTGCGCCTGATCCGCCCTGCCGAAGGCAGGCTGACGATCGGCATCGAACTGCCGCTGGACAATGACTGGTCACCTGATCGCGTGGCGCAGAGCCGGGCCGCAGGCCTTCCCTTCGGCGTGCCGGATCTGAGCCGCTATCTGGAGCTTGTGCGGCAGGTCGATGCAGCGGGATTTGCCGCCTTGTGGATGCGCGATGTGCCGGTGTTCGATCCGCAGCACTTTGGCGATGCCGGTTCGGTTTATGATCCTTTCGTGAATCTGGGGTTTCTGGCGGGGGTGACGCAGCGGGTGGCGCTTGGCACGGCGGCGGTGGTGCTGCCGCTGCGCCATCCGCTGATGGTGGCCAAGGCGGCGGCTTCGGCCGATCACCTGTCGGGCGGGCGGCTGATCCTCGGGGTGGCTTCGGGTGACAGGCCAGTGGAATACCCGTTGATGGGGATCGACTTCGAAACGCGGAGGGCCGCATTCCGCGATGCCGTCGGCTGGATGCGCGGCTTGTGGCAGGGCAGGGGCATCCCGCATGGCGACGGCTTCGTGCCCGATCTGGATGTGCTGCCCCATCCCAGACAGGAACGGGTGCCGATGATCCTTGCCGGAAACGGCCGCCAGTCGCCCGACTGGATCGCCGCGCAGATGCAGGGGCGGTTCGTCTATCCCGGTTCGCCAGAGCGGCTGGCGATGCAGGTGGCCGACTGGCGCGGGCACCGGGAAGCCCTGGGGCTGGATCGCGGCGTGTTCATCAGTGCGCTGCATCTGGATCTGGAGGCAGCCCCCGATGCCCCGTTCCAGCCCTTCCGCTTTGGTGGCCGGGCCGGGCGTCATGCCCTGATCGCACATCTGCGGGGCATGGCCACGGCTGGGCTGGATCATCTGGCCCTGCTGTTGCGCCCCTCGCGCCGCCCGGTGGACGAGGTGCTGGACGAGCTTGCGCAACACGTGCTGCCCGCAATCTGACCGGGCGGGACTGTCATTCCCCCAGAACCAGCCGCTCCAGTGCCGACAGGTCCGACAGTTGCTGAACACCTGCCGGGGCGGGGCAGGTGGCATAGGGCACGAAGACCGTGGCTATCCANNACCCGCCGCCGCACCGCTGCCGCTGTCTTCCACCACGATGGCTTCGGCTGCGGTGCAGCCCAGCAGCGTCAGCGCGCGCAGATAGCCTTCGGGCGAAGGCTTGCCCTGCCGGATGTCATTGCGGCTTACGGTGACCAGCCCGGGGCGGGCCAGCCCGACCTTGCGCAGATTGGCATCCACGATCATCCTGTCGCTGTTGGACACCACGGCTTGCGCGATCCCCGCAGCCTCGAACCGCCGCCACAGCTGCAGCGCGGGGGCAAAGGGCTGCAGGCCGTCGATGGCGGCGAAGTAACCTGCCATCTTGCGTTCCTCCCATGCGACGGGGGGCAGCGCGAGCCCGAGTTCGCGCACGAAGCGGCGATAGAGATCGTCTGCCGCCCGACCAACCACCGTATCATACAGATCATCCGGCACAGTCAGGCCTGCGCCGATCAGCGCCTGCCGCAGCGCCTCGACCGCGAGATGCTCGCTGTCGACCAGGGTGCCATCCATATCCCAGAGAACGGCTTTTATCGTCATGGCAGGGGCTCCGAAAGCAGGGTGTCAATGGTGGCCATCGCCTTGCGGATTTCGGCAAAGCGCGCGGTCAGTGCGGCATAGCGGCCGCGATTGGCGGGCAGGGGCATCACGGGTGGGCGATAGCGCACCAGCGCGCGGGCGGCTTCATGCGCATCGGCATGGCGGCCCAGCATGGCCGAAGCCAGAGCGGCCGCCCCGATCAGCCCGCATTCGGCCTCGGCTGTCGGAATCACGGGCACACCAAAGACATCAGCCTTGATCTGCAGCCACAGTGGTGAACGGGCGCCGCCTGCTGCCGCGATGATGCTGTCGGGCGGCCCAAGCTGGCCTGCGATCGGATCGAAGGCCGTGGCCATCGCCAGAACCACGCCCTCCATCACCGCGCGGTGCAGGTGCCCCGGTTGATGCGAGGCGGTGAGCCCGACAAATCCCGCCTTGGTCGCGGCGCCCTGGCCCAGCCGCTCGCCCGTCAGATAGGGCAGGAAGATCAGCCCGTCGGCGCCCGCAGGAATATCCGCCGCTTCCGCAGACAGGGCTGCGAAGCTGCGACTGCCACGGTTCAGCACCTGCGCGGCCCAGCGGATCGCATCGCCTGCAGCATCCACCACGGCAAAGGCCCCCCAGTGCCGCAGCGGTAGCGCCACATTCATCGCGCCGGGGTGGATCAGCGGCGTTTCGCAGATCCGGGTCAGCAGGAACGAGGTGCCGGTCACATCCGAGGTCTGGCCCGGCTCGGTCACGCCCGAACCAAGGATAGCGCAGGGAAAATCGCCCGAACCCGCCAGAACAGGGGTACCCGGCGCAAGCCCCGTGATGTCGGCCACGGCGGGCCGCAGCCCACCCAGAACCGATTGCGCAGGCAGCAGANNAGCCGTTCGGCCATGGCCGCCGACCAGCCCCGCGTGGCAGGGTCGCAGAGAAAGCTTGATCCGGCCTCGCTCCAGTCCATCGCCAGTTCGCCCGTCAGGCGGAAGTTGATGTAATCCTTGGGCATCAGCAGCACATCCGCCCGGTCCAGCAGGGCCGGATCGGTTTCTGCCATCCAGCGCAGCTTGACGCCGGGCCAGGCCGGGGTGGCCGGGTTGATCGCGCCGGGCAGGTGCCGCAGTTCTGGCCAGGCGTTCAGGGCCGCTGCCTGACCAGCCGCGCGCTTGTCGTTCCACAGCGGGACGCGCGCTTGCAGCAGGCGGCGGTGCCGGTCCAGCAGCACGGGGGCGTGCATCTGGCCGCAGACGGCGATGGCCGCGATCTGCGTGGCCGGGCATCCCGCGACCTGCAGCACCTGCCGGATGGCGGAAACCGCCCCGGCCCACCAATCCTCGGGCGCCTGCTCCACCCAGCCATGGCGGGGGNNGGCCGCCGTAGCAACGATCTGGCCGTCCGCATCCACCAGACCTGCCCGGACCGAGCCGGTGCCTATGTCAAGCCCGAGGATCATGGATCACACCTCCAGCAGATAAAGCCGCACGAGATTGAAAAGGATCAGCAGCATGGCAGCCCAGAACAGGAATTCCATGGGCCATTTCAGCAGCCGCACACGGTCGTTGACCAGTTTGGCCAGCAGGATGGCCAGAAGCGCGGGCAGGGTGGCGGGCCAGTGCGAAAGATCGCCCGCCATCAGGCTGCAGCCGGTGGCAAGCCCCGCCATGATTGCCAGAAGGATCAGCCAGTTGGCACGAGCGGATGTCATGTGCGGCTCCTGTCGGTAAAGGCGGCCTGGGCCAGGGTGCAGCCGCTGACGCGGTCGAACAGATAGAGGTGATCCGGCCGGGGCAGCAGCGGAACCATGTCGCCCGGGCGGAAGCGGTCGCAAAGCCCGGTGGGCTGGCGCAGCTTGAAATCCTGCCCGGCCAGCGAGAAGGTCAGCAGGTTTTCCGCCCCCATCGGCTCTGTCACCTCCAGCCTTGCGGCCAGATGGCCGGGGGCTTCGGCGATTTCCACATGTTCCGGCCGTACACCCAGACGATAGGCCCCGGGCGCAATGCCGTTGCGGGCCAGCCAGCCGGGCGGCAGATCGCAGCGAAAACCGGGGGCATGGGCCACGCCCTCGCGGATGTCCACATCAAGAATGTTCATCTGCGGTTCCCCCACGAACCCGGCCACAAAGACATTTGCGGGCCGGTCGAACACCTCTTGCGGTGGCGCGAACTGCTGCAAGGCGCCATCGTTCATCACCGCGATCCGGTCGGCCATCGACATGGCCTCCAGCTGGTCATGGCTGACGAAAACCGTGGTGCGCCCCAGTTCTTTCTGCAGATGCCGCAGCTCGGCCCGCATATGGGCGCGCAGCTTGGCATCCAGGTGGCTGATCGGTTCATCCATCAGGAACACATCGGCATCGCGCACCAGCATACGGCCGATGGCCACCCGCTGCGCCTGCCCGCCAGACAGGCTTTCCGTGCCACGGTGCAGCGTATCGGTGATCTGCAGCAGGGCGGCCACGTCCTGCACCTTGCGCCGGATCTCCGTCGCCGACCAGCCGCGCACCTTCAGCGGATAGGCCAGGTTTTCATAGACTGAAAGGTGGTGGTAGAGAACGTTCGACTGGAAGACCATGCCGACATTGCGATGCCGCGGCTTAAGAAATGTGACATTGCGCCCGCCCAGCTCGATCCGCCCCGACGTGGGCATCAGCAGGCCCGCGATCATACGGAGCGTCGTGGTCTTGCCGCAGCCGGACGGGCCAAGGAAGAACACGAATTCGCCATCGCCAATGTTGAAGGACAGATCGCCCACGGCGACGAATTCTCCAAAGCTGCGGTGCAGCCTTTCGACACGAATTTCGGCCATCGGTCCTCCTTACCGCACCATGCCCATCGACAGGCCGCGGATGAACTGTTTCTGAACGGCGATCACGAAGATCATGATCGGTGCCGTGATGATGAGACAGGCCGCCCCGAGCACATCCCAGCTGACTTCGGCATTGACGGCAAAGATCACCACGGCGGGCGGCAGTGTCTTGGTGGCAGAACCCGACAGGAACAGGGCGAAGGCGTATTCGTTCCAGCTGAGGATCAGCACGAAGATCGCGGTCGCCGTGATGGCCGGTGTCATCAGCGGCAACACCACACGGCGGAATGCGCCGAACCAGGTATCGCCATCAACCAAAGCGATTTCTTCAAGCTGGCGGGGAATATCCTCGAAATAGCCCTTCAGCATCCAGACCACGAAGGGCAGCTGCATGGCCGTGTAAAGCAGGATCAGCCCGACATAGGTATCCAGCAGGTTCAGCGTCTTGAAGATCAGGAACATCGGCAGGATCACCGCCACGGCAGGCATCATGCGATTGGTCAGGATCCAGAATGACACGTCTTCCTTGCCCGCAAACTCGAACCGCGCCAGCGCATAGGCGCAGAACATGCCGATCGTTACCGACAGCAACGTAGAGCTGACAGAGACGATCAGGCTGTTCTTCAAGAATCCCAGCATACCCTGTTCGAAGATCAGCATACGGAAGGCATCGAGCGTCGGCGGGAACAGCCATTGCGGCGGCACCGCCTTGGCCACATCGCGCGGCATGAAGGCGGTCATCACCATCCAGACCACGGGCAGCATGGCGATGACGCAGACCGCCAGCAGGATGACATGCACCCACCAGTTGCGTTCGGTTTCGGGTTTGTCGGGTGATGCGATGCGCGTCAGGTCGCGAGGCATGTCATTTCCCTTCGTCGATGCGGCTGCGGCTGAGGATGCGAATGAAGATCGTGCTCATGATCAGGATCAGGACGAAGATGATGAGCGACAACGCCGCCCCCTTCGAGACGTCGAAGAAACGGAAGGCGAGGTTGGTCAACCAGATGTTCAGCGTTTCGGTGGCATTGCCGGGGCCGCCTGCCGTCAGAACCGCGATCTGGTCATAGGTGCGGAAAGCATCCATGGTGCGGATGACGAGCGCGATCAGGATTGCGGGTTTCAGCATCGGCATGGTGATCGTCCAGAACACGCGCCAGGCGCCCGCGCCGTCGATTTCAGCGGCCTCGTAGGGTTCCGGCGGAATGGCGGCAAGCCCCGCGTGCAGGATCAGGAACATGAAAGGCGTCCATTGCCAGACATCAATGAAGATCAGTGTCTGCAGCGCCGAGCCGGGTTCGTTCAGGAACGTGGGCGGGGCCACGCCGATCAGCCCGGCCAAGGCATTGGCGTAATAGGAAATGAGCCCGGAATTTGGAAACAGCATGTATTTCCAGACCAAGCCCACCACCAGCGGCGGCATCACCATGGGCAGCAGGATGGCCAGCCGATACAGCGCCTTGCCGCGGATCTGGCGACGAAACAGCAGGGCCAGGCCAAGGCCCGCCCAGAACTCCAGAAACACGGCCGATCCGGTGAAGACCAGTGTGATGCGCAGGGCGTTGAAGAAATCGGGATCCTGGATCAGCGACTGATACTGTTCCAGCCCGACAAACCAGGTGTCCAGATAGGGTTTCGACAGGATGATGTTGGTCGAGGCCAGCCAGATCGAATAGCCGAAGGGAAAGATACCGACCACGAACAGGATCAGCAGCGTCGGCCCCATCAGCAGCCAGGGAAACCAGCGGCGGTTCTGGATCGCAACCTTCGGGGCTGCGCCGAAAGCATCGGGCATCTTGCGCGTCCTTGCAAAAGGGGGAAAAGGCGCCGCCGGTGCGGGGCGGCGCCAACCGGGTTACGACCAGTCAGCAGGGTTGCGGTCGTAATAGGCCAGGTCGCGCCACAGCTGCCGCGGGTTCTGCGCGCCGTTGCGATAATAGCCCCCGCGCTTGAAAGCGGCGGTCATTTCGGATTGCATTGCCGCAAGCGCCTGTTCGGCGGTGATTTCGCCACCCCAGGCCCTGTTGCCGTGCAGGCCCATGATCTCGGAAATCTCGGCCCATTCCGGCACGCGGATGCGTTCATCCGGATTCGCCGTGCGAACCATGTAGTCATAGAGATCGGCCCCCCAGGGCTGTGCCGCCTGATATTCGGGGTCCTGGAAGGTGGAGTGCCGCACCGCCGGATTGCCACCGATGCAGGCCTTGCGCAGCCGTTCCTTGTGGGTGATCCATTGCACGAACAGCCAGGCGGCCTCCTTGTTCTTCGAATCCACCGAGATCGATAGCCCCCAGGCACCAAAGAACGGATCGGTGCGGCCCTTGGGCCCAATCGGGTTGTGCAGCGCAACGTTCCTGCCCTAGATCGGCAGGTCCGCGCCTTCGTAATGTTCGCCGATGAAGCCGGTGTAGGTGATCGAACCCGCCGCCTTGCCCTGCTGATAGACTGCCAGCTGTTCGGCATAGCCATAGTTCAGATCGTCTTTCGGGGTGAACTGCTTCAGCCCGAGATAGAATTCCAGCGCGGCCAGATTGTCTTCGTTGTTGATCGTCACTTCCCAGGCTTCGTTGACGAATTCATTGCCCGCCTTCGCCGGATCCTGGAAAGCATACATCAGCGGCGTGAACATCCAGCCCCAGAACCAGCGTTGCGGCCCGGTGACATAGCCCGCCTGGCCTTTGGCCGGATCGGTCAGCGCGGCACAGATTTCCGTCATCCGCGCGGTGGTAAAGCTGCCGTCGAAGCGTTTGGGCACGGCGATGCCCGCCGCCGCCATCCAGTCGGCGCGGAACATGGTGCCGACGGTGCCGCAGTCGAAGGGCACATTATACATCGTGTCGTTGTAGACGCCGGTGCCCGAAAAGACCCGCGGGATGAAATCGTTCACATCGTAATCTTCGCTGGTCAGATCGGGGTCGGCGATGAACTTCGCCACCGGCTCCAGATAGCCCGCGGCCGCATATTCGGCGAGCCACATGATGTCGACCGTGAACAGATCGAACCGCCCGGTCTTTGACGACATGTCGAGCAGGGTCTTTTCGCGGGTATTCTCGAACGGCGCATATTCGATGTTCACCTTGATGCCGGTGGCCGCCTCGAATTCCGGCACCTGTGACCACAGCGCGGCATGGCTGCCGAACTGCACTGCCAGCAGGTTCAGCGTGGTGCCTTCGAACGCTTTCATCCGCGCGGCTTCGGCGCGCACAAGCGCCGGGGTGAACAATAGGGAACTGCCCAGCAGCAGCCCCATCTTGCGACGGGTCAGGTTCATGGTTTCCTCCTCCTCTGTTGTGACGCGGTCGCGCCGCGTTTTGGTCAGGCCGCCACAGCAAGGCCCGGTTCGGGATGGGCCAGCGCCACGCCGCTTGCCGCGTCGAACAGGTGCAGGGCCAGGGGATCGACGCGGAAATGGACCGGGGCGCCGATTGGCGGCAGGCTCAGGCTTCCGGCATTCCGCCGCGACCAAAGCCGCAGCAGTGTGCCGCCGGTTTCAATGTCATAGACCGTTTCCGAACCCAGCGTTTCCACGGCATAGATGCGCCCGGATTCGACATTGGGCTGCCCTGCCTGATCCGGCGGCGCGAGTGTCAGCTGCTCCGGGCGCAGGCCAAGAACCACCGGCCCGGGGGCGCGATTGTGCAGCGCATTGCGCATCACCCAGCCGCTGTCGAGCTGCAGCGCGAAATCCGGGGCGACAACGCGCCAGATGCCCGCCTCCTGCTGCCGATCGCAGACGATGGTATTCATGGCCGGTTCGCCCACGAATTCGGCGACAAAGCGGTTGGCAGGCCGGTCGAAGATATCGCGGGGCGTGCCAATCTGCTGCACCTTGCCCTGATCCAGCACCACGATCCGGTCGCCCATCGTCATGGCTTCCAGCTGATCGTGGCTGACGTAGAGGATGGTTGCCGCAAATTCGCGCTGCAGCTTCTTGAACTCCACCCGCATATGGGCGCGCAGCTTGGCGTCCAGATGGCTGATCGGTTCGTCCATCAGATAGATGGCGGCGTCGCGCACCAGAGCCCGCCCGATGGCGACGCGCTGCTGCTGTCCGCCTGACAGCTGGGCAGAGTGGCGCTCCATCAGATGCCCGATCCCGAGGATTTCGGACACCCGGCCAATGCGGCTGCGGATTTCTGCCTCGGCCATCGCCCTGAGACGCAGCGGATAGGCCATGTTTTCAAATACATCCAGATGCGGGTAGAGCGAGTGCTTGTCATAGACCATCGCGACATTTCGTTCGCGCGGGGCGATGCCCGCCATGTCACGCCCGCCCAGCAGGATGCGACCGCCATCCGGCTGATCCAGCCCTGCCGTCAGCCGAAGCGTGGTGGTCTTGCCCGCCCCCGAGGGACCAAGCAGGAAGACAAATTCCTGTTCGGCCACCGAGAAGCTGATGTCGTCCAGCGCCGGAGCAGAAGCGCCGAAACGGCGTGTCAGCTGTTCGATCCGCAAGTCGGCCATCCGCATCTCCCCCCAAATCGAAGCGAATTTCATTGTCGCTGAGTATAAGGAAAGAAATTGCTTGTATGTCAAGATATATGAAATTAATTTCGATTAAGGCATCTGCTGTCGGGAGGACAAGCCACCATGGATCTGGGTCTGAGGAATAAACGTGCAATGATTACAGCATCTTCCGGCGGGATAGGCGAAGCGATCGCCCTATCTCTGGTCCGCGAAGGCGCCGAAGTCATTGTGAACGGGCGCAGCGCAGAATCGGTCGAATCTGCCATGGCGCGGATTCGGGCGCAGGTGCCAAATGCAGTGCTGACAGCCCTGGTGGCAGATCTGGGCACCGCCGAAGGCTGCGCGGCGGCCTGCGCCGCCTGGCCTGAAGATGCGCTGGACATTCTGGTGAACAATCTGGGCATCTATGAGCCGGTCGATTTTTTCGATGCGACCGATGCCCAGTGGCACCGACTGGTCGAGGTGAATGTGATGAGTGGGGTGCGGCTGGCACGGCATTTCCTGAAGGGAATGCTGGCGCGGGGCACGGGGCGGATCGTCTTCATGGCCAGTGAATCAGGCATCAACCCCGCGCCCGAAATGGCGCATTATTCCGCGACCAAGACCATGCAGATTTCGGTTTCGCGCAATCTGGCCGAACTGACCAAGGGCACAGATGTGACGGTGAATGCGGTTCTGCCCGGTCCGGTGAACACCGATGGGGTAGGCAACTTCATCGCCGATCTTTTCCCCGATCTGCCGCGCGACGCGGCGCATCGCAAGTTCATGCAGGAAAACCGGCCGACGTCGCTGATCCAGCGCCTGACCCGGCCCGAAGAGATCGGAGATTTCGTCTGCTTTATCGCATCGGATCGCGCCAGCGCGGTGAATGGTGCGGCGCTGCGGGCTGACGGCGGCATGGTGCGTTCGGTGTTCTGAATTTCATCCAGCCAAAGGGGGATCGAATTTTCTTTCGCCACTCTTGCAATAAAAGGAAATTACTTTTATACAGAATCGCAGGGAAGAAAATTCCTGCAGGGGAGGAGAAGATGGCGATCATCGACAGGATCCGGGCAGCGCGGCTGCTTCCGGTCGTGGTGCTCGAACGTGCCGAAGATGCGGTGCCGCTGGCGCGGGCCTTGCTGGCAGGCGGGCTGGATGTGGCAGAGGTCACCTTCCGTTCGGATGCCGCGGCCGAAAGCATCGCCCGCATTGCGCAACAGGTGCCGGACATGTTGATCGGCGCGGGCACTGTACTGACGCCCGCGCAGGTCGATCTGGCAGTGGCGTCCGGGGCGCGGTTTCTGGTGACCCCCGGATACAACCCCGGAGTGGTGGCCCGAGCCAAGGCCAGCCGCGTGGCCATTGTTCCGGGCATCAACAACCCGACGGGGGTTGAAACGGCAATGGCCGCGGGGCTTTCGCTGGTGAAGTTCTTCCCGGCCGAACCCACGGGCGGCGTGCCATTCCTGAAGGCCCTGACAGGCCCCTATGGCGGGATGGAGTTCATCCCCACCGGCGGCATATCGACCGCCAACCTGACGACCTATCTGGCGCTGAAGGCCGTGGTGGCCTGCGGCGGATCCTGGATGGTCGATCCCGCCCTGATCCGGGCCGGGGATTTCGACCGCATCACCCAACTGACTGCCGAAGCCGTGGCGCTTGCCCGTTCGGCCTGACCAACACCCAATTCGCCCGTTCGGGCATGACCGGAGGACTAAGCATGGCGACCAACACCCTGTCTGCAGGGCTGTCCCTGAATGGCAAAACCTGCATCATCACCGGCGCCGCATCCGGCATCGGCGAGGCAGTGGCACGGATCTACGCCCAGAACGGGGCGAATGTGGCCATGATCGACTTTGATCGCGACCGGCTGGACCGCGTGGCGGCCGAAATCGCGGCCGAAGGCGGCACGGTGCTGCCGATCTTTGCCGATGTCTGCGAAGAAGATACGGTGCGCGCCTTCTTCAAGCAGGTGAACGATACTTTCGGGTCGATCGACGTGGTGGTGAATTCGGCCGGGCGCGACAGCCTAGCTCCGCCGGTGACCCAGGTTACGCTGGAAGAATGGAACAAGACCATCGGCCCGAACCTGACCGCCGTGTTCCTGTGCTGCCGTGAGGCGTTTGTCTATATGGAGCAGCAGGCCGAAGGCGGGCGGATCATCAACATGGGCTCGTCCTCCACCCGCGTGGCTTCGGGCCCCGGGCACAGCCCCTATCGCGCTTCGAAACACGGGATGCTGGGTTTTTCCAAGAACATCCTGCTGGAAGGCAAGGACAAGAAGATCGGCGTCACCGTGCTGAACCCCAGCCATGTGAAGACACCGATGACCGAGATCATCGACAAGGGGCTCTATGACGGCGATCTGGTGGCCTATACCGATGGCTGGCTGGACGAGAAGGAGATGAAGGAGGGCATCCATGCCTCCTGCATCGAGGTCGACAACGTGGCCTGGCTGGCGCTTTACGTTGCCACCCGCACCCCGGATGTCACCATTCCGACGATCAGCCTGTACCCCACCCACAAGGTGCATCGCTACGGCATGGAGGTCTGACCGGATGAAGGCCGCCGTCTTCAAGGGGCAGGGCAGGGTCACGCTCGACGAGCGGGCCCGCCCGGTGCCCGCCCCGGACGAACTGCTTGTCCGGGTGCAGGCCGCATCCATCTGCGGCACGGATACCAAGATCATCCGCGGCGGCCATTTCCGCGTCGGGCCGGACGAAACCCGGGTTCTGGGGCATGAGCTGGCCGGCGACATCGTGGAAACCGGCGCGCATGTGCGCGGCTGGCAGGTGGGGCAGCGTGTCTCGGTGGTGCCGAACATCGGCTGCGGGCGGTGCGACATGTGCCGACGCGGGCTGAACAACATGTGCCCCGATTACGATGCCTTCGGCATCAACATCGACGGCGGGTTTCAGCAATACATGATCGTCACAGCGGCGGCTCTGGCAGGTGGCAACCTGTTCGAACTGCCGCCGGGCATGAGCTATGAAGAGGCCTCGCTGGTGGAGCCGCTGTCGTGCTGCTTCAACGCCTGGAAGGATCTGCATGTCACACCGGAAGACCGGGTGCTGATCCTGGGCACCGGGCCGATTGCCGGGCTGTTCCTGCAGCTGGCCCGAGCCTATGGCGCGCGGCAGGTGATCGTCGTCGGTCGCCGTGCCGAACGTCTGGCCGAAATCGCGCCTTTGGGCGCCACCGATACGGTGGACAGCAGCCGCGAAGACAGCGTCGCCGCGGTGATGCGGCTGACCGGAGGGCGCGGGGTGGATGTGGCGCTGACCTGTGCCCCGGCGCCAGAGTTGCAGCAGCAGGCGATGGCGGTTCTGGCGCGTTACGGACGGTTGAACTTCTTTTCCGGGCTGACCAAGGGCAGCACGGTCGAGATAGACACCAACAAGGTGCATTACTGGGGCCTGAAGCTGCTCGGCTCTACCGGGTCGAGTGTTCAGGATTACGCCCGCGCGCTGCAGCTTGTCGAAAGCGGCAGCATCAGGGTCGGCGATGTGGTGACCCATCGCTTTGGCATGGCCGATGCCGTTGCAGCCTTTGACCATGCCCTGAGCGGCAAAGGCATGAAGACGATCATCTTTCCGCAGGAGGAGAAGCTGTGATGAAAGCGGCTGTTCTGCACGCCCCCGCCGATCTGCGCGTGGAAGAGGTGCCGGTGCCCGAAATCGGCGCGCAGGAGGTTCTGGTGCGCGTGATGGCGGCGGGAATCTGCGGCTCTGACATCGGGCGGGTGATGGTGACGGGCACCTATCGCTTCCCCACCATTCCGGGCCACGAATTTGCGGGTGAGGTAGCTGCCGTCGGCGCGGAGGTTACCCACCTGTCGCTAGGCGACAGGGTGGCGGTGGCGCCGCTGATGCCTTGCGGGCAATGCGCCTGGTGCCAGGCGGGAAAGTTCTCGCTATGCGACAGCTATGATTTCATGGGATCGCGCAGTGACGGCGCCTTTGCCGAATACCTGAAGGCGCCCGCGCGCAACGTGCTGAAGGTGCCCGAAAGCGTCAGCTTCGAAGAGGCGGCAACGATCGAGCCTGCCGCGATCATCCTACACGGCATCCACAAGCTGAACATCGCGCTTGGCGATGCCGTGGCGGTGGTGGGTTGCGGTGCGCTGGGGTATTTCGCCTTGCAGTTCGCAAGGCTTTCGGGGGCGCAGCCGCTGATCGCGATTGATGTCGACGATGAAAAGCTGGCGCTGGCGCGCGAGGTTGGCGCCGATATCTGGATCAATCCGGCAAAAGAAGATGCGGTTGCGGCGGTTCTGGCGGCAACCGGCGGGCGCGGCGTGGCTGTGGCACTGGAATGCGCGGGTTCGGCCCCGGGGCGCGACCTGTCGATCCTTGTCACCGCCAAGCAGGGCAAGGTGATGCTTTATGGCACGGCCTATGGCGATGTGACCTTTGCTGAAAAGGCCTTTGCCCGCATGGTGCGCGACGAGCTGGAGGTGGTGGGATCGTGGAATTCCTATTCGCTGCCGTTTCCGGGCAAGGAATGGTTCGACATCATCGAACTTCTGGCGAAGGGGCGCTTGAAGATCGGCCCCCTCATCACCCATCGCGCGGCGCTGGACGACGCGCCCGCCATCTTTGCGGCACTGAATGCGCGGACATTCGGCCCCTACCACAAGATACTGTTCAAGCCGAACGGCTGAGAACCACCGGGGCACAAGACGACAGGGGCAAGGGAGGAGACCATGACCCAATCCTATGTGATGGCGCTGGACGAGGGCACCTCGAGCGCCCGCGCCATCCTGTTCGACCGCAATGGCGCCATCGTGGCCATCGGTCAGCGCGAGTTTCGCCAGATCTACCCGAAACCAGGCTGGGTCGAACATGACGCGACCGAGATCTGGGCCACCCAGCTGTCGGTCGCACGTGAAGCGATCCAGCAGGCCGGCATTTCGCCCGGTCAGGTGGCGGCCATCGGCATCACCAACCAGCGCGAGACCTGTGTGATCTGGGACAGGCGTACCGGCCAGCCCATTCACAATGCACTGGTCTGGCAGGATCGCCGCACATCGGGCACCTGCGATGCGCTGAAGGCGCGCGGGCTGGAGCCTTATGTAAAAGAGGCCACAGGGCTGGTGATCGACGCCTATTTCTCGGGCACCAAGCTGGCCTGGATGCTGGATCATGTGCCTGGCGCACGCGCGCGGGCCGAACGGGGCGAGCTGGCAGCCGGCACCATCGACAGCTGGCTGATCTGGAACCTGACGGGCGGGCGAGTGCATGTCACCGATGCCTCGAACGCCTCGCGCACCTTGCTGTTCAACATTCACAGCGGCGACTGGGATGCCCGTCTGCTGGCAGAGCTGAACGTGCCGCGCAGCATCCTGCCCGACGTGCGCGACAGTTCCGAAATCTATGGCGCCACCGATCCCGATCTGTTCGGCGCGGCCATTCCTGTCGCCTCTTCTGTCGGCGATCAGCAGGGTGCGCTTTTCGGCCAGTCCTGCTTTGCCGCGGGGCAGGTGAAGGCGACCTATGGAACGGGCGGCACGCTGTTGATGAACACCGGGGCAACACCCGTGGCTTCGGACAACGGGTTGCTGACGACGGTGGCCTGGCGGATGGGTGGAAAGCTGGAATATGCGCTGGAGGGCACGCTGTTTTCGGTCGGCACTGTGGTGCAGTGGCTGCGTGACGAGCTGAAGCTGATCCATTCCGCCGCCGAAACCGAACCCGCCGCGCTGGAGGTGCCGGATACCAACGGCGTCTACGTCGTGCCCGCCTTCACCGGACTGTCGGCGCCGTTCTGGGATCAGTACGCCCGCGGCACCATCGTTGGCATCACCCGGGGCGCCAACCGCAATCACCTGATCCGTGCCGCGCTGGAAAGCATGGCATATCAGATCCGTGATGTTATCGACCGGATGGAGGCGGATTCCGGTATCGCGCTGGCTGAGTTGAAGGTGGATGGCGGCGCGTCGATGAACAATTTCGTGCTGCAGTTCCAGGCCGATCAGCTGGGGGTGCAGGTGCTGCGCCCCACGGTGATCGACACAACGGCGCGCGGGGCGGCGTTCCTGGCGGGGCTTGCTGTTGGTTTCTGGAAGGACCGCGCCGATCTGACCACTGCCTTCACGCTGGACCGGGCCTTCAGCCCGTCAAACAACCGGGCGCAGGCCGATGCGCTTTACCGCGGCTGGGGCCGCGCCCTGGACCGTGCCCGCGACTGGGCCGACCACGATCAGGATTGATGCGATGAACCATGACCCAGCCACCCGCCCGACGATGTACTTCATCGGGGTTACCACTGCCAAATCCTCGATCATGAAGGTGTTTCCGGCCTGGGCCGATCATCTGGGGCTTGATGCCGTGCTGAAGGGCATCGACTTTGCCCCCAGCTCTGACCCGGCGGCCTATCGTTCTGCCGTGGAATTCATCAAGGCCGATCCGCTGTCGCTGGGCGCGCTGGTCACCACGCATAAGGTGAACCTGCTGAAGGCCGCAAAAGACCTGTTCGATGATCTTGATCCCTATGCACAAACCCTGCACGAGATCAGCTCGATCTCCAAGCGCGGCGACAGGCTGGTTGGCCATGCCAAGGATCCGATCAGCGTGGGCGTCAGTCTTCAGGCCATCGTGCCGCCGGGCCATTGGGCTGCAAGCGGGGCCACGCTTTGCATTCTGGGGTCGGGCGGATCGTCGCTGGCGCTGACGCTTTATCTGCACAACAGGAAAGCGGTGGGCGGCGATGTGCCTGCCCGGATCGTCGTCACTGCCCGGCGCGAGGCCAGCTTGACGGAAATGCGCCATGTCCATGCCCAGATCGGCTTCAACATCCCCGTCGACTATCGGCTGGCCCCCACGCCCGCAGATGCCGATGCCGTGGTGGGGGCGCTGCCCCCCGGTTCGATGGTGGTGAATGCCACGGGCCTTGGCAAGGATGGCCCCGGATCGCCGCTGTCTGACGCCGTGCAGTTCCCGCAAGGCGGGCTGGTATGGGAGTTCAACTATCGCGGCGATCTGGTGTTTCTGGATCAGGCCCGCGCCGCCGCAGGCCCCCGCGGCCTGACGGTGCATGATGGCTGGGTCTATTTCATCCACGGCTGGACCCGCGTGATCGCCGAAGTCTTCAATATCGACATTCCCATGGCGGGCCCGGCCTTCGATGCGCTTGGCCGGATCGCCCGCGATGCAACCTCCTGAAAGGAAATCGACATGTCCGACATGACCCCGACCCGCTTTGATTTCGACACCGTCACCGGCCTGTCGCAAACCGCGAAAGCCATCGCCCGGCCGCTGTCCACGCTGCGCGGCTATTTCCACGATGCGGCGGCCTTCGATGCCGCGCTGTCTGCCGGTGATCCGCTGGTTTACGAATATTTCGACATGGGCGTACCAGAAACCGATGGCAATGTGGCCTATGGCACAACCTCAATCAAGCCGGGCAAGATCGGCGATGAATATTACATGACCAAGGGCCACTTCCACACCGTGCTGGATACTGCCGAGGTCTATTACTGCCTGTCGGGCCACGGCGGCATGATGATGGAAACGCCGGAGGGCCAGGTGGAATGGCGCGAAATGAAGCAGGGCGACGCCGTTTATGTGCCCGGCCGCTGGGCGCATCGGTCGATCAACATTTCGGCCACCGAACCTTTCGTGATGTTCTTCGCCTTTCCCGGCCATGCCGGGCATGACTATGGCACCATTGCCACCAAGGGTTTCCGCAAGCTGATGGTCGAACGCGACGGCAAGCCCGTCATGATCGACAATCCGCGCTGGAACGGCTGACGCCGTAACCGCCATGACCGGGAAAATCGCTGTCACCCCGCGTTCGCTTTCGGGCGCGGGCCATCCCGCGCTGTCTTTATTGACGGAGCGCGGCTATGAAATCGTCTTTCCCGCACCGGGAAAGACACCCTCGGAAGACGATCTGCTGCGCGCCGTACCCGGCTGCGTGGGCTGGCTTGCCGGGGTCGAACCCATCGGTGCCAAGGTGCTGTCTGCCGCCGACGGGCTGCGTGTCATCAGCCGTAATGGCGTGGGCGTCGACAATATCGACCTGCGGGCGGCGCAGGCGCGGGGCGTGCGAATCGAGCGGGCGATGGGCGCCAATGCCCGTGGCGTGGCCGAGCTTGCCGTGACACTGATGCTGTCGGCCTTCCGGCATGTTCCCTGGTCAGACGCGCGGCTGCATGGCGGCGACTGGCAGCGCCGCATCGGGATCGAGGCCGAAAGCCGGACGCTGGGCATCGTGGGCTGCGGTGCCATCGGGCGGCAGGTGGCCGAAATCGCGCTGGCCATGGGCATGAAGGTGGTGGGCTATGATCCATTTCCCAACCCCAGCTTTGCCCCCGTTGGGTTTCGCTATGCCGATCTGGCCGAGGTTCTGGCGGTTTCTGATGCGGTCACAGCGCATTGCCCGCCGGGCGACCAGCCGATCCTGACAGCCCAAAGCCTGGCCACGATGAAACATGGGGTGACGGTCATCAACACCGCGCGGGCCGAACTGGTGGATGATGATGCGTTGCTGGCGGCACTGGACAGCGGGCAGGTGGGCGTTCTGGCCACCGACGTTTTTCATGCCGAACCGCCACCGCCTTCGGCGCTGCTGGCGCATGACCGCGTGATCCTGACACCCCATGCCGGTGGCTTTACCGAAGAAAGCGTGGATCGGGCCACCCGCAGCGCTGTCGAGAATATCCTGAAGGTGCTGGAGCCATGAGCCTCTGGTCCGAAAGCCCCGCCTGTGATCCAGCCGATCTGCCGTTGCCTGAACAGGGGGCGGCGCTGTGGTGGCTGGGGCAGGCGGGGTTCCTGATCCGGCAGGGTGGCCTGTCGATGGTGATCGACGCCTATCTTTCGGATTCGCTGGCCGAGAAATACCGGGGCACCCGGTTTCCGCATCAGCGCATGATGCCGCCGCCGGTGGCGCCGGATGACCTGCGCGGCATCGACTGGCTGCTGTGTACCCATGCCCATACCGATCATATGGACCCCGGCACCATCGCACCGCTTCTGGCCGCCAATCCCCGCGCGCGCGTCTTGGCGCCCCGCGCCTGCCGCGATCAGGCGCTGGCGCGCGGTGTGCCGCAGGACCGGCTGGTGTTGATCGACGCGGGCGAGACAATCGATCTGGGCGGGGTTCTGGCAACCGCAACGCCCGCCGCGCATGAAGACCTGCGGCAGACGGCAGATGGCCATCTGTTTCTGGGCTATGTGCTGACCGGGGGCGGGGTCACGCTCTGGCATTCCGGCGACACGATCCCGTTTCCCGGGCTTGCGGGTCTGGTGGCACCGCATCGCCCCGACCTTGCGCTGTTGCCGGTGAACGGTCGCGATGCCGAACGCGCGGCGCATGGCGTACCGGGCAACCTGACACTGGCCGAGGCGGTGGCACTTGCGGATGCCATCGGCGCCCGGGGTATGCTGGGGCATCACTTCGGCCTGTTCGATTTCAACACGCTTGATCCCGCCGAGGGCGCGCGGCAACTGGCCATGATGGCACCGCAGGCGGCCATCGCCTTGGTGCAGCCCTTTACCGCCTATCGCATTTCCCCGATCCGCCGCGGCCCACTGGCGATCCTTGCGATCTGCCGGGGCAATATCTGCCGCTCACCGCTGGCTGAAGGCCTGCTGCGTCGCGCCTTCGCCGGGCGGCCGGTGCGCATCGACAGTGCCGCGCTGATGGATTGGAACATCGGCCGCGCGCCTGATCCACGATCAATTGCCGTGGCGGCCGCGCGGGGGATCGACATTTCGGATCAGGTGGCGCGGCAGCTACGTGAAAGTGACTTTCATGACTTCGATCTGATCCTGGCCATGGATGCCGACAATCTTGCACGCCTGCAGGCCCTGCGCCCGCCGGGATCACGGGCTGTGACGGTTGCCTTGGGCGATATGGTGCAGGTGGGAACCTCGATGGAAATCGAAGACCCCTATGATTTCGGTGCCGACGCCTTTGCACGCGTTTTCGCGCAGCTGGAGCAAGCCGCCCTGCGGGTCGCGCAGAATTCAATTCCGCAACAATAATATAAAATGAATTTCCTTTACTTTTCGTCAGGATCGAAATAAATTCTACACATCGACAGACTCGGCGGAGAGGAGCCCCGACCTGTCGCAACAAGGAGGAACCCGGAATGAAACTCGCACGACTGCTCATGGCGAGCGTCGCGGCCAGCAGCTTTGCGGCCGCAGCACTGGCAGATGATCTTTGCAGCTATGATCCGCCCTTGCCGCTGGCAGCGGGCGCGCAGGCCGATCCGGCAGCGATCCGCAACGATGCCGAAGGGATCACCATTGCCTATCTGCCGATGGGCACCGAATTCAATTATCACGTCGCGCTTGGCGAAGGCATCAAGCAGGTGGCAGACAGCCGCGACGATGTGGAGATGTTCCTGCTGTCGCCCTATTCCGGGTCGGATCTGGCGGGGCAGATGGGTATGCTGCAGGATGTCACCGCCCGCGCCGATGTGGATGCCATCGTGCTGATCTCGTTCGACGAGGCCGCGCTGGCGCCGCTGGTGAAGGAGGCGGTCGCCGCAGGCAAGGCGGTTGTCATCGTCAATTCCGACATTCCGAATTTTCCGACCCCGGTGCATGGCGTGGTGGGGGTGAACCAGCGCGCGGTGAACAAGGCGCTGGCGGAATGGGCGATCCAGCAGGCCGGGGGCGAGGGGCGCCGCGTTGGCATCCTGGACGGCGAGCCGGGCTATCTGGCAACCGAACGGGCGGGCGGCTTCACTGATGGCATCACAGGCAGCACCTGGGAGGTGAAGGCCCGCATCAACGGCGGCTGGAGCGTCGAGAAGGGCAATACCGCCGCGATGGATCTGCTGCAGGCCAACCCGGATCTGCAGGTGATCTATGCCTCGAACGATTACATGGCGCTGGGGGCCACGCTGGCGACCAAGGCGCTGGGGCGCGAGGATCTGACGATTCTGGGCTACGATGGCGACACGGGCGCACTGGAAGATATCGCGGCCGGCGGTATGGATGCCACCTCGGACACCTCGCCTGTCATCATGGGGCGCAAGGCCGCATGCTTTGCCATCGACCTGATCGAAGGCAAGACGCCGGGCGGCTATGTGAACACGCCCACGCGGATCGTTCATGCGGGCAATGCGGTGGAGGTGCTGCAAAAGCCCGAAGACCTCTTCCCCAAACCGTCCAAGGCATACTGAGCCTTCCAGCCCGCGCGGGGGCTGCGGCCCCCACATCCTTTCCCGATCCCTGAACCGACGGAGGCGACCATGGCGACCCCGCTTTGGGAACTCGTGAACATCTGCAAGGCGTTTCCGGGTGTCCGCGCCAATGACGGGATTTCCATTCGGCTGAATGCCGGTGAAATCCACGCGCTACTGGGCGAGAACGGCTGCGGAAAATCGACGCTGATCAAGATCCTGTCTGGCGTTCACTCCCCCGACACCGGCGAGATCAGGCTGAACGGCCGCCCGATCACGCTGGGCAGCCCGATCGACGCCCGCAGCAAGGGCGTGGCGACGGTGTTCCAGGAATTCTCGCTGGCACCGACGCTGACAGTTGCCGAAAACATCTTTCTGGGGCGCTATCCGCGCCGCGGACCGCTGGTTGACTGGGCGAAGATGCGATCCGAGGCGGCAAGGGTGCTGACCTCGCTGGAAATCGCCATTGATCCGGCGCGGCTGGTCGGATCGCTTTCCGTGGCCGAACAGCAGCTGGTGGAGATTGCCAAGGCCATTTCAGTCGATGCCACGCTGCTGATCCTTGACGAGCCGACAACGGCGCTTGGCGAACACGAAATCGCAGTCTTGCACCGGCTGCTGCGCCGCATGAAGAACCGGGGCGTCGCCGTGCTTTACATCTCGCACCGCCTCGATGAGGTGGTGGAACTTGTGGATACCGCCACCATCCTGAAGGAAGGCCGCGTCGCCTCGACCGCCGATGCAACGCGGCTGGATATTCCGTCCATCGTCACGGCGATGATCGGTGCTTCGGTGGAAGAGCACTATCCCAAGGTGCGGAACGCCACCGACGAGGTTCTGATCGCGGTCAGCAACCTGCGATCCGCCCGCGGCGCCCGGGGTGCAAGCTTTTCGGTACGCAAGGGCGAGGTTTTCGGGCTGGGCGGCGTGATCGGTTCCGGCCGGACCGAGATTGCCCGCGCCCTGTTCGGCGCCGATCCTGCCAGCGGCGACATCCGCATCGAAGGGCGGCCGGTGCGCATCCGCAACCCGCGTGATGCCATAGCCGCGGGGCTGGCGCTGGTGCCGGAAAACCGCAAGTTCGACGGGCTGTTCTTCAATTTCCACGGCGGCCCCAACATCACCTCCGCCGCGCTCGGCGCCATCCGCCGCCTGTTCCTGTTGGACAAGCGCGGCGAAAGGCGGATCACCAGCGATTTCATCCAGGATCTGGAAATATCGCCTGCGGCAGCCCACAAATGCGTGAACCTGCTGTCGGGCGGCAATCAGCAGAAGATCGTCATCGCCCGCTGGCTGTTCGCTGGATCGCGCGTGCTGATCCTGGATGAACCCACGCAGGGCATCGACATCGGCGCGAAAATCGCCGTCTACCGTCTTGTCAACGAACTAACCGCGCGCGGCTGTGCCGTCATCCTGATCAGCTCTGACCACAGCGAGCTGATCGCCATGTCTGACCGCATCGGCATCGTGCGCAACGGTGCCGTGGTCGAGACGCTTCCCGCATCCCAAGTGACCCATGCCCATCTCGTGCAGGCCTCTGCCTCTGCCGATGGCGCGGCAACTGCAGCCTGACGAGGACCACATGACCCACCATTCCGCGCTCAGACGACTTGCCGGTCAGGAGTTTTTCGGGCCGCTGCTGGCCCTTCTCATCATCACCCTGATCGTCACCGTCACAACACCCAGCTTCCTGGACCCGCAGAACTTTCGCAACATCGCGCTGCAGGTGTCGATCCTGTCGATCGTTGCCATCGGTTCGACCATCGTGATCATCACCGGCGGGATCGACCTCTCGCCGGGGTCGATGATCGCCTTCCTGACCATGTGCCTTGCGGTCTTCATCAAGAACCAGGGGCTTGATCTGGCCCCAGCCATTGCACTGACCCTGCTGATCGGCTGTGCGCTTGGCATCGTCAACGGAGTGTTGGTGGCCTATGTCGGCATACCGGCCTTCATCGTGACGCTGGCGGGCCTTTCGGCCTTCAAGGGCCTTGCCCTGACCCTGAACGGCGGCACCCCGGCCTTTTCGCTGTCGGAACAGCTGGGCCAGGTGTTCTATGGCACTTTTCTGGGCTTGCCGCTGCCGTTCTTCTATGTGGTGGGCGGCTATCTTCTGTTCACGATCATCATGGAACATACCCGTCTGGGCCGCGAAATCTATGCTGTGGGCGGCAATGAAAGCGCCGCGCGCCTTTCGGGGATCAACGTGGCGCGCGTCCGCCTCATCGCCTTCAGCTTTGCCGGCGCCTGCGCTGCCTTTGGCGCGGTGCTTCTGTCGGCGCGGCTGAACTCCGGTTCGCCAAACTATGGCGCGAATATCGAACTGCAGGCCATCGCCGCCGCAGTGGTGGGCGGGGCAAGCCTGGCGGGTGGCCGGGGGCGCGTGATGTCCACCCTGATCGGATCGCTGATTATCGTGGTGGTGCAGAACGGGCTGAATCTGAACGCCGTGACCACCTCGATGCAGAGCCTGACGATCGGGCTCATCATCCTCATCGCTGTCGGTCTGGATGTCTGGCGCGCGCGCATCGGGCGCGGGCTGGCACGGCTGATCGGCACAAACACACGCAGACAAGGGGCCTGACATGGATTTTGGTTTGGAAAACAAGGTTGTCGCCGTCACCGGGGGCGGCACTGGCATCGGCTTCGCCATTGCGAAGGCGTTTCACGATGAAGGCGCCATCGTCGTCATCAACGGGCGTGACAAGGGCAGGCTGGAGACTGCCTGCGCAAAGGTCGGGCCACGGGCCCATGGTGTGGTTGCCGATCTTCTGACCGTCGATGGCGCGGAAACGCTTGCGGCCTTTGCCGAAGATTTGGGCCCTGTGGCGCATCTGGTCAACAATATCGGCGTCTTCGATGTGAACGATTTCTTCGAGGTCAGCGATGACCGGTGGATCGAGTATTTCGAACACAACCTGATGACTGCGATCCGCATTACCCGCATCCTGCTGCGCCGGATGCTGGACCGCAACTCTGGCAGCGTCGTCTTCATATCGTCAGAAGCGGCGATCCGGTCCATCGGCAACATGGTGCCCTATTCCACCACCAAGACCGCCATGCTGGGGCTGTCACGCGCGCTGGCCGAACTGACGCGGGGCACGGATGTGCGGGTGACCAGCTACATGCCGGGCACCACTGCCACCGAATCCGTGCAGGGCTATTTCGAAGGTCTGGCCCGCGAACAGGGCAAGACGGTGCCCGAGGCGCTGCGTGACTTCTACCGCGATGTCCAGCCCGGCAACCTGACGCAACGGCTGATCGACCCGGCGCTGCATGGCCGGGGCGTGGTGCAACTGGCCACCAATGCCGCGATGAACGGTGTCACCCATCGGGCCGATGGTGGCACGATCCGGTCGATCTTCTGAAAGGGAACGCCATGCCGCTACTTGGCATTCATGCCCTCGTCTGGGTCACGCAATGGACCGAGGCCGATATTTCCCGCGCCTGCGCGGCAACCGCCGAAGCGGGCTATGACCTGATCGAGGCGGTGATCTTCGATCCGGCAGAGGCACGCCCCGAAGCGACGGCGCGGGCGCTGTCGGCCAGTGGGCTTTCCGCCGTCACCGGCATGGCGCTGAATCCCGGCGCCGACATTTCCAGCCCGGATCCGGCGATTGCAGCCGCAGGCGAGCGGCTGATTGCCGATGCCATTCTAGCCACGCGCGACATGGGATCGCGTCTTCTGGGCGGGGTCACGCATTGTGCCATGCACCGCTACGCCCATGCCGCGGCCCCTGGCACGCTGTCACGCGTGGCCGACTGCTATGCCCGGCTGGCGGAACGGGCAGAGACTGCGGGCATCCGGTTGGGGATTGAGGCGGTGAACCGATATGAATCCAACGTGATCAACACGCTGGACGATGCGGCGGCAATGGTGCGCCGCGTGGGTTCGCCCGCGCTCTTCGCGCATATCGACAGCTTTCACATGAACATCGAAGAGCATGACATCGCTGAAAGCATTGCGCGCAACATCAACGTGATCGGCCATGTGCATGTAGGCGAAAGCCATCGCGGCTATCTCGGCTCCGGTTCGGTGGATTTTCCTACCTTCTTCCGGGCGCTGCTGCGCGCGGGCTATGATGGCCCCATCGTTTTCGAGGCCTTTTCGCCCGCGGTTCTGAACGGCGGCGTGGCCGATGCCTTGGCAGCCTGGACCACGCATTGGACGGATTCTGCCGATCTGGCGCAGAAGGCATTAACCTTCATGCAGGCAGAACTGGCAGGTGCAGGCCATGCCCTGCAGCACAAGGCGGCACTGCCCCGCCGCGAGAACAGATAAGGAGTTGATGATGACCAGCAAGTTCGGGGTACATTCCCTTGTCTTCACAAGTGACTGGAACGCCGTCACCGCCGCCGCGGCCTGCCAGACCGCGCATGAGATCGGCTTTGACCTGATCGAGGTGCTGATCTCCGATCCGACGCAGCTGAACGTAGCCGCCACGGCCCGCGCGGCCCGCGATACTGGGATCGGCCTGCGCCTAGGGATGGCACTGTCGCCCGACAGCGATATTTCCTCGCCCGATCCTGAAGTTGCGGCCCGTGGCGAGGCAACCGTCGCGCGGTGTCTGGAGATTGCGGCAGATCTGCAGGCGCCTGCTGTCAGCGGCATCACCTATGCCGCTTTCAACAGCTATGTCGCCCCACCGACCGAGGCGCAGCGCGATCAGGTCGCGCAGGCACTTACCCGGCTGGATGCCCGCGCAGGCGAACTGGGTGTGCGGTTGGGCATCGAGCCAGTGAACCGCTATGAATCCTACATGGTGAACACCCTGGATCAAGGCGCCGACTTGATCCGCAGGGCAGGCGGGCGCAACCTGTTCCTGCATCTTGATACCTTCCACATGAACATCGAAGAATCCGACATCGCAGCCGCGATCCAGCGCAATGCAGCACTTCTGGGGTATGTGCATCTGGCCGACAATCATCGCGGCCTACTGGGCACCGGCACCTTCGATCTGAAAGGCTGTTTCCGTGCGCTTTGTGCGGCAGGCTATGACGGCGACTATACGGTGGAAAGTTTCTCGCCCGCACCGCTGGCGGCCGATCTTGTCGGGGGCCTGCGCTTGTGGCGTCGCGCCTGGGAACGCCCGGCCGAAGCGGCGCGCATCGCACTGGCCGCCATGCGGCAAGGCCTTGTCGAAGCGCGGGGGGCGACAGACATCTGGTAAGAAAGGAATTCGCTTTCATATGCTGTGCAGGCTATAGAATTGCATGAAGCACAGCAGACGAGGCCCGAATGAACATCGCCACCGAGCCGAAGCAAGGCATTATCGCCCGCATCCGCTGGATGTCGGCCTATATGAACCCGGCGCTGCGGCGGATCGCAGAGCGGGTTCTGAGGGCACCGGAGGATATAAAGTCAATTTCCATCAAGGATCTGGCCACGCAATGCGAGGTGTCCGAGTCCACGGTCACCCGCTTTGTCCGCGAGATCGAGGTGACCAGCTTCCAGCAGTTCAAGATTCTGATTGCCGAAGAACTATCGCAAGGGACGGCGGCGGGGGCTTCTGCAATCACCGACCGCCATGTCTATGAAGACATCACCGAAGAGGATGATACCGCCTCTGTCCTGTCCAAGGTCACCGCCCGCTATACGATGACGATTGCCGACACGCGCGCAGGCCTTTCGGCGGAAGAGCTGGAACGGGCAGTGGCCGCGATCGAAGCTGCGGATACGCTGGCTTTCTTTGCCATGGGGGCTTCACTGCTCTGCGTGGAAAACGCCTTGCTGCGGTTTATGCGGGTGGGCAAATCCTGCCAGTTCTTCCGCGATCTGGGCATACGCCAGATCTCGACCTCGACCCTGGGGCCCAGATCCTTGGCGATCGGCATCAGCAACTCGGGCCGCACCATCTCGACGGTGGACAGCCTGAAGGAGGCCAAGGCGCAGGGTGCGACAACGCTGTGCATCACCTCTTTCCCCGATTCCCCCATCGTGCGTCATGCTGACATCAGGCTGTTCACGCCGACGGTGACCGGCGTCATCGGCTCTGCCGACTATCACGAATCCATGGTGTCCAAGATCGCGCAGCTGCAGGTGATCGACGTGCTTTATTCGCTCTACGCTGTCAGGAACTTCGGCAGTGCGATGGCGGGTTTGCAGAAAACTTCGGATGTGACCTCCCTTACGCGCTACTGACCGATGCTCGCGGATTTGGCCATCCAGTTGTCTGGTTCATCGCTGGTATTTCGTTTTCTGCTGCGGTTACGGCGATGGGCAGATCCGCGAAGCTCGGCGGTGGTTCATCTTCAAACACCATCTGCAACGGTTTCACAGGCGGCAATGGTCCCGGACGAATACAGTGGCGATAACGGCGGCCCTTGCGGTCCGCCCATCCTGCGACATTAGCTATGTGTTCAGCCTTGGCACCTGGGACGGCGCGCCGTTTGATGCGGGCGAGTTTCTAAGCAGATGCAGCCTTTCGTCTGGCGGATACGGAATGTTCCTGAACCGAGAGGCCTAGGACAAGAGGCGCCCGCCGATCTGTCAGCATAGCTTACAGACGGCAACAGGCCTGCCTGCCGGATCGCGGAACCACCATTCCGCACGACCACCAGCCTGATTTCTTTCCGATACGCCGCGAGCGGCTTGAACAACCGCTTCGCCCATCTCGCCGGGAGTGCAGCCCACCCTTCCTTTCAAAACATGTTACATAACTATCATTAACGGCATAATTGCTTCGCAAGCGGCGCGTTCTAAACTGGGTTGCGACAAGTTCCCGAGCGGACCTGTGCTGTTCGGGATGATCTGGACCAGAAAGGCTGACAATACCCAGCTTGACCCTTCGAACCGTGGGTCTTGATTGAGGGGTGAACCGCGGTGGAAGGCTGGCGTGACCCCCAGCCAGCAGCCCTATCGACACGCTGGTCCATGATGCGTGGATGAGAGAGCCTAAGCGGAAAGTGCGGTCGGTTGTCTGAAATGACAAACCAACGACCCCAATTTCCGCCGCCCGAGCCAGATCGGGCCGGACGGTCTCCGTTCGTCCCAAGCCAGAGGTCAGACCAGTGCCTGCCGCAGGTCGCGGATTGTCGGCACTTCCTCAGTCAGGTTCAGCTCGTTTTCTACATGCTGCAGATGATCCTGCATGATCCGCAGAGCCCCGGCCTTGTCGCGCGCGCGGATGCGCTCGATCAGGCTCGCATGTTCATCCGGGCCACAATTGTGCAGATGTCGCGCGCGATACATCGCCGTGATCAGCGAGCTGCGCGAGATCAGGTCGCGCAGGATCCCGAACAGAAAACCCGATCCGGCAAGCCCGGCCAGTCGCAGGTGAAAGCCGCCCGACAGCCGGATGATGGCTGAAGTATCCCCGCGCTGATCGGCCTCGCGCTCCTGCGTCAGGNNCTCCACATGGGCATCCAGCTGCGCTATTTCCTCCTCCGAGATGCGGTCGATCAGTCGCTCCAGCACCCGCGCCTCAATCTGCTTGCGCACATGGAATACGTCACGCGCCTCGTCCACGCCGGGCTCGGATACAAAGGCCCCGCGGTTCGGTACGATCGTTACCAGACCGTCACTTTCCAGCACCGACAGCGCCTGCCGCACCCGCGCGCGGCTGACATCGAAAATCTCGGCCAGTTGTTCTTCCTTCAGCCGGGCACCGGGCCGGAGCCGCTTCTCCGCGATCGACAGCCAGATACGCTCGCAGATCTCGGCCGTCGGGCCGGTCACGGTTTCTTTGCTGTGATACATAGAGGCTCCTTGGTTTCACCTGCATTCTTGCTGCCCACCTCAAAAAGTCAATCTGCGGGCCATGTAGATGTTGACTACAAAAATGTAGACAATATTGTCCAGCAGAGCAACCGGGAAATCCGGGCGGAGTCCAGCCCACTCCGTACGCCGCAACAGCCGACAGGCCACAGCCGACAGGAATGCCGATGGATTTTGATTTCACCCGGATCGCGGCGCAGGACCGTTACCGCCTGCTGACCAATTTCATCGGCCCCAGGCCGATCGCGCTCGTCTCCACCCTGTCGGAAGGCGGGCAGGACAACGCAGCCCCAATGAGCTTTTTCAACGTGTTCTCGCATGATCCTGCCATCGTGATCCTTGGCATACAGACCAAACCCGACGGGCAGGAAAAGGATACTGTGCGCAATATCCGCCGCAACCGCGAGTTCGTGGTGAACATGGTGGATATGGCGATTGCCGATGCCATGCTGGTCTGCGGGCTGGGGGTGGCACCGGATGTGGATGAAATCTCGCTGTCCGGCCTGACCGCAGCGCCCTGCGAACAGGTGGCGGCGCGGCGCATCGTGGAAAGCCCCTGCGCCATGGAATGTCGGGTAGAGCGACTGATCGACTATGAGCGCCGCGTGATCGTGCTGGGTGAAGTGGTGCATATGCATGTGCACAGGGACTGTCTGGATGCCGAAGGCCGCTATGTCGACCCGGATCGTTACCAGCCCATCGCCCGGCTTCATGCCGACAATTACATCACCTCGGATCGGCAGTTCGAAATGCCCTCGCCCAGTCTCAACTCGGTGCTGGACCGTGTGAAAGCGAGGGCCTGAGCCATGAAAATCCTTGTGATCAACCCGAATTCCACCGCTTCGATGACCGCGCAGATCGGTGACAGCGCGCTGCGTTGCGCCTTTCCCGGCACCGAGATCGAGGCAGTGAACCCCAGGGGCACCCCCAGCAGCATTGAAGGCCATGCCGACGAGGCGCTGTCGGTGCCCGCGATGCTCGACCTGATCCGCGCCGGCGAGGCGCGGGGCGTCGATGCCTATGTCATCGCCTGTTTCGACGATCCGGGTCTGGCCGCGGCGCGCGAGATCGCGGCAGGGCCGGTGATTGGCATCTGTCAAGCGGCGCTACAGGTGGCGTCCACCATCGCCACGCGCTTTTCCATCGTCACCACCCTGCCCCGCTCGGTGCCGATCATCGAGGATCTGGTCGAAGCCTATGGCGCGGGCCATCGCTGCCGCTCCGTGCGTGCGGTGGATATGCCGGTTCTGGCGCTGGAGCAGGATCCCGCCACCGCCGAGGCAAGACTGGTGCGGGAAATCGAGGCCGCGCGCGACGTGGATGGCGCCGAAGCGGTAGTGCTGGGCTGTGCCGGCATGTCGGATCTCTGCGACCTGCTGCAACGGCGCACCGGGATGCCGGTGATCGATGGCGTCAGCGCCGCCGTGAAACTGGCCGAAGGTCTGGTGGGCGGCGGCTTTGCCACCTCCAAGATTGGTGCCTACGATTATCCGCGCGCCAAGTCCGTCTGCACTCTGGCGCAGTCTGCCTGACCCCCTTCCCTGCGACCCCTCCTGGGACACCTGACCGCGCCAGACCATCGGCGCGGTCTTTTTCCGTGCTGCTGCCTTGTTCCAAGCCGGGGCTGCTGGGGCCGCCAGTACAACAAAGGGCCGCGCCGATCATCCGGCGCGGCCCTTTGTTGTCAGTCCCTCTGGTCAGGCCGACAGGCGATGCTCCCCGACGGAAGGCACGGCCAGCGCGGCCATGGCCTCTGCCACGCGATGACAGGCCACGCGGCTGCCGTCGCTATAGGCCTGCATTTCCGGCCGCTCTGCCGAACAGCGCGCATCAGCCTGCGGGCAGCGCGGATGGAAGGTGCAGCCCGAAGGCGGGGCCATCGGGCTGGGCACCTCGCCTGATTGCGGCACCCGGTCGCGGCGCGGCTCGGCCACGTTCGGGATCGTATCAAGCAACAGCTGCGTATAGGGGTGCTTCGGCCCGGCAAACAGCACTTCGGTGGCAGCCTGTTCCACGATCCGCCCCAGATACATCACGGCGATCTGGTCTGACATGTGGCGCACCACGCTCATGTCATGGCTGATGAACAGATAGGTCAGCCCCATTTCATCCTGCAGGCGTCGCATCAGATTGAGGATCTGCGCCTGCACCGAAACATCCAGTGCCGAGGTCGGTTCGTCGCAGACCAGAAATTCCGGCTCAGTCGCCAGCGCGCGCGCAATCGAGATCCGCTGCCGCTGCCCACCGGAAAACTCATGCGGGAACTTGCGCCCGTCGCGCGGCGCAAGTCCTACCGTGGTCAGCAGCTCGCCCACCCGCACCGCGATCTCCGCCTCGGTGTCACGCAGTTTCAGCTCGCGCAGCGGTTCGGCGATGATGTCGAACACGCGCCAACGCGGGTTGAGGCTGGCATAGGGATCCTGAAAGATCATCTGCGCCGCCAAAGGTTTGCCGTCCTTGCCATTGGCAAAGCGCAACTGGCCGGTGCTGGGCTCGTAGAGCCCTGTCACCAGCCGCGCCACGGTGGATTTTCCGCAGCCACTTTCCCCGACAAGGCTCAGGCAGCCACCGGCGGGCACCGTGAAGCTGATATCGTCGACGGCGCGCAGAAAGGCCTTGGGTCTGCGCTCGACCACCCGGTTCAGCCAGGGGGCCGAGACGTTGAACAGCCGCGTCAGATGGGTGACGGTAAGGGCGGGGGAGGTCATGCGGCGCTCTCCTGTGCGAGGGTGTTGAGCCAGCAGGCGCTGTGGCCAGACCCGCTGGGGCGCAGCTCGGGGCGTTCTGCCCGGCAGCGCGGCATCACATGCGGGCAACGCGGGTTGAAGGCGCAGCCCTGCGGGATGGCATCCAGACGCGGCATCGAACCGTCGATCTGTTGCAGCCGGGGCACCCGCGCGCCCAGCGTGGGGATCGAGCCCATCAGCCCGCGCGTATAGGGATGGCTGGGGCGGGCGATGACCTCGGCCACCGGGCCGATCTCCACCAGCCGCCCGGCATACATCACCGCCACCCGATCCGCCGTCTCGGCAATCACCCCCATGTCATGC
>DOMY01000214.1 GCA_003509785.1 Gemmobacter sp.
CGGAAAGCCCCCCGCCACGCGGCCCGATCTGCAGCGCCACCCCGCCCCGCCCCGCGATCACCGGCGCCAGACAGACAGCCTCCAGCACCGCCATCATCTGTGCTTCTGTCGCTTCAGGATCGGCCAGCCGCAGCGCCTCGGCCACGCTGCCCGCCATCAGGGCATGGCGCTGCGACACTAGGGTAACATACTGGCGCAGCGCGGTTTCCGGCCAATCCTGCACCGGGCTGCCCAGAATGAGGATCTGCCCGCCCGCCACCGGATGCAACCCGGCAATCGCCAGCAGCAGCGTCGATTTGCCAGATCCGCTCGCCCCCGTCAAAGCCACGGTTTCGCCGGGCGCCACCTGCNNTCGGCCACCGCCCGCCGCAGCGGATGCAGCGTTTCTGCCAGCGCCAGCGCGGCGAAAACGGCAAGCGCCGCAAATGCGGGCACCATCTCGCCCGCCTGAACCGCCGATATGCCCAGACCCAAGGCGCCCGCCACCACCAGCACCATCAGGGCCGAAACCGCCGCACACGCCCGCCGTTCGATCCGGTCCAGCCTGTGCCGGTCTGCCATCCGGCGCCGCTCGGCCTCCTGCACCAGCGCGGCCTGCGCTGCCAGCCGACCATGTGTCGCCAGATCACGCCGGGCGCGGATCAGATCCACCAGCCGGCTGCGGCAGGNNCCCGGCGCGACAGCGGCACCGCCGGGCGGATCGCCAGCGCAAGGATCACCGCCGCCCCCACAAGACAGGCCAGCAGAAGCCAAAGCGCGATCTTCACCCCCACAAATGCCCAAAGGCCCGCAAAAACAATGCCCTGCGCCAGCATCCCCGACACCAGCGGCAGGATCAGCCGCAGCGACACACCATCCAGCGCATCCACATCTGCTGTCAGCCGGTTCAGCGCCTGTGCGCCGCGCAACCGCACCATCCGGCCATAGGGCGCCACCAGCTGCGCCGCCAGCAGCCGCAGGCGCAGGGTTTCCAGCGCAAGCAGGGTGGCATCATGGGTCAGCAACCGCTCGCCATAGCGGGCGGCGGCCCGGCTCAGCGCCAACAGCCGTACCAGCGCCGAAGGCCGGAACACATCGAACACCGCCCCCAGCCCCGCCAATCCCGCGGCGGCGGCGGCCGTGATGAACCAGCCCGAAAGGCCCAGCAAACCCACCCCCATCAGCAGCACCGCCAGCCCCAGCAAGGCCCCGCGCAACAGCGCCCGCCGCTGATCGCGCAGCACCAGAACAAAGATGTTCCAAAGCGCCCTCATGCCGCAGCCTCCAGCCGGATGATCCGGCCCATACGCGCCGCCAGCGCCATGTCATGCGTTGCCACAACCAGCGTCGCCCCCCGCGCAGCCTGCGCCAGCAAGCCCTCGGTCACCATTTCGGCGGCGGCGGCATCCAGATCGGCGGTCGGCTCATCCGCCAGGATCACATCCGGCGCACCATGAATGGCCCGNNCCCCCCGACAGGCCGCCCCCGGTTTCCCCCAGCCGGGTGTTCAAACCATCAGGCAGCGCCTGCACCACATCCAGAACCGCCGCCGCGCGCAGGGCAGGCACCAGATCACCCGCCCGCCCCATCGCCAGATTGCCGCGCAGGCTTGCATTAAGGAAATGCGGCGCCTGCGGCATCCACCCGATCCGCGCCCGCCAGCCATCGGCCGTTGCATCATCCAGCGGCAGACCCGCCACCAGAACCTGCGATGCCGAAACCGGCAGAAGCCCGGCCATCAACCGCAGCACCGTGGTCTTGCCCGCCCCCGAAGGCCCCACCAGCGCCACAGACTCGCCTGCCGCAATCTCGATCGCCGGCAGCATCCGGCCATCGGGCGTTGTCACCCCCGAAAGGTGGATCGTCGCTGGCCCGGCCAGGGGTTCTGACCACGCGCCCTGCCCCGGCAGATCCGGGGTTTCCGCCGCCTGCCACTGCGCCAGATCATCCGCCACGGCCAAAGCCGCCGCCCGGTCATGCCAGGCCGCCGCCAGATCGCGCAGGGGCTGATAGAACTCGGGCGCCAGCAACAGCAGAAACATCCCCACCGTGGCAGATAGCGGCACGCCCCATGCCCCGAACTGCACCGCATCCAGCAAGGAAAAGCCCACATAAACCGCAACCATGGCCACACCGATGGCCGCAAACAGCTCCAGCACGGTGGAAGACAGGAAAGCGATGCGCAGCACCGCCATGGTGCGCTGCCGCAGATCCCGCGCCTGCGTCGCAAACCCCGCCATCACAGGTTCCGCCGCCCCCAGCAGCCGAATATCGGCCAGCGCCGCCAGCCGTTCCACAAGCAGATCATTCAGGCTGCCGATCTCGGCCATCTGCCGGGCGCTGGCATCCTTTGCCGCCATACCCACCAGCGCCATGAAAACCGGGATCAGCGGCCCTGACACCAGAAGCACCAGCCCCACCGCCCAAGAATGCCAGAAGGCCAGCGCAAGAATGACAAGCGGCACCACCGCCACCCGTGCCCGCGCCGGGGCATAGCGGGTGACATAGGGCTGCAGCAGATCCAGCTTTTCCACCGCCAGCGCCGCCACCGCCCCTGCCCCGCCAAAGGCGGTGTCTTCGGCCCGACGGCTTTCGCGCAGGATGATCCGCCTGCGGGTCTCTGCCACGATCACCTCTGCGGCCAGCTGCGCCTGCCGGTCGGCCAGCATGCCCAGCCCGGCCCGGATCAGGCCCAAAGCCGCAAACATCCCCGCCGATTGCCAGGCCACAACCGCCCGGCCCTCCACCAGCCCCCCCAGGGCATGGGCGATCACTGCCGCCTGCGCAGGCCAGATCAGCGCAGCCAGCGCCGAAATCCACGCGGCACGCCGCAGCCTGTTTCCCACCGGCTGCAACAGCCGGTCCAATGCTGCGGCCTCTGCCTGCTTCACCGCCATACCCTGCCCCAAAGCTGTATTCCAGATGCCGGATATAACCGCTTTCACGCGGTGCGACCTGATCCAGATCAGATCGCGACAAAATGCTGCGGCAGGCACGATCAGATTGTTCTACCTAGATTTGCCTCGTTCTTGCCGCGCAGATGATCGGCTGTCCGGCAATCAGCCCCCGCTCAACGAAAAGACCGGGCAAGCCTGGCTTGCCCGGTACAAGGTGGCTACGCCCGAAACGGGCGGCAGCCGATCAGAACGGGCTATCGGGGAAATAGAACCGTTCCGCATTCTCCTGTGTCACAAGGGTGGAGCCGATGATGAAGCGCCCGTAAACCGGCGTATCCGACACGAAGCGCAGCGCCGTCATCTCGATCGCGGCAGAGATCTGGGCGGGCGGATAGGTCACGTTCACCGGGATCTGCTTGTCGCCATCCATGATGCGCTTGATGATTTCCTTCATGCCGGCGCCGCCGACGATCCACATCTCATCCTCGCGGCCAGCCTGGGCGATGGCCTCCATCACCCCCAGCGCCATATCGTCATCCGCCGCCCAGACCGCGTCGATCTTGGGGTGCTTCGACAGGAAATCCTGCATGACGGTAAAGGCATCATCGCGGTTCCAGTTGCCATGCTGCATGTCGACAATCTCGATCCCCGACCCGTCGATGGCCTTCTGGAACGCATCGACCCGTTCGTTATCCAGCGTGGTGGGGATGCCGCGCAGCACCACGATCTTGGCACCCGATTGCAGGTTTGCCTTGAAATATTCACCGGCCACCTGCCCGAAAGCGGTATTGTCGCCCGCCACATACAGATCTTCGATGCCCGGCTGCGACAGGCCGCGATCCACCACCGTCACCCATTTGCCCGCATCCTTCACCGCTTTCACCGGCCCGGTCAGCGGTTCGGATTCGAAAGGCAGCACCACCAGCCCGTCGATGTTGCGGGTGGCAAGCATATCCTCCAGATCATCCACCTGCTTGCCCGGCTCGCCCACCGTGGCCAGCACGAAATCCAGCTGCGGATAGGTGGCTTCCAGCCGCTCGATGGTCTGCTGGGCGTGCCAGTTCAGCCCCCCCATGAAGCCATGCGTGGCCGAGGGGATCGACACGCCGATCACGAATGTCTTGTCCTGCGCCATGGCCCCGGTCGCCAGGCTGACCCCAAGGGCCAGTGCGGCGGTTGCGCCAAAGAAATCTCTGCGTTTCATGGTCTTCCTCCCTTTGCGCCGCCCTCCCCGGCGGCGGATGGTTACCGCCCTTCAGCGGATGACTTCCCGCGTTGCAACACAACGGCGAGCACGATGATGACGCCCTGGATCGCGCCGTTCAGATAGGGCGATACGAGGTCGGCCAAGTTCAGGATATTGTCGATCAGGCTCAGGATCAGCACGCCCACCACCGTGCCCCAGACCCGGCCATAGCCGCCCTTCAGCGCAGTGCCCCCGATGATGACGGCTGCAATCGCCTCCAGCTCCCACAGCAACCCGGTGGACCCCGAGGCCGAGCCAAGGCGCGGCACATAAAGGATGGTGGCCAGCCCAACCAAAAGACCAAGCGCAACATAGGTCCACAGCTGCATCCGCTCGACCTTGACAGCCGAATAGCGCGCAACCTTGTCATTCGACCCGATCGCCTCGCAATAGCGGCCGAACCGGGTGTGGCGCATGGCGATTTCGCCCGCCACCGCGACCACAGCAAAGACGATGATCGGCCAGGCGATGCCGAAGATGCCGCCGTAATAGACCGGGCGATAGAACTGCCGCGCCTCGAAATCGAGGCTGAGCGTGCCGCCATCCGCAATCCAGGTCACCAGACTGCGAAAGATGCCCATGGTGCCCAGCGTCACGATGAACGGCTCGATGCCCGCGCGCGTAATCAGCAGCCCATTGCCAAGACCCGCCAGCAAACCCACCAGCAAGGCCACCGCCATACCCGCCAGCACCAGCGGAATACCGATGCCCAGCGTGGGCAGCATGGCGTTCATCGCCATGATCATCATCCCGGCGATGAAGGCCGCCATCGACCCGACCGAAAGATCCAGCCCGCCCGAGGTGATCACGAATGTCATGCCCACGGCGATCATGCCGATAAAGGCGGATCGGGCCAGAACGTTGGTGATATTGCCCGCCGACAGGAAATTGTCGTTCAGAAACGCCCCCAGAACGATCAGCAGCACAAGGGCTGCCAGCGGCCCGGTGGTGGACAGCGATAGCTTAGGCATGAGCGGGGGCCTTTTCATCTGCGACAGTTTCTGTTGTGCCCATGACCAGCCGTACCACGGCGGTTTCACTGATCGCGGCACCATCCAGCACGCCCGCCACACGGCCCTGCCGCATGACCAGCACCCGGTCGGACAGGCCAAGAATTTCGGGCATGTCAGAGGATATGACGATAACGCTCAGCCCTTCGCGGGCCAGCCGGTCTATGAAATGGTAGATCTGGCTCTTGGTGCCGATGTCGATGCCGCGCGTCGGTTCATCAATGATGACGATTTCAGGCTCTGGCAGCATGGTTTTCGCCAGCAGCAACTTCTGCTGATTGCCGCCCGACAGATTGCCCACCGCCATATCCCGGCTGGGCGCGCGGATGTCGAAATCGCTGATCGCCTGGGTCAGCGCGGCCTCTTCGGCGGGGCGCGAAATCAGCGCACCACCAAACCGGGACAGCGTCGACAGCGTCAGGTTTTCGCGCAGCGTCTTGGCCAGCAGCAGGCCGCGTTCCTTGCGGTCTTCGGTCAGATAGGCAATCCGGTGATGCGCCGCATCCGAAAGGTTGCGGATGCTGACCGGCACGCCATTGCGGCGGATCTGCCCGTGATGCGGCCGCAGCCCCACCAGCCCTTCGGCCAGTTCGGTGCGCCCCGCCCCCACAAGGCCCGAAATCCCCAGAACCTCGCCCCGCCGCAGGCTCAGGCTCACGCCCTGCACCAGCGGCGGCACAGCGAAATCTTCCACCTCCAGCACCACGGGGCCGAAATCGGCACGGCGCGGCGGAAATATGTCGTTCAGGTCACGCCCGACCATGGCCGTTGCCATACCGTCCTCGGTCAGTTCGCCCCGCTGTGCCTGACGCACCACGGCGCCATCGCGCAAAACGGTGATCCGGTCCGCCAGATGGCTGATCTCTTCCAGCCGGTGCGAGGTGTACAGCAGCGCCACCCCTGCAGCCCGCAGCTTGTCGATCATGCGGAACAGCACCTCAACCTCGCGATGCGTCAGCACCGCCGAGGGTTCATCCATGATCAGCACCCGCGCCTTGCGGCCAAGCGCCTTGGCAATTTCCACCATCTGGCGATCCGATACCGCCAGATCGCGGATGCGCGCATCGGGGCTGACCGGGCAATCCAGCTGATCCAGCAGCGCCTGCGCCCCCGCCCGCATCGCCTTGTGATCCAGAAACAGCCCGCCCATCTCGCGGCCCAGCCAGATATTGTCGGCCACCGTCAGATCGGGCGCCAGGTTGAATTCCTGATGGATCACCACAACGCCCTGCGCCTCGGCTGCCGCGCCACTGTGATATTGCGCAGGCTTGCCATCCAGCAGCACGCCGCCCGATGTGGGTTCCAGATAGCCACCCAGGATCTTCATCACGGTGGATTTTCCGGCGCCGTTTTCCCCGATCAGCGCGTGAACCTCGCCCGCGTGCAGTGCAAAGTCGATGCCATGCAGAATTTCGATCGGACCAAAGCTCTTGCGCACATCCCGCAGTTCCAGAACGGCGGTCATAGCGTGACCCAGCCGGAATTGCGCCGCGCCGATTGCACGCAGGCCTCCACGAAACGCATCCCCTTCAACCCGTCGGCCAGCGTGGGATAGATCACCCCCTCTGGTGCAGGCAGGCCCGCCTGATGCGCCCAGATCGCCCGTGCCGCTTCGGTATAGATCGTGGCAAAAGCCTCCAGATATCCTTCGGGATGCCCCCCGGGAATACGGCTGACCCGCTGCGCCTCGGGCCCCGCCCCGGCGGCATTGCGCGTCAGCAGGCGCTTCGGTTCGCCAAAGGGGGTGAACCACAGCTGGTTGGGGTTTTCCTGCCCCCAGTCCAGCCCGCCCTTGTCGCCATAGATCCGCAGCCGCAGCCCGTTTTCATGCCCCGGCGCCACCTGGCTCGCCCACAGCATCCCCTTTGCCCCGCCCGCATAGCGCAACATCACATGGGCATTGTCATCCAGCGCCCGCCCCGGCACGAAGGAAGATGTATCGGCGGCAAGCTGTTCCGGCTCCACACCCGCCACAAAGGCCGCCAGATTATAGGCATGGGTGCCAATATCCCCCAGCGCGCCACCAAGGCCGGACCGCGCCGGATCGGTGCGCCATTCCGCCTGCTTGTGCCGTACCTCCTGCGTCAGCCAGTCCTGCACATATTCCACCTGCACCAGCCGGATCGCGCCCAGATCGCCACGCGCCACCATGGCGCGGGCCTGCCGGATCAACGGATAGCCCGTGTAATTATGCGTCAGGATGAACAGCGCATTGGCGCTTTCGGCGGCTTTCGCCAGCTTCTTTGCCTCGGCCATGGTGGCGGTCAGCGGCTTGTCGCAGATCACATGGATGCCGCGCTTCAGAAACTCGATGGCCGGGCCTGCATGCATATGGTTGGGGGTGACAATCGCCACCGCCTCGATCCCGTCCGCCCGCCGCGCCTCGCGCTGTGCCATCTGGCGGAAATCGGCATAGCTGCGCGCGATCCCCAGCTCTGTCGCCGAAGCCTGCGCCCGGACCGGATCGGAAGACAGTGCCCCCGCCACCAAGCTGAACGCGCCATCCAGCCGCGCCGCGATGCGATGCACACCGCCGATAAAGGCCCCCTGGCCGCCACCCACCATGCCCAGACGGATCGGTTCCATCATGCCTCCAGCCCCAGCATCCGGCGGTTGGCGGCACGGTCGGTGCCCGCCCCCGCGAAATCGTCAAACGCCTTTTCGGTGACGCGGATGATATGCGCCTGCACGAATTCCGCCCCTTCTCGCGCCCCGTCCTCGGGATGTTTCAGGCAGCATTCCCATTCCACCACCGCCCAGCCGTCAAAGCCGTATTGCGTCAGCTTGGAAAACACCGCGCCGAAATCCACCTGCCCGTCGCCAAGCGACCGGAACCGCCCGGCCCGGTTCACCCAGGACTGGAACCCGCCGTAAACCCCCTGCCGCCCCGTCGGGTTCAGCTCGGCATCCTTGACGTGGAACATGCGGATGCGCTCGTGGTAGATGTCGATGTTCTGCAGGTAATCCAGATGCTGCAGAACGTAATGCGACGGGTCGTACAGCATATTGGCCCGCGCATGGTTGCCGGTGCGCTCCAGAAACATCTCATAGCTGATGCCATCATGCAGATCTTCGCCGGGGTGGATCTCATAGCAGATATCCACGCCCTGATCTTCGGCATGATCCAGAATCGGGCGCCACCTGCGGGCAAGCTCGTCGAACGCCTCCTCCACCAGCCCGGCCGGGCGCTGCGGCCAGGGATAGATGTAAGGCCAGGCCAGCGCGCCGGAAAAGGACGCCATGGCCGAAAGCCCCAACCGGCGCGACGCGGTCAGCGCCTTGGTCACCTGATCCACCGCCCATTCCTGCCGCGCCTTCGGGTTGCCCCGCACGGCGGGGGCCGCAAAGCCATCGAACGCCACATCATAGGCCGGATGCACCGCCACCAGCTGGCCCTGCAGATGGGTGGAAAGCTCGGTGATCTCCACACCGTTTTCGGCAGCCACACCCCGAATCTCGTCGCAGTAATCCTGCGAGGCGGCGGCCTTCTCCAGATCGAACAGACGCGCATCCCAGCTGGGCAGCTGCACCCCCCGATAACCGCAACCGGCGGCCCATTTCGTGATGGCGGCAAAGGAATTGAACGGCGCCCCTTCCCCTGCGAATTGCGCAAGGAAAAGGCCAGGGCCTTTGATCGTTCGCATCAACTCCTCCCAAAGTCTGGCGAATGTAATCGGTTGCATTGAAGATAGAACTGCAATGTAATCGGTTGCAAGACAAATCTGCGACCCTGTAGCGGATTGAGCGACGCTGCCCCGCAGCGTAAGAGGGGGCATGAAACACGACAGGCCGAAAATCAGCGATGTTGCCCGGATGGCGGGGGTCTCCACCGCCACAGTCAGCCGAACCCTGTCCAATCCCGGGCTGGTCAGCGAAGAACCCCGCGCCGCCGTTCAGGCCGCGGTCGAGGCCACGGGGTATCGCCCCAATCTGGCGGCCCGCAATCTGCGCCACCGCCGGACGGGGGGGATTGTGGCTTTGGTGCCAAACCTCGCCAACCCGTTCTTTTC
>DOMY01000151.1 GCA_003509785.1 Gemmobacter sp.
CAACCAGACCGGCCAGATGCTGGCGGCGCTGCTGAACCTGCCGCAGGGCACTTTTGCATCGAAGGTAGAGGTTGAAGGCGACAGCGTGTCGGTGACCCGCGAAGTCGATGGCGGGCTGGAGACGGTCAAGCTGTCCACCCCCGCGATCGTCACCACCGACCTGCGTCTGAACGAGCCGCGCTATGCCTCGCTGCCCAACATCATGAAGGCGAAGAGTAAGCCGCTCGCCCAGAAAACACCTGCCGATTATGGCGTCGACATCGGCGCACGGCTGGAAACGCTCAAGGTCGTCGAACCGCCCAAGCGCACCGCGGGCGTCAAGGTCGCCGATGTCGATGAACTGGTTGCCAAGCTCAAGGCTATGGGAGTTGCCGCATGAAAACGCTCGTTTGGGTCGAACATGACGGCGGTGCCGTCAAGGATGCCACGCTTTCCGCCGTCACGGCAGCGGCAAAGCTGGGCGAAGTGCATTTGCTGGTCGCTGGCGAAGGCGTCAGCGCGGTTGCCGAAGAGGCCGCGAAGATTGCGGGCGTTGGCAAGGTTCATGTCGCTGATGACGCGGCCTTTGGCCATGCACTCCCCGAAAATGTCGCGCCGCTGATCGTGGAACTGATGGGGCATCATGATGCCTTCGTTGCGCCCGCCACCAGCAATGGCAAGAATATCGCGCCGCGCGTCGCCGCTCTGCTCGACGTGATGCAGATCAGCGATATCCTGTCGGTCGAGAGCGAAGACACGTTCACCCGTCCGATCTACGCCGGCAATGCGATTGCCACGGTCAAGAGCAAGGATGCCAAGAAGGTCATCACCGTTCGCGGTACGGCGTTCGAGAAGGCGGCTCGCGAAGGTGGTTCGGGTACGGTGGAAGCGGTGGCTTCGACGGGGGACAAGGGGCTGTCGTCCTTTGTCGGGGCGGAGATCGCCAAGCTGGAGCGGCCGGAACTGACCAGCGCCAAGATCATCGTGTCGGGTGGCCGGGCGCTCAAGGGAGGGCCGACGTTCGAGGAAGTCATCTATCCGCTCGAGGATAAGCTAGGTGCTGCGGTCGGGGCGAGCCGGGCCGCGGTCGATGCGGGCTATGTGCCCAACGACTATCAGGTTGGGCAGACCGGCAAGATCGTCGCGCCCGACCTCTATATCGCCTGCGGCATTTCCGGCGCGATCCAGCATCTGGCCGGCATGAAGGACAGCAAGGTGATCGTCGCCATCAACAAGGATGAAGAGGCTCCGATCTTCCAGGTGGCCGATTATGGCCTGGTGGGCGACCTGTTCACCCTCGTTCCCGAAATGACCGGCAAGCTGTAATCCAGCCCACAGAAAAAAGGCCGCGCAACTGCGCGGCCTTTTGCTTTGCTACATGACGAGATGGCGGTGAAGAACCGGCACCAGCGCACGGGCCGCCCAGCGATGCGCCTCTGGCCCGGGCAGGCCCAGCAGCGAAGGCTGTTCCAGCCGACCACCAGCACGCAAGGAAACGCGGCTGTCAAAATCGGCAGGGTTCACAACCACTTCGACAACCTCTGCGGCCCGTAACCGCATCGCCATGATCATTGCCGCATCCACGATCCAGGGATCATGCCCGATCCGTGCCAGATCCGGCGGAGGTTGATCAGACAGCCACAGCAGGACGGGTTTGTGGAGGTGGGATAGCAGAAGGCACATCCGCTCCAGCCACACCTGCCGCAACTCGGCCACGACACGTTCGGCACGTTCTGCCGAAACACGCTGCAGCACCGTCAGCAGATGGCGGGTAAAGCTGAACTCTGTGAAATCGACCTCGGGGAACAATTGCCGCAGTTCCGGGCGCGCCATGACGAAGCGATCGTTCCGGCGCGGATGCACAGAATAGAACCTGTTCGACAGATTCTGCGCCCCGATGATCTGCACCACGCAGATGGCCGCACCTGCCGCCACCTCCAGCACCGCAGCTTCGTTCAGGTAGAGATCAAGCCCGCCATTCACGGCCCCTAGATTGACGACAGGCAGGCCAAGCGCCTGTTCCATCAGGGCGGCAAAGGGCTCCGGTATGAACTTTCCGTAGGTTTCCGTTCCCCCCAGAACAGCGATATAGCGGCCTTGAAGGTTGCGTTGCGGGCCGCGGAACAGCATCCGCGACGCGCCATAGCGACAAGTTTGATCGTCCGGGGCACCCCCGCCCCGATCCGCATAGGCCATAGTACCCACCGTATGTAATACACCCACGACTCAGACTGCCGCAAACAGCTTGCCAAATGGCTAAAGGGTCAATTTGCCTCAATTTCCCAAGGGGATTCTGCACTTGCACCATGGGTATCGGGACGCATAAGGTTTTGCGGAAACCTGAGGAGGCTGGCATGGCGATTGAAACTGTAGGCATTGTCGGGGCGGGGCAAATGGGCAATGGCATTGCCCATGTCTTTGCCCTGGCGGGCTATCGGGTGCTGATGAACGATGTCAGCGAACCCAGCCTTGCGAAGGCCATCGACACGATCGACAAGAACATGGAGCGCCAGGTCTCGCGCGGCAAGATTTCGGCCGAGGATAAGGCGGCTGCGCTGTCGCGGATCGCCACCACCCTGACACTGGCCGACCTTGGCCAGACCGATCTGATCATCGAGGCCGCGACAGAGAAGGAAACGGTCAAGCAGCAGATCTTCGACGCCTTGCTGCCGCATCTGAAGCCGGAAACCATCCTGACGTCGAATACCTCTTCGATTTCCATCACCCGGCTGGCCTCGCGCACCGACCGGCCGGAAAAGTTCATGGGGTTCCATTTCATGAACCCGGTGCCGGTGATGCAGCTGGTCGAGCTGATTCGGGGCATCGCCACCGATGCGCCCACCTATGCCGCCCTGCACGAGGTGGTGAAAAAACTGGGCAAAACCGCTGCCAGCGCCGAGGATTTCCCGGCTTTCATCGTGAACCGCATTCTGGTGCCGATGATCAATGAAGCGGTCTATACGCTGTATGAAGGCGTGGGGAATGTGAAATCCATCGACGAATCCATGAAGCTGGGCGCCAATCATCCGATGGGGCCGCTGGAGCTTGCGGATTTTATCGGGCTGGATACCTGCCTGGCCATCATGAACGTGCTGTATGACGGGCTGGCGGATACCAAGTACCGCCCCTGCCCCCTGTTGACCAAATATGTCGAGTCAGGCTGGCTGGGCCGTAAATCCGGCCGGGGCTTTTACGATTACCGCAGTGGCACGCCGGTCCCCACGCGCTGACGTTCAGCGCGCGGGGTCTTTGCCAAGCGCGAGCGTATGCTCGCGCAGCCAGGCCAGGAAACCGCGCGGGTTTCCCTCCCATTTGTCCAGCTCGCTGGGAGGGATGGGATGGCCGATATGGGGGCGCTGCGGCTTGAACAGGGCCCGCTTGATTTCATACAGCAGCAGGCCCTGGCGCAGCGTATCTGACAGCTTGTTGGCGATCAGGAACAGTCGGCTGTTCTGCCCGGTGAAGCGCATGGGCAGGATGGTTGCGCCGGACAGACGCACCATCTTGTGGGTGAAGACATTCCACTCTGCCTCCACCGCGGGACCCCACCAGCCTTCGGACATCGCAACTTTCCCGGCCAAGAACAGGATCACCAGCCCGCCCGCCTTCAGATGGGCCATGGTTTCGTTGCGCATCTGAAGGCCCAGCTCGCGGGCGTTGTCTTCATGCGGGAAGGGCACCGGGATCATGAACTGCTCGATCTCGGGGATGCCGGTCAGCAGCGAGCGGGTGAGGATCTTGAAATCCCCCCGCACGCGCGACACCATTTCCGCCATGATCATGCCATCCACCAAGCCATGCGGATGGTTGGCCACCACGACCACCGGCCCCGTCGCCGGGATGCGCGCGATTTCTTCCGGCGGGGTCAGAATGTCGATCCCCATGGTGCGGATCGCCTTGGGCCAGAAAGGCACGCCAAAGGGGGCACCGGAGGCTTCGAACTGGCGGATCAGGCGCAGCAATGTCACCTTGGCCGTCAGCCATTCTATGCTGCGGATGGTGCCTGCCTTCAGCGGATTGCTGAACGTGCCTGCATAAGACAGGCGCCGCATGTCATATTCGCGGGCGGGACGGGGGGCCACTTGCTGTGTGCCGGTCACGCTGCCACCGTCACTGGGCTTCGCCAAAGCGGTTGGCCACCAGATGCTCCAACGCATCGGCAAGTGCATGGGCATCAGTGCCATTGGTGACCACGGAAATTGCCGTTCCACGCGAGGCGCCCAGCATCAGAAGCCCCATGATGGAATCGCCGGAAACCGTCATCCCGTCTTTGGTCACCTCTGCATTCGCGTCGAAACCTTCCACGCATTCCACAAACTTGGCAGATGCCCGGGCGTGCAGGCCCTTTTCGTTCACTATGTGCAGCGTTCGGCTTGTCATGCGTCCTCTCCCTGTCCGGGGCCGGCGTCGCCGCCCAGATCAAGGCTGTTGATATATTTCCTGCCCGCATCCAGGGCGAGACTGACAGCATCGGCAAGCGGAAGTTCGCGCGATTTTGTCAGCTTGATCAGCATCGGCAGATTGGCACCATAAAGGATGCGGCGGTTGCGGGCAGCGCAGGCGGGCAGCGACAGGTTGGAGGGCGACCCGCCGAACATGTCGGTGACCACCACCACACCTTCGCCCTGATCCACGGCATCTGCCGCATCCCGGATCTCGGCGGCTTTCGTGCCACGATCATGTTCATCTTCGATCGAGATAGCAGCCATCCCGGCCTGACGACCAACGACATGCTCTACGGCGGACAGGTACTCCCGCGCCAACCCACCATGAGCGACGATCACGATTCCGATCAAACCCCGATCACCCAGATCCATGCGGCCGCGCGGTGGCAGACCTGCGTTCAAGTTCCCTGTGCCGTTTTGACACTGTCCAACCGGCTTCTGCAAGCGCATTGCCCATGATTTCTGCAACGGCAACCGATCTGTGTTGCCCGCCGGTACAGCCAAAGCCGATAGCGACATGCGCCTTGCCCTCGGCCTTCTGTGCCGGAAGCAGAAACAGAAGGAGGTCACGCAACCTTTGATCGAATTCCGGGAATCGGCTGTCGGCCACGACGTAGTCAGCCACCCCCTTGTCGCGGCCATCCAGCCCGCGCAGTTCCGGCACCCAATGGGGATTGTTCAGAAACCGGCAGTCAAAGATCATGTCCAGCCCGCGCGGCACCCCGCGCTTGTAGCTGAAACTCTGGATCGAAACGGCGAGCCCCGGCGTGCCTGCGCGGCGGAACCACTGGCCGATCTCGGCCTTCAGATCATGCGGTGACATCTCGCTGGTGTCGATCAGGTGATCGGCGCGCACCCGGATGGGCGCCAGCAGGTCAGTCTCACGTTCGATGCCCAGGGCGGGCGCTTCCTCCGGTGCCAGCGGATGGCGGCGCCGGGTCTCGCCATAGCGGCGGATCAGTTCAGAGGGCGCACAATCCAGATACAACAGCTCCAGCGTCACGCGCGGATCGGCGGTCAACGTATCCACCAGTTCGATCAGGCCGGTTGCGTTGAAATCTCGGTTCCGCACATCAATGCCCAAGGCCATGGGCCGACCGGCGGCAGGCCCGTCAATCAGCATGGGAATCAGGCGCAGGGGCAGGTTGTCGATCGGTTCATATCCCAGATCTTCCAGCGCATTGATCGCCGTCGTGCGGCCAGCACCGGAAGGTCCGGTGACAAGCAGGATTTCATGCTCCTGCGGCGTGGCTTTCGGCGCTCCGTCCATCGCTTCGTCCTTCAATGCGCCCGGCCGCAGCGCAAAAGCTGCAACAGCGCAAATGGAAAATGGGCCGCCTCAGCCCGCAAGGCAAGGGGAACCGGCAGGCCCAGCACCGGAATGTGACGCAGCGGTGGCAGGCGTGCCGCTTCGGTTCTGCCCAGATCCACCACCAGCCCGAGCACGGCCTTGGCCACAGGCGCGGCCCGCAGAAGCCCGACGCCACGCGCCTCGATCATCCCAAGCAGTGCCGGGGGGCAAGAGGTGATGATTTCGCCGCCTTCGCGGTGAAGATCCACCCTGTCATCCGCCACCAGGCTGGCACCAAGCGCGATCAGCTGCAATGCCAAGGCGGATTTACCGCTGCCGGAGGGGCCGAGGATCAGCATCCCCTTCCCGTTCAGCGCGATGCAGCTTGCATGGATATTCGCGGCCGTACCCGTCGCCGGGATCACACCGGAAGCCCGACGACAAAACGCGCGCCCAGCGGTTCTGAGGTGATGTCGGCATGGGTCGGGCGGATGTTTTCGGCCCAGATCACGCCGCCATGCGCCTCGACGATCTGTTTGGAAATCGCCAGACCCAGACCGGAGTGGTTGCCGAAATCGCTTTTCGGTCTTTCGCTGTAGAACCGCTTGAAGATCTTGGTCAGCGCCTGTTCCGGTATGCCGGGCCCGGTATCCTCGATCACCACCAGAATCCGGTTTTCGCGACGGCGCGCCCAGACCCGGACAGCATCGCCCTCTTCGCAGAAGGAGATCGCATTGCCGATCAGGTTGACAAAAACCTGTGCCAGCCGCGCCTCCAGCCCGCGGATCAGGATCGGGTCGGCGGGAAGATCTGTAATGAACTCCACCCCCCGCTCTGATGCCTGCTGGCCCAGGTATTCGGATATATTGGCCAGCGTCTTCAGCAGGTTGAACTCTTCCTCCTCCTCCTTCACCAGCTCGCTGTCGAGGCGGGAGGCATTGGAGATATCGCTGACCAGCCGATCAAGACGGCGCACATCATGGTCGATGATTTCCAGCAGACGCGCGCGCTGATCATCGCGTTTGGCCAGATGCAGCGAGGCCACGGCAGAGCGCAGCGAGGCGAGCGGGTTCTTGATCTCATGCGCGACATCTGCCGCGAACTGCTCATTCGCGTCGATACGGTCATAAAGCGCCGCAACCATACCGCGCATCGCGACGGACAGGCGGCCGATCTCATCCGGGCGCGCCGTCAGATCAGGGATCCGCACCCGCCCCGGTGTCATGCGGCGGGCGTCCCGGTCACGGCCCAGTTCGGCAGCCGCCGCCAGATCGGAGAGCGGATTGGCAATGGTCGAGGCCAGAACCAGGCTCAGCCCGATCGACACAAGAAGCGCGATCACAAAGACCTGCAGCACCTGTTCACGTTCATAGCGCACCAGCCGGTCAATCTCGCCTGCGGCAGACGTCAGCGCCACAACGCCGATCACCCGGCCTTCGCGCAGGATCGGGGTTGCAACCGCGAAGGTCGTGCCGCCTTCCGGTTGCTGCGAGGCATTCATCGTCGTGCTGCCGGTCAGCGCCTTTTCCAGCAGATCGCGCGCCAGCGTTTCGGCCGTGGGGGCCAGTGCCGTTTCCTGCCCGAATGTCAGCAGACCGGAAACCGTGCGCCAGACACCATTCAGGAAATCCGTAATCACGGTGGGCCGGGTATCATCCAGCAGCCGACGTTCTGCGCCGATGGCGGTGCCAACCGTCTGACCCGCCGTGTCGAAAATGAATACCTGCACACCCGGCCCAAGCGCCACCGAGCCCAGTTCGGCCTGCGCATCCGCCAGAGAAGCGCCGCTGATGGTGCGGGCTTCGAACACATCGGCCACCAGCGTGGCCTCTGTCACCAAAGCCTGTTCGCGCTGCAGGACCAGACTGTCGCGAAACGGATTGAGAAACAGGACACCGGCCACCATGACGACAATGGCCAGCATATTGAAAATGACGATCTTGCGCGCCAGAGGCGAGCGGTTCAGGGCCGCAAAACCCCGCCTGCCACGCCCGGCCCGCAATTCGTGTTCGGCCAGCGCCTCGGGCGTGACCCAATCTTCGCCCAGCAGAAGTTCACCCTTCCGCCGCGTGCGTTCGCTTTCATCCGGTCTGAGGCGCTGCGCCACGGTCATGCTGAACCGTCATTCCTCGTTGTAACGGTAGCCGATCCCGTAAAGCGTCTCGATGGCGGAAAAATCATTGTCGACGGCGCGCATCTTCTTGCGCAGCCGCTTGATATGGCTGTCGATCGTGCGGTCATCGACGTAAACCTGATCGTCGTAGGCCACATCCATCAGCTGATCGCGGCTTTTCACGAAACCCGGGCGCTGTGCCAGGGCCTGCAGTAACAGGAATTCCGTGACGGTCAGCGCCACATCCTGCCCCTTCCAGGCGACAGCATGGCGCAGCGGGTCCATCCGCAGATTGCCCCGTTCCATGATCTTGTTTTCTTCGGTGACCACGGTTTCACCGGCGGCCAGCACTTCCTGCCGCCGCAGAAGGGCGCGGATACGCTCCACCAGCAGGCGCTGGCTGAAGGGCTTTTTCACATAATCATCGGCCCCCATGCGCAGGCCCAGAACCTCGTCGATCTCGTCATCCTTGGAGGTGAGAAAGATCACCGGCATGGAGGTTTTCTGGCGCAGCCGCTGCAGCAGATCCATCCCGTCCATTCGGGGCATCTTGATATCCAGAACCGCCATATCCGGCAGCCGACGGTTGAAGGCATCCAGCGCCGACTGGCCATCATTATAGGTTTCAACCTCGAAACCTTCGGCTTCCAGGGTCATGGCTACGGACGTCAGGATATTCCTGTCGTCGTCCACTAGGGCAATTCTCGACATGATGTTACTTCCTGCAATGCTCTTGTTCTCATTTTGTAAACATTTTCCCGCGTCCCTCGGCAAGAATCAACAACAAACTGCGAATCACCTGCTGTCGTCCGGACAGTGAAGCATCTGTGCCTGAACGAATTCCTAAACCGCCCAAGGCGAGGCAGGTTGTCGCAGTCTGGGGCCCTGTTGCGGCAAGTGGTTGCGCTAAACTCGGGATGGTAACGCTAACCGTGAAAAACTGTGCTATTCCGTCACGAAAACCTCATGTTATAGCGCAGGTGCTGACCCGGCACCGGGGTCGGCCGGTATCCGATTGGCCCAGGATACCGATATGAACCGAAAGACGCCGCGACGAGCGGCACCGGGAGCTTGCACAATGACGCATGGACGCGTGAACCCCAGCCAGACCCTCGAAGCCCAAGGCATCAGCGGGCTGGGGACGGTCTATTACAACGACATCGAACCTGCACTTGTCGAAGCGGCAGTGCGGCGCGGCGAAGGGCGTCTGGGCAAGGGCGGGGCTTTCCTCTGCTCGACCGGACAATTCACCGGCCGTTCGCCGAAAGACAAGTTCGTGGTTCGCACCCCTGCCGTCGAAGATTCCATCTGGTGGGAAAACAACGCGCCGATGGCGCCCGAGGCGTTCGACCGCCTTTATGAAGACATGCTTGCCCATATGAAGGGCCGGGATTATTTCGTTCAGGATCTTTACGCAGGCGCCGATGCGGAACACCGCCTTGACGTGCGTGTGGTGGCAGAGCTGGCCTGGCACGGCCTGTTCATCCGCCATCTGCTGCGCCGCCCCGCCCGTGAAGAGCTGGACAGCTTCGCGCCGGAATTCACGATCATCAATTGCCCGTCGTTCAAGGCCGATCCGGCCAAGCATGGCTGCCGGACCGAAACGGTGATCGCGCTGAACTTCGAGCGCAAGCTGATCCTGATCGCCAATACCCAGTATGCGGGCGAGAACAAGAAATCGGTCTTCACGCTGCTGAATTACATCCTGCCCGCCAAAGGTGTGATGGCCATGCATTGCTCGGCCAACCATGCCATTGGTGACGAGGATGATACGGCCGTGTTCTTCGGCCTGTCCGGCACCGGCAAGACCACCCTTTCGGCCGATCCGTCGCGCATCCTGATCGGGGATGACGAACATGGCTGGTCGGACAAGGGCACCTTCAACTTTGAAGGTGGCTGCTATGCCAAGACCATCAGCCTGAGCGCCGAGGCCGAGCCGGAGATTTATGCCACCACCTCGAAATTCGGGACCGTGGTTGAAAACATGGTCTTCGATCCCGAAACGCTGGAGCTTGATTTCGAAGATGCCAGCCTGACGCAGAACATGCGCTGCGCCTATCCGCTCGAATATATCTCGAACGCATCGGCCAGCGGTCTGGGCGGGCACCCCAAGAACGTGATCATGCTGACCTGCGATGCCTACGGCGTTCTGCCACCCATCGCCCGGCTGACGCCTGCGCAGGCCATGTATCACTTCCTGTCGGGCTTCACCTCCAAGACCCCGGGAACCGAGCGTGGCGTGGTGGAACCCACCCCGACCTTCTCGACCTGCTTTGGTGCGCCCTTCATGCCGCGTCGGCCCGAGGTTTACGGCAAGCTGCTGCAAGAGAAGATCGCGCAATATGGCGCCACCTGCTGGCTGGTCAACACCGGCTGGACCGGCGGCGCCTATGGCACGGGCAAGCGGATGCCGATCAAGGCAACCCGCGCCCTGCTGACTGCGGCGCTGGATGGCTCGCTGGCGAAGGTCGAATTCCGCAAGGATCCGAACTTCGGGTTTGAAGTGCCGGTTGCTGTGCCGGGTGTGGATACCGNNCATGCGCAGGCGAAGAAACTGGTGGGCATGTTTGCCGATAACTTCGGCCAGTATGTGCCCTTCATCGACGCCGATGTGAAGGCTGCCGCCATCGGCTGAACCGTCACATCCTGACAGACGAAAGGCCCGGCACTGCCGGGCCTTTTGCATTACAGACCGGTTTGCGTTACAGGCCCAGGGCCTGCCGCATCAGGTTCAGCCCGGTCAGCACCAGAAGCGCCTGCGTCCAGCGCCGGAAGCGGCCCTGATCCAGCCTGTCCTGCACCCATTGCCCCAGCGCCATGCCCAGGACCGCCGGCAGAACCAGGGCAGCCGAAAAGGGCAGGGTCTGGCCATTCAGCACGCCGGATTGCAGATGCGCCGCCAGCAGCACCCCCGCCCCGATCAGGAAGATCACGCCCTGCACGCGCAGGCTTTCCCGTTTATCCGCGCCGATCGACAGCAGATAGACCAGCACAGGCGGCCCCCAGACCCCCGAAATCCCCCCATAAAGCCCGCCAATCGCGCCCAGCATCCATTCCGCCCGGGTGCGATGTTCCAGCCGCAGCGCAAGGCTGCGACCCAGCAGCTGCGCGCCCGCAAACAGCACCACCGGCAGGCCAAGCCCGAACAGGAACACCGCCTGCGGGATCACGCCCACGAATTGCGCCGAGATCACGATGAAGATCACCGTGGCCGCGATCATGCGCCAGTAAAGCCGCAGCGTGCCAAGCGCCGCCTGCCACCCCTGCCGGAACGCCTGGCTGATATTGGTCACCAGAGTTGGCAGGATCAGGCCCGAAAGCGCCACTTCGGGCGGCAGGAAGGCGGAAAAGGCCGAAATCATGATGAGCGGCATGGCAAAGCCCACGGCCCCCTTCACGAAACCGGAAAACAGCGTGATCGCCATTGCCACCCAGAAGGCGGAAATGCCTTGCCCGGCCATCATCCAATCCATCGCGCACCTCCGTTTGCGCTGCCATATCCGGTTGCATGGCGCGCTGCACGGCAAAATCAACAGAGACATTTTGATGCACGACCAAAGGTATATTTGAATTTTTCTTGCGCTGCGACTGCAAAGGGTTTACCCATTTCGCAACTGCAGAACCCGAGGAATCGCCATGCCGCATGATGGACAAACCATGACCGCGCAGCCCCTTCTCGCTGACCTGACCGCGCTGACAACCGCCGCCCTGCCCGAGGTGGAAACGCTGTTTTCCAGCGCGCGTGAGGCTTTGCGCAGCCGTGTTACGGTCGGCGGCAAGATCTCAGCCGCCGCACTGGAGGAACATCAGTTCGCCGCCCATGCGCTCAGCTGGCTGGCGACCTATACCGAAAGCCTGCGCCAGATGAATGCCTGGGCAGCGCGCCTGTCGGAAGCTGGCAATTTCGGCACGATGGAGGCGCTGCTGTTGCAGATCGGCTTTGCCGAATATCTGTCGCAGATCGCGGGTGGCATCCCGATGTCGCAGACCGAAATTGCCCGCCTGTCGGATCTTGGGCTGGGCTGGACACCGGGCGAAGCTGCGGCCCGGCTGATGGCGGATGGCAATACGCCGGCCGCACGCGCAGCCCTGGTGGCACAGATGCGCGACAATCACGGTCGTGCAACCTTCGGCGCCAGCGGTCTGGACGAAGAGCTGGAGATGATCCGCGATCAGTTCCGCCGTTTTGCCGAAGAACAGGTGATCCCCTTCGCGCATGAGTGGCACCTGAAGGACGAGCTGATCCCGATGAGCATCATCGAGCAGCTGGCGGAAATGGGGGTATTTGGCCTGACGATCCCCGAAGAATTCGGCGGTTTCGGGCTTTCGAAAGCCTCGATGGTGGTGGTGTCCGAAGAGCTGTCGCGCGGGTATATCGGCGTCGGCAGCCTGGGCACCCGGACCGAAATCGCGGCAGAGCTGATCCTGTGTGGCGGCACGCCGGAACAGAAGGCGCAGTGGCTGCCGAAGCTCTCCAGCGGGGAAATCCTGCCGACGGCGGTGTTCACCGAACCCAATACCGGGTCGGATCTTGGCAGCCTGCGCACCCGCGCGGTCAAGGTGGGCGATGACTGGGAAGTGACCGGCAACAAGACCTGGATCACCCATGCCGCCCGCACCCATGTGATGACGCTACTGGCCCGCACCGATCCGAACACCAGTGATTACCGCGGGCTGTCGATGTTCCTGGCGGAAAAGACGCCGGGCACGGATGACGCCCCCTTCCCCACCCCCGGCATGACCGGCGGCGAGATCGAGGTTCTGGGCTATCGCGGCATGAAGGAATACGAGCTTGGCTTTGACGGGTTCAAGGTCAAGGGAGAAAACCTGCTGGGCGGCGTGGAAGGTCAGGGCTTCAAGCAACTGATGCAGACCTTCGAATCCGCCCGTATCCAGACCGCTGCCCGCGCCATTGGCGTGGCGCAATCGGCGTTGGAGGTCGGGATGAAATATGCCGAAGACCGCAAGCAGTTTGGCAAATCGCTGATCGAATTCCCCCGTGTGGCGGGCAAGCTGGCCATGATGGCGGTGGAAATCATGATTGCCCGCCAGCTGACCTATTTCAGCGCCTGGCAGAAGGATCACGACAAGCGCTGCGATCTGGAGGCCGGGATGGCAAAACTGCTGGGCGCCCGGGTGGCCTGGGCCAGCGCCGACAATGCGCTGCAGATCCACGGCGGGAACGGCTTTGCGCTGGAATATCAGATCAGCCGTATCCTGTGCGATGCGCGTATCCTGAACATCTTTGAAGGTGCCGCCGAGATTCAGGCGCAGGTTATTGCCCGCCGTCTGCTGGACTGAGCCTGCTGGATTGAGTGAGAGCGATCAGCCGGATGGTCCCTGGCTGATCTATGCCCCGCCCCGGGATGGCCGCGCCACCCCGAGGCGGGGATGCAATTTACCCGCGATGGCAAAGGCCGCCAGAAAGGCGCCGCCCCCCGCGATAAAGATGCCAGACAGCGGCGCCACCAGCAGCACCAGCCAGGCCGCGCCCGGCGTCAGGATGCCCGATACATCGCGGAAGCTGGAATAGACCGCCGCCATCTCTACCCGCTCTGACGGTTTCACCGACATCATGAAGGGCAGGCCACCGGCGGTATCCAGCATCACCAGCCCCACCGAACCCGCCATAAGCGCCAGCACGGCCAACCACGGCCAGCCCGCCATCAAACCGGCCAGAGTGAAGGCTGTCAGGCACAGCGCAAAGGCCCCACGCACCGCAATGCGCACCGATTTGCGATGCACCAGACGCAGCAGAAGCGGCGTGCTGAACAGCAGGCAGTTCGACAGGGACAGGGCGATGCCCCCCACCTTGTCGCCCAAGCCTGCCTCGACACAGTNNCCGCAAACAGCCAGCCCGCGATCAGCCGGGGCTGCCGGAAGAACCGCCCCAGATAGGCCAGCGGGTTGACGGCCGGGCCCTTGGCGCGCTGGATCTGCTTGCCATTGCCCAGCCGCAGGATCCAGAACGCGGTCAGCAGTACCAGAGCAAAGCAAGAGGCCACCAGATAGGGCAATGGATACCAGATATCCCGCAGCCAGACGCCGAACAGCGGCCCGATCGCCCAAGGCGCAGCCGCATAGAGCATCTGCAGGCTTTGCGTCCGCCCCAGTTCGGCCCGCGCGACGTAATCGAGCACATAGGCGTTGAAGCAAACGAAGACGGTCGCCGTGGCGATGGCCGCACAGAGCAGCGCCAAGGCAACCGCAACAGGCCCGCCCATATAGGCCAGTGTCATGGCCACCAGATACAACCCACAGCCCAGGCTATACATCCAGCGGCGCGCCACAAACCGCGTGGCCCAGGGCACCAGCAGGCCCCAGATCATCGACACCAGCCCGACGGAAAAATAGATCCGGCTGACGACCGAGGCATCCTGCACCGCATCATAGACCGCCAGCGGCATGACAGAAATCAGCGTGCCGCGCACCGCCGCCTCCAGCCCGGCCAGCAAAGCGAAGGCCTCGATCCGCGGTGTGGCGGAATGGCGCAGAAAGATGGGTATGTATTTGTTTGGCATGGCATGTCCCTGCCCCGATAGACTGGCGAAGGCGCCGCCACGTCTGCACCAGCAGCGACATTTGGCGTCGCCATACATCCATCAGGCGATTTTCACGATGATCGCTGCCGCAGGACGCGGCTTATCCGGCATCACCCTGTTGGGCTGGCGTCTCGCCTGCAGGGCGCAGCAGAAGGTCCAGCAGACGCTGGCGCGCGGCCGGCAATGCCAGCCTGCCGCGCAACCCCGGCAATTCGCGCCCCAGAAAATGCCCCGTGATCGCCAGCCCCTGCCCCAGCTCCCCCGCCAGCAACGGGCCTTGGCCCAGCAACCCCGGCGGCAGCGGCAGCAGCCGCCCAGCCCAATCGCCGGCCCCCTTGCGGCTGACAGCACGGCCCGTGCGCGGGCTGACAAAGGCCAGATCATCGCGCCCGCCCGTCACCGCACAGCGCCCCAGATCAAGGCCAAACCCCAGATCTTCCAACAGCGCCATTTCCCAACGCAAGTAGACGGCAGGCCAGCCAGAATCCACCTCCATCGCCGCCAACAGGGATTGGGTTCTTACATAAAGGCCGGGATGCGGCTCGCGTTCCGGCAGCGCCAGATGCAGCAGGGCGCAGATGGCGTTCAGCCCTGCAAGCGCCAGCCTGTCATCCATCAGCCCGGCCCGGCTGCGCAGGGGTTCGGCGGTAAAGCTGCCCAGATGATCATCAAGCCGCGCCCGCCAGGACAGGGCAAGCTGCGCCCCCGGCTGCAGGATCGGCGCCACCTTGCGGGAGGCGCCGCCCCGAACGACACCGGCATGGCGCCCGTTCTGCGCGGTGAACACCTCGATGATGGCAGAGGATTCGCCGTGCTTGCGCAGGGCGATCAGAACGCCTTCATCCTGCCACTCCATCCCGATCTTCCAATGCGGTCATTTGATCCGCATCTTAGGAACAAATCATTAACATTGCCAGCGCCGATGCCATTCAGAACGACATCGTGGCCGCAACGGCGCGTTGCCAGCGGCCGTAGCGCGCTGTCCGCTCGGGCTCGGCCATGACCGGGCTGAACCGCCGCTCCAGCGCCCAGCTTTTGGCGAAGGCATCTGGCCCACCGCAAACACCGGCACGATAGCCTGCCAGCCAGGCCGCCCCCAGTGCCGTGGTTTCCGTCACTTTCGGGCGATCCACCGGCGCCCCCAGGATATCGGCCAGAAACTGCATCGCCCAGTCACTGGCCGTCATGCCACCATCCACCCGCAGCACGCCTTGCGCCGCCGTGCCCCAATCGGCCCGCATCGCCTCCAGCAGATCGCGGGTCTGATAGCCCACGCTTTCCAATGCGGCGCGCGCCAGTTCGGCGGGGCCGGAATAGCGGGTCAGCCCATAAACCGCCCCGCGGCAATCCGGCCGCCAATACGGCGCGCCCAAGCCGGTGAAGGCTGGCACCAGAACCACACCCTGCGCCACATCAGCCGCTTCGGCCAAGGGCTGCGTTTCCGATGCGGCGCGGATGATCTGCAACCCGTCCCGCAGCCATTGCACCACTGCGCCTGCGATGAAGATCGAGCCTTCCAGCGCATAGGTCGGCTGCCCGTCCAGCTGATAGGCAATGGTGGTCAGCAGCCGGTTTTTCGACGGCACCNNCAGCCCGTGCCATAGGTTGATTTCATCATGCCCGGCGCGAAACAGGCCTGCCCAACGGTTGCGGCCTGCTGATCGCCCGCCACGCCCAGAATAGGGATCGCCCGCCCAAACAGATCAGGCCGCGTCTGGCCGAAATCGGCTGCGCAATCCTTTACTTCCGGCAGGATCTGCATCGGAATGTCCAGCAGCGCGCAGATCTCTGCATCCCACTGGCCGGTGGCAATGTTGTAAAGCAAGGTGCGCGAGGCGTTGGTGGCATCGGTGGCATGAACCGCGCCCCCGGTCAGCTTCCAGATCAGAAACGTATCCACCGTCCCAAAGGCGATGCGCCCGGCCTGCGCCTTTTCCCGCGCACCGGGAATGTGATCCAGCAGCCATTTCACCTTGGTGCCCGAAAAATACGGGTCCAGCAGCAGGCCGGTGNNCGTGATCATCGGCTCGTGCCCCGCGTCTTTCAGGGCAGTGCAGATATCGGCGGTGCGGCGATCCTGCCAAACGATGGCATTATGCAGCGGCTCGCCGGTCTGCCGATCCCACAGCAGCGTGGTTTCCCGCTGGTTGGTGATGCCGATGGCGGCAATGGATCTGGCATCTATCCCGGCCTTTTCGATCACGGCCCGCGCCGTGCCCGCCACGGTCGACCACAGATCAGAGGGATCATGCTCCACCCAGCCCGAGGCCGGGTAATGCTGCGGAAATTCCTCCTGGGCAGTGGCAATTACCTGCAGGCCCGCATCGAACAGGATCGCGCGCGAGGACGTTGTCCCCTGATCAATGGCAAGGATATGGGTCATGTCGGCATCCTTCGTCGTCTGCGGCCAGTGTTAGCCCGCGCGGCGCCGGGCGCCGGGGCCAGACGTTCTGGGGCCAAGAATTTTCCTGAAAATTCTTGCAAATTTCTTGCTCAAGAAATTTGCGGGGCAGGCCGCTGACGCGGCCTGCCCCTTTTGCCTCGTGCGATCAGCCCTTCTGCCAGGACTTNNTCGAGCCATTCCTGCGGGTCTTTTTCTTCGTTCATCTTCGGGCCGATATCACCCTGAACGCCTGCACGCTCCAGACGCTCCAGCACCCGCTCCTGCTCGGCGCAGAGGGCATCCAGCGCTTCCTGCGGGGATTTGGCGCCCGACATCGCATCCCCGATATTCTGCCACCACAGCTGTGCCAGCTTCGGATAATCCGGGATGTTGGTGCCGGTGGGCGACCACTGAACACGGGCGGGCGAGCGGTAGAATTCGACCAGACCACCCAGTTTCGGCGCGCGTTCGGTAAAGCTTTCGTGCTGGATCGTCGATTCCCGCGCGAAAGTCAGGCCGACATGCGATTTCTTCACATCGACGGTTTTCGAAGTGACGAACTGCGCATAAAGCCAGGCAGCCTGTGCCCGATCCACCGGGGTGGATTCCATCAGCGTCCAGGAGCCCACGTCCTGATAACCGACCTTGGTGCCTTCCTGCCAATAGGCGCCATGCGGGCTGGGGGCCATGCGCCATTTCGGCGTGCCATCCTCATTCATCACCGGCAGGCCGTCCTTGACCATATCGGCGGTGAATGCCGTGTACCAGAACATCTGCTGGGCAATATTGCCCTGCGCAGGCACCGGCCCCGCTTCGCCAAAGGTCATCCCCTGGGCTTCCGGCGGGGTGTATTTCTGCAGCCATTCGATGGCTTTGGTCACCGCATAGACAGCGGCCGCGTCATTGGTCGCACCACCGCGCGCCACGCAGGAGCCGACAGGGCGCGAGTTTTCGTCAACCCGGATGCCCCATTCATCAACCGGCAGGCCGTTCGGCTCGCCCTTGTCCCCCATGCCGGCCATCGACATCCAGGCATCGGTATAGCGCCAGCCCAGCGAGGGGTCTTTCTTGCCGTAGTCCATATTGCCCCAGGCCGAAGCCGGGCCACCTGCATAAGACATGTCACGGCCGGTGAAGAATTCGGCAATGTCTTCATAGGCGGACCAGTTCAGCGGAACACCAAGGTCGTAGCCATATTTGGCCTTGAAATCATCCTTGGTCTTCTGATCGTTGAACCAGTCATAGCGGAACCAGTAAAGGTTCGCGAACTGCTGGTCGGGCAGCTGATACAGCTGGCCATCCGGCGCCGTGGTGAATTTCGCACCGATGAAATCCGCCAGATCGAGGTTCGGGTTGGTGACGGCAGCGCCTTCGCCTGCCATCCAGCCGGTCAGGCTGCGCGCCTGCTTGTAGCGCCAGTGGGTGCCGATCAGATCAGAGTCGTTGATATAGGCGTCATAGATATTCTCGCCGGTCTGCATCTGCGTCTGCAGCTTTTCGACCACATCGCCTTCGCCGATCAGATCATGGGTGATCTTGATGCCGGTGATGGCGGTGAAGGCCGGGGCCAGAACCTTGGCTTCGTATTCATGGGTGGTGATGGTTTCCGAAACCACCTTGATATCCATGCCGGCAAAGGGCTTTGCGGCATCCATGAACCATTGCATTTCCGCTTCCTGATCGGCGCGGGAAAGCGAAGAAAGCTCACCGATTTCGGCATCGAGGAAAGCCTTAGCGGCCTCCATGTCGGCCCAGGCGGGGGCCGCCCCGGTTGCCATCAGCGCAAGCGCCATGGCGGTTGTCATATTGCGCAGTCTCATCAGTTTTCCTCCCAGAATTTGAGACTTGGTCTTGGTGCCGCAGGCCGGGCTCCACTCCCGGCCTTGCGGATCTGTCTAGACCCAGCGAAACACCGCCGCGGCATAGACGAGGCACAGGGCAAGTGCCCCCCAGAGGGGTGCACCCGCGAAAAACAGCCAGATCAGGCAGATGAAGGCTGATCCCAGCAACGAGATGAACAGCCTGTCACCCCGCGTCGTTTCGATCTGCAGCACGCCAAGGCGCGGCGCCTCGGGGTAGCGGATGGCCAGAATGGTCATCATCACCAGCAGACAGGCGATGGTGAAGAAGAACAGCGCCACCGGCAGCGTCCAGGCCATCCAGCCACCGCGGATCATCGGGGCGAACCAGTCAATGGCACCATCCTTGCGCGGGGCGGCGATCAGCAGCCCGGCCAGGATTGCGGCCATCACGCCGGTGGCCGTCAGGGAAACCGCGGTCCAGTTGGTGCGGTGCGTGGCAGGAACGGACATCACACCCTCCCCAGGGCAAAGCCCTTGGCGATGTAGTTGCGGACGAAATAGATCACCAGCGCACCCGGGACGATGGTCAGGATACCGGCAGCGGCAAGCACCCCCCAATCCATGCCCGAGGCCGAAACGGTGCGCGTCATGGTGGCGGCGATGGGCTTGGCATTCACGCTGGTCAGGGTGCGGCTGAGCAGCAGCTCCACCCAGCTGAACATGAAGCAGAAGAAGGC
>DOMY01000132.1:0-10672 GCA_003509785.1 Gemmobacter sp.
TCGAAAAACACGAACAGGTTGAAGGCATCGCCGGTCAGAAAGGCGCCACAGATCCCCATCAGCTGGAACTGCCACAGCGCATGGAAATGCCGCCCGCGCCGGTCCCATCCGGTGCCGATGGCATAAAGCTGCACGGCCAACCCCAGAAACGCGGTCAGTGCCACCATCAATGCCGAAAGCCGGTCCAGCACCAGAACGATGCCGAAAGGCGCAGGCCAGTTGCCCAGGAAATACACCTCGGGGCCGTTCTGTGTGGCCCCTGCCAGCAGCAGCACCGAAACCAGCAGCAGCAGCGCCGTCGCCGCGGTCGAGAAGATGCGCCCCAAAGAGATATTGTTGCGCAGCACCAATACCGTAAAGGCGCCCATGACGGCAGGCAACACCACCGGCGCAATGATCCAGTGGTTCATCATTTCGCGTCTCCGCCCTGCGTCTGTGCCGTCTCGTCCAGATCGACCTTGTCATCCCCGGCTTCCAGAAAGGCGCCAAGCCCCATCAGAACCAGCACGGCGGTCATGCCGAATGAAATCACGATGGCCGTCAGAACCAGCGCCTGTGGCAGCGGATCGGAATAGCCCGCGGCACTGTCAGACAGAACCGGGGGCAGGCCCGGCACGATGCGGCCCGCGGCAAAGATGAACACGTTGCAGGCATAGGAAATCATGGTCAGGCCGACAATCACCGGAAAGGTGCGCATCCGCAGCGCCAGATAGATGCCCACGGCAGTCATCAGGCCAATGGCCGAGGCGGCGAGAAGCTCCATCACTTGCCCTCCCCGGTCATTTCCGATTCCATATCATATGCTTCCTCATTCACGGTCTGNNGGTCTGGCCCGCCCGCACCGCAATCCGCGTCAGCGACGACAGCGCCAGCATCACCGCGCCCAGCACGGTCAGGAACACGCCCAGATCGAACAGCGCCGCCGTGGCCAGTTCAAATTTCTCCAGCGGCCAGATTTGGAAATAGCCGAAGTTCGAGGTCATGAAGGGCCGCCCGGCCAGCCAGGATCCGATGCCGGTCGCGGCGGCAATCAGGATGCCCGCGCCGATCAGCCCGTGATAATCCACCTTCTGCCGCGCCGCCGTCCAGCCAAAGCCCGAGGCCATGTATTGCATCACCAGCGCGATGGCGACCACAAGCCCGGCGATGAAACCGCCTCCGGGTACGTTATGGCCGCGCAGGAAGATATAGATCCCCACCATCAGCGCCACGGGCAGCATCATCCGCGTGGCCACCACCATCATCAGCGGGTGCCGGTCGCCTGCATCGGGCGTATCCGATACCCAGTTGCGCAGCCGGTCATTCGCGGCGCCGGGCCGCAGCAGGGTTTCCGTCAGCGCATAGATCAGCAGCGCGGCAATCCCCAGCACGGTGATTTCGCCGAAGGTATCATAGCCCCGGAAATCCACCAGAATGACGTTCACCACATTGGTGCCGCCGCCCAGCGTTTTCGAATTGGCCAGATGATATTCCATGATGCTGGCAAAGGCGAAATCGCGCGTCATCAGCGCATAGACCAGCCCGCCGATCGACAGCCCGGCGATGCCTGCAATCGCGCCGTCCCGCAGCCGCCGCCCGCCACCGCTTTCGGCCGGTGTGATCTTGGGCAGGAAGTTCAGCGCCAGCAGCATCAGGATCACCGTCGCCACCTCGACCGAGATCTGGGTCAGTGCCAGATCCGGCGCCGAAAGATAGGCAAAGCCCACGCTGACAATCAGCCCGACAACCCCCACCATTACCAGCGTCAGCAGCCGCTGCCGGTGCCAGATCGCAATCGAGACAGAGGCCACCATCAGCAGCAGCCAGCCCGCCGCCGCCACCGGCTGCACCTCGGTCAGGGCGCGGGTGCCGGGGGCATGGCTGCCGGTGCGGAAGGCAAACCAGCCCACGGCGGCAATCGTCGCCACCGCAACCCACAGATACTGCCCCAGCGCGCCCTGGTGCAGCCCGGCGGTCACCTTCTGGCTCAGCCGCGCAAAAGGCTCCATCAGGCCGTCGAAGATGCGTTTGGCCTCGGGGCGGGGCGTGGCCTCCCACATCCGGCTCAGCGGGCCATGCAGCCCCAGCAGCACCAGACCGCCGCCGATCGCCGCAAGCGACATCCACAGCGCCGGGCTGTCCAGCCCATGCCAGTGGTAGATCTTCACCGCCACCGGCCCGCCGGTCACCGCATCGGCCGCAGCGCTGACGATCCAGCCCGCAAAGGTCATGGGCATCACGCCGATCAGCACGACCAGCACCACCAGCAGGGCAGGGGCCGCCCAAAGGCCAAAGCCCGGGTCATGCGGCTTGTGCGGGTAATTCGCGCGCTTCGGCCCAAGGAAGGTATGCGCGATGAAACGGAAGGAATAGGCCACCGAAAACAGCGCCCCGATCACCGCCAGTGCCGGGATCCCCCAGGGAACGGTATGCGAGGCTTCTTCCAGCATCATCTCTTTCGACAGAAAGCCGTTCAGCGGCGGGATGCCTGCCATCGACAGTGCGGCCACGGCGGCAATGGTAAAGGTGATCGGCATCAGATGCCGCAGGCCGCCCAGCCGCCGGATATCGCGCGTATGGGTCTCGTGATCGACAATGCCTGCCGTCATGAATAGCGCCGCCTTGAACGTGGCATGGTTGATGATGTGAAACACCGCCACCGTCGCCGCCGCCTTGGTGCCAAAGCCCAGCAGCATGGTAATCAGGCCCAGATGGCTGACGGTGGAAAATGCCAGCAGCGCCTTCAGATCATCCTTGAACAGCGCGATCTTGGCCGCCATCACCATGGTCAGCAGCCCGGCCGAGGTCACGATCCAGAACCATTCCGGGGTGCCCGCCAGCACCGGCCACATGCGCGCCATCAGGAAGATACCCGCTTTCACCATGGTTGCCGAATGCAGATAGGCCGAAACCGGCGTCGGCGCGGCCATCGCATGGGGCAGCCAGAAATGGAACGGGAACTGCGCCGATTTNNCCCAGCAGGATCAGGATCAGCGCGGGCAGATACCAGTCGGAGGCCTGAATGGCGTCTTTCTGCGTCAGGATCACCGTCAGATCATAGCTGCCCGCGATATTGCCAAGGATCAGCATCCCCCCGATCATCGCCAGCCCGCCCGCGCCGGTCACGGTCAGCGCCATCCGCGCGCCTTGCCGCCCCTCGGGCAGATGCTTCCAATAGCCGATCAGCAGGAAGGACGACAGCGAGGTCAGCTCCCAGAACACCAGCAGCAGCAGGATGTTGTCCGACAGCACGATGCCGACCATCGCGCCCTGAAACAGCATCAAATAGGTGTAAAACTGCCCCATCGGGTCGCGCGGGCTCAGATAGAACCGCGCGTACAGGATCACCAGAAGCCCGATCCCCAGGATCAGCCCGGCAAACAGCAGCCCCAGCCCGTCGATGAAGAAACTGACATTCAGTCCCAGCGCCGGCAGCCAGTCGATGCGGGCCTGTATCACCTCGCCGCGCAGCACGGCGGGGATATGCAATCCCAGCCCGATCAGGGCCAGCAATGTGACAAATCCGGTGACAGTTGCACAGGCGGTTCGCCCCGTGCGGATCAGCAGACCGGGGAGAAGAGCGCCCAGAAAGGGCAGCGCAGCGATCAGGGCAGGTGACATACCGGGGGCATTTCCATTCTTTGGCCGTTCTCGGGTTTGTGAAGCCCATATGGGTCTCCCCGTGTGTCAGACAAGACACAAGGCCCTGTCAACCCGCAGAACGGTCACCCCTCCGTCAGGATGGATCCCTGATCCAGAAGATAGCGCTGCGCCAGCGGTATGGCGGCCGCCCCCNNCCCTTCGGCAGCCTCGTCCAGCCAGCGGTCCAGCACCGGGCGGCTGACCTGCCAGGGCGAGGGCGCTTCCCACAGCCCGCGCGAATCCTCGCCGTTCTGTTCCATCGCCTCCGCCAGCACCGAAAGCGAGGCGACGGTCAGCAGGCGCCGCATCCGCCCATCCGGGCCGGGCACCAGCATCGGCCCCACGCCGGCGGCATTGCCGGTGCGCCCGGTGAACAGCTGGCCATTCAGCACCAGCCCGCCACCGATGAAATAGCCAAAGTAGAAATACAGAAAATCCTTGGGCTTTTCGCCGGTTCCAAACACCAGCTCGGCCCCGCAGGCCGCCGTGGCATCGTTCTGGATGGTGACGGGCAGGCCCGAAACCTCGGTCAGCTCCGCCGTGATGTCGCGGCTGCGCCAGGCGTCCATCTCATCCTGCGGGGCGCCGATATACTGCACCCAGCTCCACAGCTGAAACGGCATCGCCACGCCCATGCCGCCGATCCGCTCGCGCAGAACCGGGGGCAGGGTGGCGGTCAGTTCCGGCAAGATGCTGCGCACAAACCCCAGCACCGCATCCGGCGTGGGATAGCGGTAGACGCGCCGCCGCGTGGCCCGCACCCGACCCGTGAAATCCACAAGGCTCAGATCCGCCGACCGCCGCCCGATCTTCAGCCCGAAGAAAAACGCCCCATCCGGCGACAGCGACATGGGCACCGACGGCTGGCCGATCCGGCCCCGCACGGGTTCGCCGCGCAGCAGCAGCCCATCCTGTTCCAGCGCCCGCATGATGACGGAAACCGTCTGCGCCGAAAGCCGGGTCATCCGGGCAATATCGGATTTGGCCAGCGCCCCATGCTGCCGCAGCAGGCTCAGCACCAGCCGTTCGTTGTGTGCGCGCATCCCCGATTGGTTCGAGCCGAGCGTCGGCAGGGCCGGAACCGGGGTTTCCCCCGCCAGCCTTTCCGGCACTGTCTCGGCTGCATTGCGCACGTCACGCCCTCCCTGACCATTCCGCCGCTGTTACCTTGTTTCGGCCCGGCAACAAGGCCCGATCATCAGGGGCGGATCACACCCTTGCGCAGAATGATATTCGCATAAAGCTCCGGCTCGGATGTTGCCACCACGGTATGCGCCGCCTGAACGCGCGGGTAAAGTTCGCCACCACCCAAAGCCTTGACGGTAAAGCCGGGCGCGCGTGCCGCGCAAAGTGCATCAATGTCCCCATGAATCGCCGCAGATTGTGCCGGATCGTTGTTCAGCGCCGACCGGAAGATGGCGTGCGGGGTGAAATCATCCAGCGGCATCACCTGCAAGATCGCGTCCAGCACCGCCAGCAACCCATGCCCGTCAGCCCGGACCAGCCGCTGTGCATGGGCCTGCGCCGGATAGTTGCCGTCGACAATGGCAATCTCGTCTCCGTGCCCCATGGCGCGCAGCGCAAAGAGAAGTTCGGGGCCAAGAAGGGCAGGAAGTCCGATCAGCATGTTTTTTTCTCTGTTTGATGCGACGATGCCCGTTGGGTGCGCAATTTAAGAACTCTGTCTGACGCAGACTGCGGCGGGGCTGGCCTTCTGTCAATATTAAATCAGACTGATTTATTTATCTTGACGCAAGACCCGGAATCAGGCGAAGTAACGACATCGTAGCGGAGAGGCGCTGCGGAAAGCCTGCACATGAAGGGGCAAGACCCCGGTTTTCCTTGGGAGGAACACTATGAAATTCAAAGCTCAAGCCCTGATGGGCGCTGCTGCCATTGCGCTGCTTTCGGCCGCTCCGGCCCTGGCAGAGGGTGCTTCGGCCTGCCTCGTCACCAAGACCGACACCAACCCCTTCTTCGTCAAGATGAAGGAAGGCGCCGAGGCCAAAGCTGCCGAACTGGGCATGACGCTGAAATCCTATGCGGGCAAGATCGACGGCGATCACGAAAGCCAGGTTGCCGCCATCGAAGCCTGCATCGCTGACGGCGCAAAGGGCATCCTGCTGACCGCGTCCGACACCAAGGCCATCGTCGATTCGGTGAAAGCCGCCCGCGACGCAGGTCTGCTGGTCATCGCGCTCGACACGCCCCTGGATCCGGTGGATGCCGCCGACGCCACCTTCGCCACCGACAACTTCCTCGCTGGCCTGCTGATCGGCCAATGGGCCAAGGCGACGCTGGGCGATGCCGCCGCCAATGCCAAGATCGCGATGCTCGATCTGGCCATCTCGCAGCCGTCGGTTGACGTTCTGCGCGACCAGGGCTTCCTGCAGGGCTTCGGCGTCGATCTGGCAGACCCGAACAAATGGGGCGATGAAACCGATCCGCGCATCATCGGCAACGAGGTCACCTCGGGCAACGAAGAGGGCGGCCTGAAAGCCATGGAAGCCCTGCTGGCCAAGGATCCGGAAATCAACGTGGTCTACACGATCAACGAACCCGCTGCCGCCGGTGCCTTCGAGGCGCTGAAGGCCATCGGGCGCGAAAAAGACGTGCTGATCGTGTCGGTGGATGGCGGCTGCCCGGGTGTGGCCAATGTCAAGGATGGCGTCATCGGTGCCACCTCGCAGCAATACCCGCTGCTGATGGCCTCGCTGGGGATCGAAGCCATTGCCAAATTCGCGGCCGATGGCACCAAGCCCGCGCCGACCGAAGGCAAGGATTTCTTTGATACCGGCGTCGCCCTCATCACCGACAAGCCCGCTGCCGGCGTCGACTCGATCGACACCACCAAAGGCACCGAGCTCTGCTGGGGCTGATCCCGGCATAAGGGGGCGCAAGCCGCGGCCCCCTTCCTGAACTCACTTAAGGGCGGCCCTTGTGCCGCCCTTGTCACAAGCCGGGGAGAGGTGGCATGGGCCAGCCGATCCCGCGGACGCAAAGGGGATTGTGACCATGGCATCCGATGCAAAGGCCGCAACCAGCTACGAGGAAGGCCTCAAGGGCGCCTCGGAAAAGGTTGCAGAATTTCACGAACCGAAAAGCGCATTGAAGCGTCTTCAAAGCTGGCTGCACCAGACACCCTCGGCCGTGCCGATGATCGTTCTGGTGATCGCCCTGATCCTGTTCGGTTTTCTGTCCGCCAACTTCTTCAAGGCAACAACGCTTTCCACGATCCTGCAGCAGATTGCCATTGTCGGTATTCTGGGCTGCGCGCAATCCATCGTGGTGCTGACCGCCGGGATCGACCTTTCGGTGGGCGCGATTGCCGTGTTTTCCTCTGTCCTGATGGGGCAGATGACCTTCCGCTTCGGCCTCCCGGCCGAGCTTTCCATCGTCATCGGCCTGTTCATGGGCACGGCGATGGGCTTTGCCAATGGCTGGCTTGTGGCCAAGGTCAAACTGCCACCCTTCATCGTGACGCTGGGCACCTGGCAGATCCTGCTGGCCTCCAACTTCATCTTCTCGGCCAATGAAACGATCCGCTCCTCCGATATTGCCGCAAGCGCCTCAGCCTTGCAGTTCTGGGGCCAGTCGATCCAGCCGGGCGGGGTGAAGGTGCTTTATGCCGTCTTCCTGATGATCATCCTTGTGCTCATCATGTCCTATGTCCTGCGCCAGACCGCCTGGGGCCGCCATGTCTATGCTGTGGGCGATGATCCCGATGCCGCCGAACTGGCGGGGGNNTGGGCAACATCCAGTCCATCACCGCCGTGGTGATCGGGGGGATCTCGCTCTTCGGGGGCCGTGGTTCGATCATCGGCATGTTCTTTGGCGCGCTGATCGTCGGTGTCTTTGAAATGGGCCTGCGCCTCGTCGGCACCGACCCGCAATGGACCTTCTTCCTTATCGGCGTGCTCATCATCTTCGCCGTGGCCGTGGACCAGTGGATCAGAAAGGCAGCAGCATGACACAAGAACCCATCCTGAAAGGCCGTGGTCTGGTCAAACGCTATGGCAAGGTCACCGCACTCGATCATTGTGACTTTGAACTGTATCCCGGCGAGATCCTGGCGGTGATCGGTGACAATGGCGCCGGCAAATCCTCGCTCATCAAGGCCCTGTCCGGCGCGGTTCAACCTGATGAGGGTGAAATCACCCTCGAAGGCAAGACGGTCCGCTTCTCCACCCCGCTGGACGCCCGCGCCCATGGCATCGAATGTGTCTATCAGACGCTTGCCATGTCGCCTGCGCTGTCGATCGCCGATAACATGTTCATGGGGCGCGAATTGCGCAAACCCGGCGTCATGGGATCGGTCTTCCGCCAGCTGGATCGCCCGGCGATGGAAAAATTCGCCCGTGCCAAGCTGAACGAGCTGGGGCTGATGACGATCCAGAACATCAACCAGGCGGTGGAAACCCTTTCGGGCGGCCAGCGTCAGGGGGTGGCCGTGGCCCGCGCCGCTGCTTTCGGCTCCAAGGTGGTGATTCTCGATGAACCCACCGCCGCGCTGGGGGTGAAGGAAAGCCGCCGCGTGCTGGAACTGATCCGCGATGTCCGCTCGCGCGGGATCCCGATCATCCTCATCAGCCACAACATGCCGCATGTGTTCGAAGTGGCCGACCGGATTCACATCCACCGGCTGGGGAAACGTCTCTGCGTGGTCAAGCCGCAGGATTACACCATGTCGGATGCCGTGGCCTTCATGACCGGGGCGAAAGTGCCCGAAGGCGTGGAAGCCGCAGCCTGAACCGGGCGATACAGCAGGAAGGGGGGCGGTTCGATACCGCCCCCCTTTGCTATTGCGCCATGCTCAGTCCGGCACCTTGAACCCTGCGGCGGCAAAGATCGCCCCGGCGGCATCGCCCGATAGCGCCTCGAAAAACGCGCGGTCGGCGGCATCCTCCGCGCCGGTCAGCAGGGCGGCGGGGTAACGGATCGGCGGATGGCTGTCGCTCGGGAAGGTGCCCACGATGGTCACATTGTCATCCGCCGCCGCATCGGTGGCATAGGTGATGCCAAAGGGCGCCTCGCCCGTGGCCACCAGTGCCAGCGCCGCGCGCACATTATCGGCCTGCGCCACCGAAGGCGCCACCGCATCCCAGACCCCCAGCGATTGCAGCGCGGCCTTGCCATATTGCCCGGCCGGCACCGCATCCACCAGCGCCATGGCGAGCTTTTCCGGCCCCAGCAGCCCCACCAGATCGAATCCCGGCCCGATCTGCACCGGCGGCGCCGCCTTGCCGTGGGCGATCAGCACCAAGGTATTCCCCAGCAGATCGGCGCGCGTGCCCGGCACCACCAGCCCGGCCTGTTCCACCGCATCCATCCAGTTCACCGCCGCAGACAGGAACAGATCCGCAGGCGCGCCCGCGATGATCTGCTGCGCCAGCGCGTTCGACCCCGCATAGCTGATCGTCACCTGATGGCCGGTGGCGGCCTCGAAGGCGTCAGCCACTTCGTCCAGCGCGGTTTTCATCGAGGCGGCTGCGAAAACCACCACCTCATCCGCCAGGGCAGGGGCCGCCAGCACGCCCAGCAGGGCGGCCAGACAAAGGCGGGGGGCAACGGGCATGGCTGGCTCCTCTTGCGATATGTTTGATGAAACATATCACCGGCAGCCCAGCCTCAGGCAAGCGTTATTTCCTGTGGGATATATTGCAGGGGTGGCCCTGATGGCGGGGATGTCGCTCTTGATCGGTGTTGGGATAGGGGCTAAATTTAAGGTAGCAGAGGAGTTGCAGATGTCGCCCAAAGGCCAGCATGTCGTGCCCAGCGGAAATGGCTGGGCTGTGCGAAGTTCTGGTGCGGCACGGGCGCGCAAGCTGTTCGGCACCCAGAAGGAAGCAATCGAAACTGCGCGTGAGATCGCAAGATCACAAGGCGGTGAGCTTTACATTCATGGCCGGGATGGGCTGATCCGTGAACGCAGCAGCTATGGCAAAGATCTTTCCCCCTCCAAAGGCTGAACCGTATCTTGGCCTTTGAAACAGATGTTTTCATCAACTGCCCGTTCGACGATGAATTTGCACCGCTGCTACAGGCAATGCTCTTCTGCATTGTCTATGCAGGGTTAAACCCGCGACTGGCCACCGAGCGGCTTGAAGCCGGACAGAATCGGCTTGACAAGATTTATGATCTGGCGCGTGGCTCCCGCTATTCGATCCATGATCTGTCACGATGTCAGGCAAATGTTGTCGGCGAATATGCACGCATGAACATGCCCTTCGAGTTGGGACTTGATCTGGGCATCCGGCGCGCGGCAGGGGATCTGCCTGGCGAAAAGCGTTTCCTGATCTTCGAACGTCATGCCTATGAGACCAAGCGTGCCCTGTCCGATCTGGCCGGGCAGGATGTCGAGGCCCATGGCGACAGCTACGAGAAGGTCATCGTAAAGCTGCGGAACTTCCTGAAGGTCGAAGCGGGATGCGATCTGGTCGGAGCCGCCCGGATCAAATCGGATTACGAGACCTTCCAAGGCTGGATGCTGGAAAAGAAGCTGCACGAAGGACATGCGGTGCAGGAAGCGCTTCAGCTTCCCACCACCGAAAGGCTGGACGAGATGCGGCTATGGATCGCGGCGGGTAAGCCTGTGGTCTTTGCCCCGGACTGATCGTCACACATCCAGCTCTTCCACGAACCTTGCGTTTTCCTGGATGTACTGGAACCGCAGTTCCGGCTTCTTGCCCATCAGCCGTTCCACCAGATCGCTGGTTTCGCCCGGCTCGTCCTCGTCGATGCTGACGCGGATCAGCGTGCGGCTGGCCGGGTTCATCGTCGTGTCCTTCAGGTCTTTCGCATCCATCTCGCCCAGGCCCTTGAAGCGCTGCACGTCGATCTTGCCCTTGCCGCCCAGGCCCTTGGCCAGCCACAGCTCTTTCTCGGCATCATTGGCAACGTACAGCCGCTTGGCGCCCTGCGTCAGCCGGTACAAAGGCGGGCAGGCCAGATACAGATGGCCCTTGTCGATCAGCGGCCGCATCTGGGTATAGAAGAAAGTCATCAGCAGGCTGGCGATATGCGCGCCGTCCACATCGGCATCGGTCATGAT
>DOMY01000132.1:10792-21033 GCA_003509785.1 Gemmobacter sp.
CAGCCGCTCTTCCGACCGCAGCACGAGGAAATCAAGGATGGCCCCGGCCGATTTGGTATCCGATGCCAGCCAGTTGTCGAAATGGTCGCGCACAGCGCCTTCCACCCATTTCGCGGCTTCTTCGGTCGACAGCCGGTCCTTGGTCTGGCCCACGAACTGCGGTTCGCGGATAAAGCACGACACCAGCGCGCAGCCGCCTGTCAGCAGATCCTCGCGGGTGATCTGTTCGGCCTTGCGGTTCTTCACCAGATCGCCATAGGCGCGCATGCCCTTCAGGATCGCGGCCCAGAACCCCGCCTCATGCGTGCCACCTTCGGGGGTGGGCACGGTGTTGCAATAGGATTGCAGGAAACCGTCGCGCATGGGCGTCCAGTTGATCGCCCATTCCACACTGCCCGGCACGCCGTATTTTTCGGTAAAGCTAACCTTTCCGGCAAAAGGCCGGTCCGCATAGGTTGTTGTTTTCTCAAGCGTATCGCTCAGATAATCGGCCAGGCCGCCGGGAAAGTGAAAATTCGCCTCCAGGGGGGTTTCGCCGTCATTGATCGCGGTTTTCCAGCGGATTTCGACGCCCGAGAACAGATAGGCCTTCGACCGTACCATTTTCAGCAGCCGCGCCGGTTTCATCTGCAGCGCGCCAAAGATTTCGGCATCGGGGTGGAAGGTCACGGTGGTGCCGCGCCGGTTGGGGGCAGGGCCGATCTTCTGCACCGGGCCTTGCGGGATACCGCGCGAAAAGCTCTGGCGGAACAGCTCGCGGTTGCGCGCCACCTCCACCACCATGCTGTCGGACAGCGCATTCACCACCGAGGCGCCGACACCGTGCAACCCGCCCGAGGTCTGATAGGCCTTGCCGTTGAACTTGCCGCCCGCGTGCAAGGTGCACAGGATCACCTCCAGCGCCGATTTGCCGGGAAACTTCGGATGCGGATCCACCGGGATGCCCCGGCCATTGTCGCGGATCGTCACGCTGTAATCGGCGTGCAGCTCTACTTCGATGCGGTTGGCATGGCCTGCCACCGCTTCGTCCATCGAATTGTCCAGAACTTCGGCCACCAGGTGATGCAGGGCGCGTTCATCCGTGCCGCCGATATACATCCCCGGCCGCTTGCGGACAGGTTCCAGCCCTTCCAGCACCTCGATGGACGAGGCGTTGTAGTCGTCGTTCTGGGCGGCGAACATGTCACTGGCCATGGGATGCGCGATTCCTCTTGGGGGGTCTTGAGCGGCGGATTAGACCATTCACCGCCGCTTGCTGCAAGTGCGAGGAATCTAGGGATTGGGGAAGGGCGCCGCCCCTCCCCAATCTTTACGCAGGTTCGGCCAGACGGGCGACCCACATCGCCTGAAACGCCGGGCGCGCCTGACAGCGCGTCAGCCAGCCCGCCAGTGCCGGATAGGCCGCCATCAGCGGCGCATGGCCCTGCGCATAGCGGGCACATTCCGCCACCATGATATCGGCCACGGTAAAGCGGTCCAGCAGCCAGTCGCGGCCCTGCAGATAGCTGTCCAGCCGGGCAAAGGGCCGGGCCAGCTTTTCGGCGGCCGCGGCGATCTGTTCGGGGCCTGTGGCCTGCAGGATGGCCAGCGCAGGGCTTTCCACGGCGGTGGCGGCAAACAGCATCCAGTTGTCGCACAGCGCCTGTTCCGCCGCCGTCTGCGGGGCCAGCGCGCCACCATGGCTGCGTGCGATATGCTGGCAGATGGCCAGGCTTTCGGTCAGCAGCAGATCGCCATCCGTCATCGCCGGAATCTGGCCCATCGGGTTCACCGCCAGAAATTCGGCGCTGGCCGTGTTCACCGGCGCATCTGCCGCCGCCGGATCAGCCAGCCGATAGGCCTGAACCACGGGCACATGCGCAAAATCCATGCCGATTTCCCCCAGAAGCCACAAAGGGCGCGACGCGCGCGATCGGTAGCAGCCGTAAACGGTAATCATCCTGTCCTCCTGTCCACTGCCGCGATGGTAGAGGCGGTGCCGCGGGGCGGGGCAATGAAAATCTGAGTTTTCGCAGAAGAATTTGACAGCGATCAAGGCGCTTCATGACAGTTTCGTGAAGCCTTGCAGGATCATGATCTGATGGGAGTCCCGCATGGAAGATATCGCCCCGATCCCTGCCGCCGAAGCTCTGGCTGCCCCGCCGGTGATGGAACCGCCGGTTCCGGCCGAGGAAAAGCCCGCGCGCCCCGGCCCGCGCGAATTTCCCCGCGCCGCGCCCGATGCCGTGCGCGAGGCTTTTGAACAGGGCATCTATCCCTATCACCGCCCGATGGGGCGCGTGGCCTATGAGGCGGAAAAGGCCCGGTTGCAGGCCGAACTGCTGAAGGTGCAGATCTGGGCGCAGGAAACCGGGCAGAAATTCGTGATCCTGATGGAAGGCCGCGATGCGGCGGGCAAGGGCGGCACCATCAAGCGGTTCATGGAACATCTGAATCCGCGCTATGCCCGGGTGGTTGCGCTGACCAAGCCGGGCGACAAGGAAAAGGGCGAATGGTTCTTTCAGCGCTACATCCAGCATCTGCCGACCACCGGGGAAATCGTGTTTTATGACCGCAGCTGGTACAACCGTGCGGGCGTGGAACGGGTGATGGGGTTTTGCAGCCCGTCGGAATATCTGGAATTCATGCGCGAGGTGCCCGAACTCGAACGCATGTTGGTGCGGTCTGGCATAAGGCTTTATAAATACTGGTTTTCCGTCAGCCGGGCAGAGCAGCGCCGCCGCTTTGTAGAACGCGAAACCGATCCGCTGAAGATGTGGAAACTGTCGCCCATCGACAAGGCGAGCCTGGACAAATGGGATGAATACACCGAGGCGAAAGAGGCGATGTTCTTCTATTCCGATACCGCCGATGCGCCGTGGATCGTGGTGAAATCCGATGACAAGAAACGCGCGCGGCTCAATTGCATGCGGCATTTTCTGGCAACGCTGAACTATCCGGGCAAGGATGCGGTGGTGGTAGGCGTGCCTGATCCGCTGATCGTGGGTCATGCCGGGCAGGTGATCGGCGGGGCGGGGCATATTCTGGATACCGCGCTGCCGCCCGATTTCCGCAAGGCCGCAGCGCCGCGAAAGCCGGTTTCCGCCAAGGGCTGAGCGGGGCGCTTGCATGGGGCGGCGGCCCGGCCTAATCCATTGAGGAAACTGGCGGAGGCGGCGATGATGCGGCGGGCAATGGCTGGCGTGATGATGGCTGCGGCGCTGGCGGCGACACCGGCGCTGGCGCATCCGCATATCTGGATCGACGCCGGGGTCGAGGTGATCTTCAATGCGCAGGGCCGGGCCGAGGCGGTGCGGCTGACCTGGGTATATGACGATTTCTATTCGCTGCTGCTGGTCGAGGAACGCGGCCTGGATGCCGATCACGACGGCAATGCCACGCCCGAAGAAACCGTTGCGTTGCAAGGGTTTGACATGAACTGGCAGGCCGGTTTCGCCGGGGACAGCTATGTTTTGTCGGGCGAGGCGCCGGTGGTGCTTGGCCCGCCTGCGGATTGGACGGCGGCCTATCAGGGCGGGCGGCTGACCTCGACCCATCTGCGGCGGATCGTCCCGCCGGTGGCGATGGACAGGCCCTTGAAGGTGCAGGTCTACGACCCTGGATTTTATTCTGCCTATACAATCGCTTATGATCCGAAATTCACCCCTGCGCTGCCAGAGGGATGCGCGGTGCAGGTGTTCGAACCCGACCGTGACGCGGCAGACGAACGGCTGCTGGCGGCCCTGGCGGAATATGGCGCCGACGAGGATGTGGAGGCCGATTTTCCGGCGGTGGGGGCAGCCTTTTCCGAAGAGGTCAGGATCACATGCGACGGGGCGTGATGCTGGCCGGGCTGGCGGTGGCGCTGCTGCTGGCGGCGCTGTGGCTGGGCGGTGGTTTCACCGCGCTGCGCCTTTGGGCCGAAGAGGCGACACGCGCCGTGCAGCGCGATATGGCGGGGGCGGTGCGGGCCATTGCACAGGGCGCACCGGGGGCTGTTTTCGGTCTGCTTTCCGTCTGTTTTGTGTATGGCTTTTGTCACGCCGCCGGGCCGGGACATGGCAAGATGCTGATCGGCGGCTATGGCATGGCGCGGCGGGTGGCTTTGGGTCGGCTGGTGGGGCTGGCCTTCGCCGCAAGTCTGGCGCAGGCCACCGTGGCGGTGGCGCTGGTCTATGGCTTGTTGCTGGGGTTCGGCTGGGCGCGCGGTCAGGTGGAGGGGCTGAACGACCAGCTTCTGGCGCCGCTGTCCCATGCCATGATCGCGGGGCTGGGCCTGTGGCTGGTGCTGCGCGGCTGGCGCGGGCTGCGGCGGGGCAGGCGGGCGGAGGATCATGGCCACGACCACGACCATCACCATGACCACGGGCACCACCATGACCATCATCACGACCATGGCGCCGATTGCGGCTGTGGCCATGCCCATGGGCCGACGCCGGAACAGGCGGCGCAGGTGACGGGCTGGCGCGATGCGGCGGTGCTGGTGGCGGGCATTGCCCTGCGGCCCTGTTCCGGGGCGCTGTTCCTGCTGATCGTCAGCTGGCAGATGGGCATTGCCGCCGCAGGCATTGCGGGCACCTATGCCATGGGTCTGGGCACGGCTTTCGTCACGGTGGCAGTGGCCGCGATTTCCGTATCGCTGCGCGAAGGCGCGCTGGCGGCGCTGCCGGGGCGACAGCTGGCGCGGGCCTTGCCGGTGTTCGAGCTGGCGGTAGGGGCCATCGTTGCGATTGTAGCCATACAACTTATGGTGGCTGCCCTTTGACGCGGCATCTTGCCGCAAGTTTGATCGGGCAGTAAAGATCAGGCATGTCGCAGATCCATTCCCCCTCTGCCCATGCGCGGGCGCTGCTCGTGCTTGGGGTGCCCCTTGTCGGCAGCCATCTGGCGCAGATGCTGCTGCATGTCGTCGATACCGTCATTCTGGGCTGGTATGGCGTGACCGAACTGGCGGCGGTGGTGATCGGGTCATCCTCGTTCTTTGTGGTGTTCATCCTGGGATCGGGCTTTGCGCAGGCGGTGATGCCGATGGTGGCGCAGGCGCTGGGCCGCGGCGATGAGTCCCGCATGCGGCGGGCGACCCGGATGGGGCTTTGGCTGTCGCTGCTGTTCGGCGTGGTCAGCTATCCGCTGTTCTGGTGGTCTGGCGATATCATGCTGGCTTTGGGCCAGCGGCCCGAAGTGGCGCAGCTGGCGCAGGATTTCCTGCGGGTGGCGGGCCTGGGCATCCTGCCTGCGCTGGTGGTGATGACGCTGAAAAGCCATCTGGCGGCGCTGGAGCGCACGCAGGTCGTGCTGTGGGTGACGGTGGCGGCGGTCTTCCTCAACGCGGGGCTGTGCTATCCGCTGGTGTTTGGCCGCTGGGGGATGCCAGAGCTGGGCGTGGCCGGGGCGGGCGTTGCCTCTTTCACGGTGCAGCTGTTCACCATGGTGGCGCTGGTGGCCTATGCCGGCTGGTTGCCCGCTCTGCGGCGGTTTCATCTGTTCCAGCGGTTCTGGCGGCCTGACTGGCACGCATTTGCAGGGGTGTTCCGGCTTGGCCTGCCGATCGGGCTGACGAGCCTTGCGGAAAGCGGGCTGTTTCAGGCCTCGGCCATCATGATGGGCTGGATCGGCACGGTAGAGCTGGCGGCGCATGGCATTGCGATGCAGATCGTGTCGCTGGGCTTCATGGTGCATCTGGGGCTGGCCAATGCGACGACGGTGCGCACCGGGCGGCTGGCCGGGGCGGGCGACTGGGGCAACCTGCGGCGCGGCGGCCGGGTGGCCATCGTGCTGTCGGTGGTGGTGGGGCTGTCGCAGGTGGCGCTGTATCTGGGCCTGCCCCAGCCGATTATCAGCCTGTTCATCGACCGCAGCAGCGCCGAGGCGCCGCAGATCCTGCTGATCGGCACCACGCTGCTGGCGCTGGCGGCGGCGTTTCAGCTGCTGGATGGCGCGCAGGTCATGGCGCTGGGCCTGTTGCGCGGGGTGCAGGATACGCGGGTGCCGATGTGGCTGGCCGCGTTTTCCTATTGGGGTGTGGGGATCCCGGCCTCTTACCTGCTGGCGTTCAAGGCGGGCTATGGCAGCGTGGGGCTGTGGAGCGGGCTGGTGATCGGCCTGGCCTTCGCTTCGGCCATGCTGATGGCCCGGTTCTGGCTGCGGGTGCCGCGGCCTGCGGCGGTTTATTCGGCCTGATCCTTCATCAGCCGGTCGGCCTTGCGGCGGACCAGGGCGTTGCGCAGATCGTGCATGGTCAGCAGCAGGCTGTCGGTGACGGCATCCAGCTGGGCATCGCTGGCGCGGGTCTGCACCCATTGCGTCGTCAGGTTCAGGTGATCGACGGCGCGCAGGATGTCATCCACCTCGCGGGCGGCGAGAAGGGCGTTGCGCTGTGCCACCCAATCGCGGATCGCGGCAAGCTCTGCCTCGGTCAGTGCATGATCGCCATGGGGTTTGATATTGCCATTGCGCACATTGACCGTGGCAATCTCGATCATCTCGATCCGGCGCTGGCGGTTTTCGGTATCGACGCGAAAGACGATGGCGCCGTTTTCGCGGATGCGGAAATAGAATTCCGGCAGGTCTTCGGCCATCTATTCGGCTCCCATGCAGCGCAGCAGCGATCCGTCGGCATCCACCAGCGCGAACATGCGCGGGGCGCCGGGCGGGGTGAAGAAGCCGGTCAGGCGGGGGAGGGCATCTGCCGTTTCCGGCAGACCGGCTGCGCGCCAAGCGGCATGCAGGCCGTCCACATCCGCCACCCGGACACAGGCGGAAAACCAGCTGTCACCGGGCCTGAGTTCGGGATGGGGAAAGAACTCCAGCTCCAGCGGGCCACGGCGCAGGATCATCCAGCCGTCATTGCGGAAGGTTTCGGTGAAACCGAGGGCTGCGTAAAAGGCAGAGGTGGCAGCGAAATCGCGGCTGGGCAGGTTTGCTGTGATCCGGTCTGCCACCCCTTGCCCCCTTATTTCAGCCCGGCGCAGAAGGCCTGGATGCGGCTGCAGGCCTCGCGCAATGTCTCGTCGGCGGTAGCGTAGCTGACGCGGAAGTTGGGCGAAAGACCGAAGGCCGCGCCGAAGACCACGGCGACCCCGGTTTCCTCCAGCAGGGCGCTGGCGAAGGCCTCGTCATCCGCGATCAGGGTGCCTGCGGCGCTGGTCTTGCCGATGCAGCCCGAAATGTCGGGATAGACGTAGAAGGCGCCTTCGGGCGTTGGGCAGGTGATGCCCGGCGCGGCGTTCAGCATCGACACCACCAGATCGCGGCGGCGCTGGAACAGCGCCTTGTTGGTGGTCAGAAATTCCTGCGGGCCGGTGAGGCCTTCGAGCGCCGCATACTGGCTGACGGAACAGGGGTTGGAGGTCGACTGGCTTTGAACCGTGCCCATCGCCTTGATCAGATGCACCGGCCCCCCGGCATAGCCGATGCGCCAGCCGGTCATGGCATAGGATTTGCTGACGCCATTGGTGGTCAGCGTGCGGTCGTAAAGCTGCGGCTCCACCTCGGCGGGGGTGCAGAATTTGAAATTGTCGAAGACCAGATGTTCATACATGTCATCCGACAGGATCCAGACCTGCGGATGGCGCAGCAGAACGTCGGTCAGCGCCTTCAGCTCGTCCCAGGTATAGCCCGCGCCGGTGGGATTGGAGGGGCTGTTGAAGATGAACCACTTGGTTTTCGGCGTGATCGCCGCCTCAAGCTGGGCGGGGGTTATCTTGAAATTGTTTTCCAGCGTTGCCACCACCGGCACCGGGGTGCCCCCGGCCAGCAGCACCATATCGGGATAGCTGACCCAGTAGGGCGCCGGGATGATGACCTCGTCGCCCGGATTGCAGGTGGCGACCAGCGCATTGTAGAGGATCTGCTTGCCGCCGGTGCCCACGGTGATCTGGTTGGGCGCATAGGTCAGGCCATTTTCGGCCAGAAACTTGGCGCAGATCGCCTTTTTCAGCTCCGGGATGCCATCGACGGCGGTGTATTTCGTCTTGCCCTGATCGATGGCGCGCTTGGCGGCATCCTTGATGTTCTGCGGCGTGTCGAAATCGGGCTCCCCTGCGCCAAGGCCGATCACATCCTTGCCCGCTGCCTTCAGCTCGGCCGCCTTGGTGGTGACGGCGATGGTGGGCGAGGGTTTCACACGGGCAAGCGTATCGGAGAGGAAGGCCATTTCGGGCGCCTTTCGGGGTTGGAAATCCAGCCCCGGTTTCTTAGGGTGCCCCTTCCGGTCGATCAAGCGCTATCAGTAAAGGAGAGGCAAGATGACGGATGACACCTTGGAGGGATGGTTCAGCGAAGGCACGGCAACCTTCGGAGACCGCGTTGCAGGCGCCCGCGAACAGGCGGGCATGACCCAGGACCAGCTGGCCCGCAGGCTTGGGGTCAAGCTGAAAACCGTACAGGGCTGGGAAAATGACGCGCTGGAACCGCGCGCCAACAAGTTGCAGATGCTGGCGGGGATGCTGAATGTGTCGATCGTCTGGCTGCTGACGGGCGAGGGTGATGGCCCCGACGGCCCGCCGCCGGATCGCCCGGCCAGTGCCGAGGCCCGGCAGGTGATGGCCGAGCTGTCGCGCATCCGCGCACAGGCCCTTGCCTTGGCGCAGGCGGTAGGCCAGATGGAGCGCAGGGTGCGGACCCTGCTGAAAGAGGGCGTGGAATGACCGAAACACCGGATGCACGGCTGAAGCGGATGGCGATGCGCAGCTGGCGGCGCGGCACCAAGGAAATGGATCTGGTGCTGGGCCCCTGGGCCGATGCGCAGCTGGCGGCGATGACACCCGCGCAGCTGGATCTGTATGATGCGCTGCTGGAAGAGAATGATCAGGATCTGTTGCCCTGGGTGCTGGGCCAGACCGCACCACCGGAGCGCTTTGCCGCGCTTCTGACCGAAATCGGCACCTTCGCCCGCGCCCGGCTGCAGCCGAAAAGCTGAGCTGATTGCGTAAGATTTTCGCGGTTTCGCGGGAATTTTTACCCGATGTTTTCCTTTTGTCTTGAATCTCGGCCCATGATCGAGAGGCGGAGACGGGGATGACGGTTCATCAGAAGGTGCTGGACGGCTCGCACAGGGCATTCATGCTGGGCTATCTTGAAAATCTTGCACTGATCGAGCGGCTGCACCGTCTGCTGCTGGATGTGGTGAAGGACGAATTCGAACGTGTGGGTGTGCTGGAGATCAATCCGGTGCAGGCCCTGCTGCTGTTCAACATCGGGGAAAACGAGGTGACTGCGGGCGAGCTGAAATCGCGCGGCTATTATCAGGGCAGCAATGTCAGCTATAACCTGAAAAAGCTGGTCGAGCTGGGCTATATGCACCACCAGCGGTCGGAAATCGACCGCCGGTCGGTGCGGGTGCGGCTGACGGAAAAGGGCCGGGCGGTGCGCAGCCTGCTGCAGGAGCTGTTCACCCGCCATGCCGAAGCGCTGGAGCGGCGCGCCATCGTCACCCCCCAGGGGATGGAGGATGTGAACCAGACGCTGAAGCGGATGGAACGCTACTGGACGGAACAGATCCGCTATATCTATTGATCAGCGCCGCCACAGATGGGCGCGGCTGGCCAGAAGGCCCTGCGCCTTGGCCAGCAGGCGATTGGCCAGCCCCGGATGCGGGATCTGGCCCGCAGCCAGCCGGTCTGCCGCCACTTCGGGCGGGCAGGGGCGGCGGGTGAGCGGATCGAAGTAGCGGGGATAGGCGATCAGCGCGGCATGGGCCAGCTGCAGCAGATCAGGGCGTGGCAACGGATGGCCATCGGCGGCGCGCAGGCGGCGCTCGGGCACCGGCCCCAGATCGCGGGTCAGGCCCCAGCCGGCATAGAAGGGCGCGCCCAGGCAGGTGACCGGCTTGCCACGCAGAAGCGCCTCGAACCCCAGAAGCGAGGTCATCGTCCAGACCGCATCGCAGGCGGCGATCAAGGCCAGCGGATCGGCCTTCTGCGCCACCACATCGGCCAGCCCTTCGGCCTGCAGCTGATCTGCGGGCAGGGCGCCGGGGCGCAGGCCGGCCTCGACATCGGGGTGGGGCTTGAACACCACCACCGCTTCGGGATGGGCCGCCCGCACGGCCTGCAACAGCGCGTGGTTGGTGCGGATCGTGCCCGCGCCCAGACGGATCGAGGCGTCATCCTCGACCTGGCCGGGAACGAGGATGCGATAGCCTGCAGGCAGATCGTGCAGGGTGCCGCCCAGATTGTATTTCGAAACGCCTTGCGCCAGCAGCTGCGCCACCAGCCGTTCGGCGCGCCGCGCGCCCCCGGCAGGCAGCGGGGTCGCGAATT
>DOMY01000132.1:21086-31738 GCA_003509785.1 Gemmobacter sp.
GGCCCGCGCTTCCACAGCCGCATCCCGGCCGCCACATGGCCTGCGCGATCCTGACGGAAGGCGCGGACCTCGGCCTCCATCTGGTCGAGCGCCTGTTCGAAGGGGCACAGCCGGTCGCGGCAGGGATCATACCAGACCGGGGCCAGGATCATGGCGGCGGCAAAGAGCTGCGTGCGGGTGAGCCTGCGATGGCGGCGCGGATGGGGCAGCTGATCCGCCGTCAGCCCCCAGCCCGCATAGAAGGGCTGGCCGAACACATGGGGCCGGTGGCCCGCGCAGATCGCCTCGAACCCCAGCTGCGACGACACGGTATAGACGGCGACCGCGCCCTCCAGCAGCTGCAGCGGCGAGACGGGNNATCGGCGGGGCCGAAATGGCCGGGGCGCCAGCCGCCGCTGGTTTCGGGATGGGTCTTGATGACGATCCGTGCCCGCGGATGATCGGCGCGGGCGGTGGCCAGCATTTCGGCAAAGCTGGAGGCCGTGGCACCGGAATGGCGAATCGACGCATCGCCGCGCGTCTGATCCACCACCAGAACATAGCCGGGGGCGGGCAAAGGTGCGTTTGGATCATGAATGTTGTATTTTGAAAGGTCGAGTGCGCGCATCCGCGACATTCCATCCCGCGCGCGCTGCAGAATGTTCGAATCGTCCAGCGGATCGCGGGCCAGCAGCGTTTCGAGGCGCGAGGGGGAGGCGGCATCGAAATGTACCCCCAGCCCGTCGATCATCAGGCCCAGCGGTGGATNNCCAGCCGCAGCAGCGGCACGCCACGCCGGGCCGCCACAGCCTCGCCCCGCGCGGCATAGGGCGAGCGGCCCCAGACCACCACGCCATCCGCAGGCCCGGGCCGACCCAAGCGCAGGTCATGCCCGGCCAGTTGCAGGATGCGGCGCAGCCGGGGCTGGCGCAGGAACCCCGCGTTGTAAAAGAAAAGCCGCCGGGGAGCATTCCCGGCGGCGTGATGGTCTGAAGGACTGCGATCCACCGTGCCTCAGCCGCCGGTGCTGGCCGCGCTGGACAGCGAAGTGGCGGCATCCGTCGTGCCGGTGATGGCGCCGATGGTCTTCGTCCATTGCGAGAAGGGCGCTTCGGTCACATAGACGGTGTCGCCATCCCGCACGAGGAAATCGCGGGCCTCGAACATGCCGGTGGGCTGCGTCAGATCCAGCACATAGACCATGCGCTGATCGCCGCGCAGGTCGCTGCGGCCCAGAACGGCATTGGCGATGGGCGCCGGTTCGTTGCGGAAGACAAAGACGCCGGTGGGATCGGCGAGGGTGGAAGAAAGGCCGCCGACCTGGGCAATCGCCTCGATCGCGCTGAGCGTCTGGCTTTCGAAGGGCACAAGGCTTTGCGTGCCGGTGGCGCCAAGGGCGGTGAAGGCGCGCTGATCGCGTTCGACCACCACCTCGTCGCCGCCGCGCAGCGCGATGTCGAGTGCGGGGTTTTCGTACAGATCTTGCAGCCAGACCTTGCCGGTTTCGCGGCCGCGCGTCACGCGGACCAGGGCGCTGGCCGGATCAATCGCCACGCCGCCCGCCTGGGCCACCATGGCGCTGAGCGTGCGGGTCGGCCGTTCGATGGGATAGACGCCCTGCGCCGAAACCGCGCCCGAAACGGTGACGGTCTGGCCATTGCCGGCCAACCGCTGCACGGTGATCTGCGGATCGGGGGTTTGCGTGTCGAGCTTTTTGGTGACGATCTCGCGCAGGCTTTCGGGGGTCTGGCCCGAGGCCTTGATCTTGCCCGCATAGGGAATGAAGATATTGCCCTGTCCGTCGACCTGAACCTCTTCCAGCACAGAGACGCGCTGCCCGGTATTGCCCAGCAGCGGATCGTCTTTGACGTTTTCGAAGATGGTCATCGACAGCACATCGCCGGGCTGGATGGTATCGGACCCCACGACACCCGCCTTCAGGAAGCTGCCGCTGAAGCCATAGGCCGGCAGGACAGAGCTGGCACGGGTCACACGCGGGTTGACGGTGACGATGAAGGCATCGCCTTCGCGCAGCACCGAACCGGCAAAGATTTCACGCTTGGTGGGGCCGGACCGGGGCAGGCCGCAGGCGGCAACCGTCGCGGCAAGCGCGACAAGGGCCAGAATTCTGGCCGGANNATTCTGGCCCCGTTTGACGTCGTCATTCTCACTGCTCGGGCTCCTGTTTTGGTTTTGCCTCAAGTTTTTTTGAAACCCTACATAAAGACTGGAAAAAATGCCAGTCTGTGATTGCGGGTTCAGTTGACCAGCCGCAACTGTTGCCGAGGTGCCGCGTTGCCTGAAACCAGGGCATCATAGGGGTCTTCGGGGGCCAGCATCATATCCACCACCTGACGCAGCAGGGCGCGGCGGCCCCGGGTGGAATAGAAGCCGCCCGGCACCTGGCTGGTTTCCAGCAGGTAGTGGCGATAGTCGCGGTAGGCGCGGCTGTCGGGGCGGCGCGGCTGGCGGAAGAAATCCGGCAGGCTTTGCGACGAGACGAATTCGGGTTTCGAATAGACCGCCGCGCCAAAGGTTTTCAGCGGCAGCCCGCGCCACAGCACCTGCTGGCCTGCGGTGGAATTGACGGTGACGGCGCTGCGCGCATCGTTCAACAGCGGCGCCAGTTTGCCGCCGCGCACGAAATGCACCCGGTCCGCGACGCCATGCTGTGCGGCAAGGCGGGTGATTTCATGCGCAACGGGGATGCGGCCATCCTCCAGCGGGTGGGCTTTGAAGACCAGATGGTGATGGGTCGGCGCGCCACGGGCAAAGCCTTCCATCACCAGGGCCAGGAATTCCGTCATTGTGGCGAAGGGAGAGTGCATGCGGAAGCTGGAATCATGTTCCAGCTGCAACAGCACAAGGTGATAGGGAAAGCCGCCGTTGCGGATGCGCCAGGTGGCCAGCCTGCGTTCCAGCGCATGGAAGGGCAGCAGGGCAAGGCGGCGCAGATACAGGCGGAATTCCTGCACTGCGGTCAGCGCGCGGTGCGGGCGGAAATTGCGGTAACGCCGGCGCCCCAGCATGACAAAGCCATGATACAGCGCGCCATAGAAGATGTGCTGCCGCATGTCGCCCCAGCGGGCGGGGGCATCCGGCAGATCCATGTCGGATTGTTCCAGCGCATGCTGCATTTCGGCCAGCGACAGCTGCATGAGGCGCGAATGTCCGTTCGACCCGCCGCGTTCATAGGTGACCCAATGGGGGCGCAGATAGCCCTCTTCAAAGACATGCACCGTCAGGCCCGCAGTGCGGGCGATGCGGATCGCCTGCGCATGTATCGGGCGGGTATCGCCATAAAGCACGATATCGGTGATCTGCCGCGCCAGGATCAGGCCGGCCAGTGTTTCGGGCCAGCTGTCGGGGCTGTCGCGGTAGGGGATATAGGTGCTGCGGTCGCGCCAGAAAAAACGATCCCCGGCATTGAAGCCGACGCGCCAGACCTGCGCGCCGGTTTCGCCCAGCATCCGGCCAAGCCTGTTGAACCAGGGGCCATGCGGACCCTGCAGGAACAGGAAGCGTCTGCCCTCACCTGTCACACCGATGTCATTGCGCTGCATCCACATCCCCTGTTTCTACCATGGCCCCTGGCGGCCCCGCAGAAAAAACTCGCCCATGGCACAGATTAGCGGCCAAGCCGGGCGGGTTTGTGGCAGTGGCGCGGCAGGCTTCGGGTCTTGCGCCCTGCAGAAGGCGCGGCCATGATCGGCTGAGATCAGGAGGGCTGCATGTTCACGGGGATCATCGGTGATGTGGGGCGCGTGATGTCGGTTGCGGGGCAGGGCGATCTGCGGGCCCGGATCACGGCGGATCGGGCGACGGCCGGGCTGGCCATCGGCGGCGCCGTGGCCTGCGATGGCGTGCGGCTGACCGTGGTGGCGGTGGGGCAGGCGCCTGCGCCCTGGTTCGAGGTGCAGATCAGCGCCGAGACGCAGGCCTGCACCGCGCTGGGCGCCTGGGTCGAAGGTGATGCGGTCAACCTGGAACGCCCGCTGCGGGTGGGGGACGAGCTGGGCGGGCATATCGTTTCCGGGCATGTGGATGGGGTGGCCGCGATCCTGGAGGCGGTGCCGGAGGCGGGCTGCCTGCGCCTGCGGCTGCGGGTGGATGCGGCGCTGGCCCGGTTCATCGCACCCAAGGGGGCCATCGCGCTGAACGGTGTGTCGCTGACGGTGAACGAGGTTGCGGGCTGCGACTTTGGCGTGAACCTGATCCCGCATACCCGTGCCGTGACCAATCTGGGCCATGCCGCGGCGGGCGGGCGGCTGAATGTCGAGGTGGATACGATGGCGCGCTATGTCGCAAGGCTGGCCGAATGGGCGTGATCGGGCATAATGGCGGGCCGGTGCTGCAACCGGCCTCGGGCTGGAAACGGCATTGCTGGCGGCAGGCCCGCGCGGCACTGCTGCCCACCCTGCCGGTCGAGGTGGTGCGGATGCGGGTTGCCCGTGCCCGCGAACTGGGGCTGGATTACAAGACCTATGCCGGGGTGCGGGCGCAGACCGGGCATGATGTGGTGGCCTTTCTGTTTTCGTCCAATGCGTTGCGGGCGATGCCGCAGCAGCCGCAGATCCCGCCCGATCATGCGGCGCGGCTGGCGGCCCTGCAGGCCGTGGGGCGGATCGGGCTTGCGCAGCGGCCGCTGACGGCCCGCGATCTGGCGCGCAACCCCGAACTGGACGCGGCCCATCCGGCGCCCGCCGCCTTTGCCAGCTTTCGCGATCAGGCCGCCTGCCTGCGGGCGGCGCTTGGCACGCTGCCGGGGGATCGGGTGATCCTGATCGCAGAGACCGCGCTGGAGCGCGAATGGTGTGCGTCGGGCCGGCTGGCCGCCTGTCTGCCGGCCGCCGCTTTCTTTGGGACCGGGGTTACAGCAGCTGAAAATCCCCGGCATTCAGGCTGGTGACCCCCTGCAGGACGGCCACGATGCGCGGATCGCCCCCGCCATTGCCATCAGCATCCCAATAAAGCGTGCTGGCGCTGCGATCGAAGATGAACGTGCCCTCGCCGCTGCTGAGCGCCCAGTCATTGGCAAGGTGCAGCGATTTGGTCATGCCGCCAAAGCGGCTGACCTCGAAGGCCAGAAAATCCTCGCCGCTTTTGAAATCGCGGATCAGATCGGATTCGCCGACTTCGGCATCGCTGTTCCACAGAAAGACATCGGCGCCACCGCCGCCGGTCAGGGTGTCATTGCCATTGCCGCCCACGAACCTTTCGCCATACTGGCCGCCCGCGATCTCGTCACCCAGGTAGGTGCCGATGATGCCGTCGATCCCCCAGGCGTCTTCGACATTGCCGAAGCCGTCATTCTTGATCTGGCCGCCATCGCGGCCCAGATCGACGCGGATGCCGCCCAGCTTTGCGCCGGTGAACTGGCGGCTGAAATCTATGATATCCAGCCCGGTGCCGCCATCGAACCAGTCTTTGCCCTCGCCACCGATAAAGCGATTATCGGCGCCGGAACCGCTGAACCGGTCGTTGAACCGGGTGCCGGAGATGTGTTCGATGTCGATCACCCGGTCGATATGGCCGTAAGGATCCCGCACCTGCCCCCGGATGGAGCCGTTTTCGACCGTCACCTCCAGATCGGCCACGATGCCGCGGGTGCCGCCCAGCCAGTAATCATCATGATAGCGCAGCCAGTCCTGCACATCGTCCAGACGTTTGCCCGCCGCATCATAGCTGTCGGCGCCGCCGTCGATGATATCGTGGCCGCGATAGCCGGAAAAGGCATTGCCCGCCGTGGCATCATCGCCCACCAGCCGGTCTGACAGACGCGACCCGCCCAGATCCTCGAACCCGGTGATCTTGTCGCGGCCGCCCCAGGGATCGTGGATCACCCCCAGTTCGATATTGGCGCGGATGCCCCGGAACATGCCGTCGCNNAGGAAGCCGATCAGATCGCGGCCCTCGCCGCCATCATAGGTGTCATTGCCGATGCCGCCGGCCACCTCGTCATCGCCTGCGCCCATGCGGTAGGTATCGCGGCCCGCATCCACCCCCACCAAGGCGCGGAAGTCGTTGCCTGCGCTGCCGATGATCGTGTCATTGCCCGACATCAGCATGGACCAGACGGTTTTCGCATTCGGCCCCGGCCCGGCATCATCCGACGGCGCACCGAAAAGGTTTACCCAGAATTCCGAAAAGCTGCCTGTCGCACCCTTCTTGCCGAATTCGGACAGGGTCAGCACATCCTGCCCCTTGTCATTGGTGATGACGATGCGGCCGATGCGGCCGCTCACGGCCTCGTCCGCGTCATAGCGGAAGCGGCTGCCGGTCACGCGCAGCTGGAAATCCTCGAACCCGCTGCTTTCGCCCAGTCTGTAGGTGAAGGTCGTGGCGTTGCGTTCCAGAACCTTTGAATCCGAAACGCTGTTGAACAGGTTGCCGGGCCAGCCGTAGATCCCGCCATAAAGTTGCGTCAGCTCGATGCGCGCCATGTCTGCCCTTTGCCCGGAGGCTGTTATTATGCCTTTCGGCCCTGCCGCATCATTTGTGTAAATCAGACCTGACGCGAAAACCGATTCGCGCAAAAGTTAACGGGGAGGATCGCCGCGGCCAAGGCAGGTCTGTGGCGGAAACCGGACGCCCGCGCGGGTGCGCCGGGCTCTCTGGCAATTGCGGGCGGCTTCGGCTAAGGCTCGCGCAACGAAAGGCGGCTGAGATGAGCGAAGACAATTACCGGAATGCGATCTCTTCGGTCGAAGAGATCATCGAGGATGCCCGCAACGGGCGCATGTTCATTCTGGTCGATCACGAGGACCGCGAGAATGAAGGCGATCTGGTGATCCCGGCCGAGAAATGCGACGCGGCAGCGGTGAATTTCATGGCGACCCACGGGCGCGGCCTGATCTGTCTCACGCTGGCCAGCGACCGGATCGACCAGCTTGGCCTGCCGCTGATGGCGCAGCAGAACTCTTCCCGCCACGAAACCGCCTTTACCGTGTCGATCGAGGCGCGCGAAGGGGTGGAAACCGGCATTTCCGCCAAGGATCGTGCGCTGACCATTGCGGTGGCCATCGACGACAGCAAGGGCCCGCAGGATATTGCGACGCCCGGCCATATCTTCCCGCTGCGCGCCCGCGATGGTGGCGTGCTGGTGCGGGCAGGCCATACCGAGGCGGCGACCGATGTGGCGCGGCTGGCGGGGCTGAAGCCCGCAGGCGTGATCTGCGAGATCATGAATGATGACGGCAGCATGGCGCGTCTGCCCGATCTGGTGACCTTTGCCCAGAAGCACGGGCTGAAGATCGGCACGATTTCCGATCTGATCGCCTATCGCCGCCGCCACGACAATCTGGTGAAAGAGCGCAGCGTCAAGCGCGTGTCTTCGGTGCATGGTGGCGAATGGCTGATGCGCATCTTTTCGGATGTGGCGCAGGGTTCGGAACATGTGGTGCTGACCAAGGGCGATATTTCCTCGCCCGAGCCGGTTCTGGTGCGGATGCATGCGCTGGACCCGCTGGCCGATGTGCTGGGGATCGGCGGGGCCGAAACCACGGGCGAGCTTTCTGGGGCGATGCGGACCATCGCGGCCGAGGGGCGTGGCGTCGTGGTTCTGCTGCGCGACACGCAGATGAAGCTGGTGGAAGGGGGCGAAGCCTCGCCGCAGACGCTGCGCCAGTATGGGCTTGGCGCGCAGATCCTGGCCGCGCTGGGCCTGCAGGACATCACGCTGGTCACCAACCACAAGGCGCCCAAGGTCGTGGGGCTGGATGCCTATGGCCTGTCGATCACGGGCACCCGCCCGATTGCGGAGTGAACCATGGCTGCTTCTGAACAACACCACACCCTGGCCCTGCCGCAGTTCGACCGCCCGGTGAAGCTGCTGATCGTCGTCGCGCCCTATTACAAGGATGTGACTGACAATATGGTGGCCGGTGCCCGCAAGACCGCCGCCGCCTGTGGTGCCGAGGTCGATCTGATCGAGGTGCCGGGCGCGCTGGAAATCCCCACCGCCATCGGCCTTGCGGAACGGCTGGCCGATTATGACGGCTATGTCGCGCTGGGCTGCGTGATCCGGGGCGAGACGACCCATTACGACACCGTGTGTAACGACAGCTCGCGCGCGATCACGCTGCTGGGGCTGCAGGGGGCCTGCATCGGCAATGGCATCCTGACGGTGGAAAACAAGACACAGGCCGATGTGCGCGCCGATCCTGCCGGGCAGGACAAGGGGGGCGGCGCTGCCGCTGCCGCGCTGCATCTGATTGCATTGGCGCGCAGCTGGACCGGCACGCGCAAGGGCATCGGCTTTCGCAGCGAGACAGGACCGAAAGCATGACGACGAAGCCCGACAAGAAACAGATGCGATCCGCCGCGCGGTTCTTTGCCGTTCAGGCGCTGTTCCAGATGGAAAGCTCTGACCAGACGGTAGAGCGTGTGGTGCGCGAATTCGAATCCCACCGTTTTGGCGAGGTGTTCGAAGGCGAATATGAAATGGCCGAGGCCGACCAGAAGCATTTCCGCAATCTGGTATCCGAAGCGGTGAACTTTCAGGCCCGGATCGACCAGATGACCGACCGCGCGCTGGTCGCCAAATGGCCGATCGACCGCATCGACCCGGTGTTGCGGGCGCTGTTCCGGGCGGCGGGGGCGGAAATCGTGTCGATGGATACGCCGCCCAAGGTGGTGATTACCGAATTCGTCGATGTGGCCAAGGCCTTCTTCCCGGATGGGAAAGAGCCGAAATTCGTGAATGCCGTGCTGGACCATATGGCGCGCGAAGAAAAACCGGCGGCATTTTCCGCCTGATCCCAAGGATTGCGGGGTGGGGCGCGTCACAAGGGTATCCGATCCTGAAAGGAGCCCTGATGTCGCCCCGCACCGCCCTTGCCGCTCTGATCCTTGCCGCCGGGCTTGCCAGCCCGGCAGCCGCTGAACCGCCCGCCGGGCTGATGCAGCATTGGCAGCTTTCGCGTATCGGCGATGCTGCCGCCCCTTTCCCTGCAACGCTGGATCTGCGCGACATGCCGCAGGTGGCGGGTCAGGCCCCCTGCAACCGCTGGTTTGCGACTGTGACCCTGTCTGGCACAGGGCAGGGCGCCCCTGCGGCTTTGCAGTTTGGCCCTATTGGCGCCACCCGCATGGCCTGTGCCGATCTGGCCGCAGAGCAGGCCTATCTGCAGGCCCTGGCCGCCGTCAGCGCCGCCCAGCTGGATGCGGGCGCGCTGATCCTGACCGGGGCCGATGGTATGCGGCTGGAATTTCAGCCCCTGCTGCCCTGATCTGCAGATTTGATCCGCCTGCGACCCTTTGGCGCTGGCAGGTTGTCGCAAAGGTGTTAGCATCAGGCCGATACACAGGGGGAAAAGACATGCCCAAACTCATCCGGCTTTATATCGTCAATGTCGCAATCGGCTTTGCGCTGGCCATAGCCTTTGTGGCGATGCTGGTCTGGGCCGATATCGCCGGGCTGCGGCACCTGATCCTGGAGACAGAGATGGGCTGGCTGGCGGCGCTGATGATGGTGATGTTCCATGGCGTGCTGTTTGGCGGGGCGCAATTCGCCATCGCGGTGATGCGGATGGCCGACCCGGATGACGGGCCGAAGGGNNCAGATCCAGATGCGGCGGCGCTGAGTCTCTGATGGCCCCAAAAAAGGAAAAGCCCGGGTTGACCCGGGCTTTTTCTTTTGGTTTCAACTTGTTGCATGAATCCCACGCATGTTGCTTGCCCCCACGGCAGCCATGGGAACCGGCCCCTTTCCGGCCCCTTTCCGCCTATGTTGCAGGGCCAAAACGGCGGAGCTGCGCCGCTTTTGGGGGTGTGTCATGTCCCTGACTTGAACCTTTTCCGGGGGTAGCCAGTTGTCCTTGCACACCGCGGCAACAGGCTGCGGCCTTTGCAAGTGAAAGGATATGCCATGACCAAGAAGACACTCCTCGCTGGTGCCTCGACCCTCGCGTTGCTGTTCGCCGTTCTGCCTGCCGCCGCGCAGGACCTGACCGGGACCGAAGAGCTGAACGAGCGTCTGGACGATATCAATGAAGTCGTCGAAGAGGATCTGGCCGAAGCAGAAGATGCGGCGCGGTTTGGCAACCCGGAATTCCGTCAGGGTCTGTCGGGCTCGGCCTCGCTCGGCTATTCGGGCAAGACCGGCAACAATGAATCGCAAGAGCTGAGCGTGGGTGCCCGTATGCGCCATGCACAGGGCAATCTGGTGCAGAATATCGGCGTCGCGCTGGATTTTGCAGAAGATGACAATGCGAAGACCAAGGAAGACGTGTTCGCGGTCTATGATGCGAACTACTACTTCGATGACAAATTCTATGGCTTCCTTCTGGGCCGTGTGGAATTTGACGGTCTGGCCTCGACCGCGGGCGACGTTGACACCGATGCCTTCGTGGGTATCGGCCCGGGCTACCGCGTGATCAACACCCCGGACATGACCTGGCGCGTCCAGGCCGGTGTGGGCGTCAGCTATCTGAAGGACGGCGTCGGCAACAGCGAAACCGAAACCGGCTACATCGCCTCGTCGCGCTTCTTCTACAAGTTCAACGAGAACATCTTTGCCACGAACGACACCGATATCCTGAAGTCGGATTCGGCGCTGCGCGTGAACAACGATCTCGGCGTGAACTTCAAGATGACCGATACCTTCGCAACCCGCGTCAGCTATCTGACCGAGTACAACGACAGCCGCGCGATCCGCACCGACAACAAGCTGG
>DOMY01000055.1 GCA_003509785.1 Gemmobacter sp.
CGAAATCGAGCCCCCATTCCGCGCGCAGACCCGGCAGCCGTTCCGCCACCGCAGCCCGCCCCGCGCGCCCCATCACATCGCCAAGAAAGAGTATTTTCATGTCCCCAGCACTAGGCCCGGCGGCGCGCGCGCGCAAGCCTTCCGCCTTTATCTTGGCCGAAATATCCNNGGATATTTCGGCCAAGATAAAGGGGCAAAGGGCTGGTCTGTCGCCGACGAAGCGTTAAGTTTCAGGTCATGACCACTCTGCCCCTTCCGCTTTCCCACTGGTTTGCCGCGCAAGGCTGGCAGCTGCACCCGCATCAATGCGCCATGCTGGAGCGGGCATCGGCGGCTTCGACCTTGCTGATCGCGCCCACGGGGGGTGGCAAGACACTGGCGGGGTTTCTGCCTTCGTTGGGCGAGATTGCCGCCGATCCGGCGCCGGGGTTGCACACCCTTTATATCTCGCCGCTGAAGGCGCTGGCGGCGGATATCCGACGCAACCTGCGCCGCCCGGTGGAGGGCGCGGGACTGCCGATCCGCATCGAGGATCGCACGGGCGACACCACCTATACCCAGCGCCGCCGCCAGCGTGCCGATCCGCCGCATATCCTGCTGACCACGCCGGAGAGTCTGGCGTTGCTGCTGAGCTATGAGGATGCGCCGCGCGTCTTTGCCGGGCTGCGCCGGGTGGTGGTGGATGAAATCCATGCGCTGGCAGAAAGCAGGCGGGGCGATCAGCTGATGCTGGGGCTGGCGCGGCTGGCCAGCCTGGCACCTGGGCTGCGGCGTGTGGGGCTGTCGGCCACGGTGGAGGACCCGGCGGCGCTGGCGCGGTTTCTGGGGCCGGACACCGCAGTGCTGGAGGCCGATCCGGGGCCTGCGCCGGATATTGCCATGCTGGACACCGGGGCACCGCCGCCCTGGGCCGGGGGCGGCGGGCGCCATGCCATCCCTGCCATTCTGGAAGAGGTGAAGCGACATCGCACCACGCTGATCTTTCACAACACCCGCGCGCAGGCCGAGATCTTCTTTCACCATCTGTGGCTGGCCAATGAGGACAGCCTGCCGGTTGCCATTCATCACGGCAGTCTGGCGCGCGAACAGCGCGAGAAGGTGGAGGCGGCGATGGTGGCAGGCGCCCTGCGCGCCGTGGTCTGCACCGGCACGCTGGATCTGGGCATCGACTGGGGCGATGTCGATCTGGTGATTCAGGTCGGCGCGCCGAAGAACGTCAAGCGGCTGGTGCAGCGCATCGGGCGGGCGAACCACCGCTACAATGCGCCATCAAAGGCGCTGCTGGTGCCTGCCAACCGCTGGGAGGTGGTGGAATGTCAGGCCGCGCTGGAGGCGGTGCGCGCCCATGATCTGGATGGCGCGCCACGCGGGCCGGGGCCGCGCGATGTGTTGTGCCAGCATATTCTGGCCTGTGCCTGCGCCGCGCCGTTTGACGCCGATGCGCTTTATGCCGAGGTCATCACGGCAGGGCCTTACCGCGATCTGACACGGGCGGAATTCGAGGCCTGTGTCGATTTCTGCGCGACGGGCGGCTATGCCCTGCGCGCCTATGANNCCTCGCGGCGGTGATCCGGCAGAATCTGGGCACCATCATCGACATCGAAACGCTGAAGGTGCGGCTGCGCGGGCGCATGGGGGGCACGCCGCTGGGCGAGGTGGAGGAGGGGTTTGCCGCCAGCCTGACGCCGGGCGACACGTTCCTGATCGGTGGGCAGGTGGTGCGCTATGAAGGCCTGAACGAGCTGACGGTGGAGGTGAGCCGCAGCCCGGGGCGTGACCCCAAGGTGGCGGTGTTCAACGGCACGAAATTTGCCACATCCACCCAGCTGGCCGACCGGATTCTGGCAAAGCTGCAGGCAGCAGACTGGCCGGATCTGCCCGATCACACCGCGCACTGGCTGGCGCTGCAGCGCAGGGTTTCGGCCATGCCGCAGCCGGGCCGGCTGCTGTGCGAAAGTTTCCCGCATGAGGGGCGCGAGCATCTGTGCGTCTATGGGTTTGCCGGGCGCAATGCGCAGGCGACGCTGGGCCTTTTGCTGACCAAGCGGATGGAGGAAACCGGGCTGGGACCGCTGGGCTTTGTCTGCACCGATTATGCGACGCTGATCTGGGGGATGGAGCCGGTGCTGGAGGTGGCGCCGCTGTTCGATCTGGATGCTTTGCGCGACGGGCTGGAGGGCTGGCTGGGCGGCAATGCGGTGATGAAGCGCACCTTCCGCGCGACGGCGATCATCGCCGGGCTGATCGAGCGCCAGCATCAGGGGCGGCGGAAAAGCGGGCGGCAGGCAACGTTTTCATCCGATATCCTGTATGACACCCTGCGCAAATACGACCCTGACCATCTGCTGCTGCAGATCACCCGCGAAGAGGCGATGCGCGGGCTGGTGGATTTCGGCCGGATCGAGGACCGGCTGGCGCAGGTGCAGGGCCGGATCGACCTGAAACGGTTACGCAGCGTCACACCCTTGGCGGCGCCGCTGTTTCTTGAGCCGGGCCGCATCCCCGTGCAGGGTGAAGGGCGCGAGCGTCTGGCCGAAGAGGCGGCGCGGCGGCTGATGCAGGCCGCCGGGCTGGGCTGACCCCGCAGAGGGGAGACCACGATGGACCGTATTCATGACAGCTTTGCCCGGCAGGGGCTGATGCAGAGCTTTGGGGCGGCGCTGGCCGATGTCGCGCCGGGGCGGGTGGCGATCACGGCACCGATCCGGCCCGAGGCCAGCCAGCAGCATGGCGCCGCCCATGCCGGGCTGACCTTTGCGCTGGCCGATAGTGCGGCGGGCTATGCCGCGCTGACGCTGATGCCCGAGGGGCGCGAGGTGATGACGGTGGAGGCCAAGATCAACCTGATCGCCCCGGCGGTGGGCGAGCGCCTGATGGCGCGGGGCGAGGTGGCCAAGGCCGGGCGGCGGCTGACGGTCTGCCGGGCCGAGGTGTTCGCGCAGCGTGACGGGGTGGAAACCTGCGTGGCGCTGTTGCAGGCGACGATGATCGCGGTGGATCCCTGAGGGCATCCGATCCGCCGGGGCCAAATTTCTGCGCAGAAATTTGCAAATTCCTTGGTTCAAGGAATTTGGCTGCCCCTTGCCTTGCCGCTGTGGCTTTGGCACAGCGGCGCCATGACGCATTATGATTTCACGTTCCATGGCGCGGCCTTGACCGCGTTTGCCTCGGGCGCGCTGTATTGGGCGGCAGAGCGGCTGCTGGTGGTATCGGATCTGCATCTGGGCAAATCGGCCCGGATGGCGCGGCGCGGCGGCGGGCTGCTGCCGCCCTATGAAACCCGCGCCACGCTGGAACGGCTGGATGCTGATCTGGAAGCCAGCGGCGCGCGGCGGGTGATCTGTCTGGGCGATTCCTTCGATGATCTGACGGCGGGCACCGAACTGGCCGAAAGTGACCGGCTGTGGCTGACCCGGATGATGGCCGGGCGCGACTGGGTCTGGATCGAGGGCAACCACGATCCCGGCCCCGGCACCTTGGGGGGCAGCCATCTGGCACAGCTGCAGCTTGGGCCGCTGGTGTTTCGGCATATCACCGAAGCGGCGGCGCGCGGCGAGGTTTCGGGGCATTACCACCCCAAGGCGCGGCTGGCCGGGCAGAGTCGGCCGTGCTTTCTGCTGTCAGACCCGGCGCGGCTGATCCTGCCTGCCTATGGCGCCTATACCGGCGGGCTGCCCTGCAGCGCGCCGGAACTGGGGGGGCTGATGGGGCCGGGGGCGCTGGCGATCCTGACGGGGCGGGTGGTGCGGGCCATCCCGTTTTCGGCGGCGGCTCAGACCAGCCCGCGTTCTTCCAGCTTTTCGCGGTGAGTGCGGCTGACCGGCAGTTTTGCCCCGTCTGACAGTTTCAGCCAAAGCCGGGTGCCTTCGCGTTCGACGCCGCTGATGGCCCACCAGGCCACCCAATGCGAGCGGTGGATCTGGGCGCCCTCTTCGCCTTCGGTTTCGTCCATCGCATCGGCCAGACGCAGCAGCAGCTGGCCCTGCCCTGCGGTCGTCGTGACCTCGACATGGTGGTTGCGCACGGAAATGGCGGCCAGCCGGCCCTGCACCTCTGGGTCAAGCCGCTGCACGATCCGGGGCAGTGGCGGCGGATCGGGTTCAGGTTCGGGCTGCAGCTGCGGCAACGATGCCGGGGCGAGTGGTGCCGGTTGCTGGTGCAAGGCTGCGATGTGATCATTCCGGCTGAGCCGCAGCGAGCAGACAAAGACGAACAGCGCCACCTCTGGCAAGGCGATCGACGACACCGGGGTGAAGACGGTTTCCGCATAAAGATAGAGCGGCCAGGTGAACAGCAGGGTGCAGATCAGTGCCACGACAAAGGTGGTGCGGCGCTTGTGGTGCCAGCGCCCCAGATCGCGCAGGACAGCCCGGAAGAACAGCGCCGAAACGACCCCGATTGCGACCACCACCGACCAGACCAGAAATCTGTGGCCCAGATCCAGCGCCNNCGGCCAGGGCAAAAACCATGGAAAGCACAGCCCATGTAATGGCTGGTTCCGTCGCAGTGCTATCGGCCAGAACGGCCCTGTAGATCCGTCGCATTGCCCCTGAATACCAATACTCACCAATAGCTTGAGGGATAAAACGAATCCGCCTGACGCGCAATGCACGTCAGGCGTGAATTTGATCACTTGGCCTGCAAAGCCTCGGGGCCTGCAAAGCCTCGGGGTCTGGAAAGGATCAGGCCGTCAGGCCCTTGGGTTCGGGCAGGCCATTGGCCCGGCAGCAGGCGGTGAGCGTATTGGCCAGCAGACAGGCGATGGTCATCGGCCCCACGCCCCCCGGCACCGGGGTAATGGCACCGGCCACGGCGGCGGCGCTGGCGAAATCAACATCACCCACCAGCTTTGTCTTGCCGTCACGTTCGATGCGGTTGATGCCGACGTCGATCACGGTNNCGCCGGCCCACGGCGGCCACGAGGATATCGGCGCTGCGGCAGACCGCGGCCAGATCCTTGGTGCGGCTATGCGCGATGGTGACGGTGCAGCTGTCGCCCAGCAGCAGCTGCGCCATGGGTTTGCCCACGATGTTGCTGCGCCCCACCACAACGGCATTCATGCCCGACAGGCTGCCGTGGTGATCGCGCAGCATCATCAGGCAGCCCAGCGGCGTGCAGGGCACCATGCTTTTCTGCCCGGTGCCCAGAAGGCCGACGTTGGAGATGTGGAAGCCGTCGACATCCTTGGCCGGATCAATCGAATTGATCACCAGTTCGGAATTCAGATGCCCCGGCAGCGGCAGCTGCACCAGAATACCATGGATGCTGGGATCAGCATTCAGGCTGGCGATCAGCGCCAGCAGATCGGATTCGGCGGTATCGGCGGGCAGTTTGTGTTCCACCGATTTCATGCCGACCTCGACGGTCTGCTTGCCCTTGGAGGACACATAGACCTGGCTT
>DOMY01000237.1 GCA_003509785.1 Gemmobacter sp.
GGACCGGACGCTGATCGTGAACGGCGTCTCCAAGGCCTATGCGATGACGGGCTGGCGGCTGGGATATGCGGCGGGGCCAAAGCGGCTTGTCGCGGCACTGAACAAGATGCAGTCGCAAAGCGTGACCTCGGTTTGCGCCGTGGTGCAGGCGGCGGCGCTGGCGGCGCTGACCGGCGATCAGGCCTTTGTCGCGGCAGGCGCGGCCCGCTTTGCTGCCCGGGCGCAGCTGGTGGCTGACAGGTTGAAGCGGTTGCCCCACATCCATTTCCTGCCGCCGGATGGGGCATTTTACGCCTTCATCGACGTATCAGGCCTGATCGGTTGCCGCACCGCGGATGGCACGGTGCTGACCGATGACACGATGATTGCAAGCCATCTGCTGCATGGCTTCGGCCTGTCCGGCGTGCCTGGCAGTGCCTTTGCCGCGCCGGGGCATCTGCGGCTGTCCATTGCTGCATCAGAGGCCGAACTTTCTGCGGCATGTGACCGGCTGCAGGCCATGATCGCCAGCCTGTCCTGAGCCGGGGCGGGGCTGTTTTTCCCGATCTGGCAATCGTTTGCGCAGCGCCGGTCTGGCTGCTATATTTGCCGAAGTTGAAATGCGTTATCCGACCTGCAACCGGCGCTTGCGCAAGGCGGGATCTGATACCCCGTGACCCTTCGGTGCCCATGCCTGACCGGCAAGCTGATCCCATACTTATGCTCTCCGCAAACCGGCAGGCCTTGCTGAATCTGAGACAGGCGCTGCGGGCCGAGATCTTGGCGGGGATCTATCCGGCCGGAGCCAGATTGCCGTCCGAGGCGGATCTGATGGCCAGTTTCGGTGCATCCCGGCATATGGTGCGCGAGGCGATTGCAGGCCTGCGGGAAGAGGGTCTGGTGGTTTCCCGGCAAGGGGCGGGCGTGTTCGTGGCGTTTCCGCCTGCGAAGACAGAAGCCCCGTCGACGGAACCGCAAGATACCACCGAAACCCTTGAATTGTTCGAGTTTCGCATCGCCGCAGAAACAGAGGCCGCAGCGCTTGCCGCCATCCGCCGATCCCCCGCGCAAGAGGAAGACATCTTTCTGCGCCATGTGCAGTTCGGTGAACGGGCAAGGTCGGGTTTGCCGACAGCAGAGGCAGATCTTGCCCTGCATCTTGCCATCGCTCTGGCGGCCAATAACCGGCAATTCAGCGATTTCATCCTGTCTTCCGGCCGGGCGATCATTCCACGCGCGGGCGGGCAGGCGGGCGAAGGCAGCGGTGAAAATGCCCTGATGGCGCATGAAGAGCATCAGCAGATCGTTCAGGCCATCAGCCGCGCAGACGCGCCCGCAGCCCGGCAGGCGATGCGCCGCCATCTGGAAGGCGGCCTTCTGCGGTATCGCCGGGCACAGCAGGGGCGCGGCTGATCCGTGCCGCAGCCCGAAGGTGCAGGCTTACCGCTCTGTCAGATAGGTCGTCAGGTTCTGGTGGCTGTGCAGGATGCGGATGATCTCGATCCCCTGCCCCGCTTCCCGATAGATCACCAGATGCGCGCCACTGGGATGGATGCGCACCATCGGCGTGAATTCTGGCCGCGCTCTGGCCATTTCGGGAAATCCGGCCAGCAGGTCAAACACCGCAAACAGGCCATCTGCATAGCGGTCCGCCTGGTCTTCGCCCCAGATTGCCATGCCGTGGTGCCAGATGTCTGCCAGATCGGCCTGTGCAGCAGGGCGGATGACCCAGCCGCCGTTATCCGCCATTTGGCGCGCGCATCCGGGCCTTGAAGGCCGCGCGGTTCAGCGGCACGGCCGGGCCGCTGGCCAGGCCTGCGTCAATCGCGCCCTGAATCTCTGCAATCGCCTCCTGCCGCAGCCGGTCCCGCCGGATCAGATCGCGGACATAATCGCTCGAATTCGCATAGCGGCCTGATTTCGCCTGCTCTTCCACCCAGGTTTTCATCGGGTCCGGCAGCGNNCGAGATGTTCATCGTGCCCATCGGCGCCTTCCTTCATGCCCAAGAAATGGTGGCACAAGATTATGGCAAACTTTGCCATCAGGCAAGTCCCGCCCCACGCGCGACATGGCTTCCGGCGACATTCAGGCGATGCCGCCGGAAACAGGGTTCAGCTCGGGCTGCTGCGCCACAGCAGCGATTGCAGCGTATAGACCAGGATCGCCATCCCGATGGCCCCCAGCCCGGCAACCCCCAGCAGCACGATCACATCCACCGGCCCGCCGATATCGCGGAAATTCGAATGGGTCATCACCTGCACGAACAGCACGGCGGCAAGCGCCCCAAAGGGCATCGACAGCTGCGCCAGCAGAAATTTCCGCATCGACAGCGCCCGGTCGCGGATCAGCACGAACAGATAGGCCAGCGTCACCAGAACCGCCGCCGCCACCATGGCCCAGAACAGGCCCCGGCCAAAGATCTCTTCAAACACGGCAATCAGGGTGCCGAATGTCAGTTCCTGCATGTCTTCCTCCCCTCAGGCCTTGCCGCGCAGCATGGCGTTATAGGTGGCCTTCAGTGCCACCTCCTTCATCAGCCAGCTGATCCACAGCTCTTCCAGCGGCGCGATGAGGCCGGGGAAAGACGGCACCAGATCGTTGTTGTAATCGAATTCCACCAGCATCGCCCGGCCCACCCGCGTAATCAGCGGGCAGGATGTATAGCCGCCGTAAACCGCCGTGCCCTCGCGCCCCTCGATTGCGGCGATCAGGTGATCTTCCACCACCGGCACTTGCCATTTCACACTGGCCGCCGTCTTGCCCTTGGGGACGCCTGCCACATCGCCGATGGCGAAGATCTCGGGGAAGCGCAGATGGCGCAGGGTTTTCTGATCCACCTCGGCCCAGCCCTGATCCACCCATTTGTCAGACCAGCTGAGCCCGGATTGCCGGATCACCTCGGGCGCGCGCTGCGGCGGGATGACATGCAGGTAATCATAGGGCAGTTCGACATCCGATTTGCTTTCCACCTTGGTCAGCGGATCGGTTTCGGTTTTCGTGAAGGTGGCCAGCCTGCGCCCGGGATCGACGGCTTTCAGTACATGGCTGTAATGCGCGGCAATCCCCCGCTGGCTGAACAGCATCCGCACCTTTTCCGATACGATGGGCACCGAAAACAGCGCAGCATTGTTCGAGGCATAGTGGATTTCATACTTGCCCTTGCCCACGGTGCGGCTGGCAATATCCTCGATCAGGAAGGTGTGCTTCAGCGGCGCGCCCGCGCATTTCATCTCGGTCGCCGGGCGGGTGAACAGGCCGATGCCGCCCTCTTCGGCAAATTTCGCCGCCGCCTGCCAGGTTTTCGCCGCCTGCTCTGGCCCGGCATAAAGCGCGCCGATGCCATTGCTGCCCACCAGATCAAGCGAGAAGCCTTCGATCGCATCATGATCCAGCACCAGGCCGGGCGCCAGGATCAGGAAATCATAGGCCAGCTTCTGCCCGCCATTGGTTGAAACCACCTTGGCAACCGGATCAATGGCCGCAGCGGTTTCCGTCACCAGGGTAATGCCCTGCGGCAGCCAGTCCGCCGTGCGCGACACCACATAAGAGGCCGGTTTCAGCCCCGCCGCCACCAGCGACAGCCCCGGCTGATACAGATGTTCGGCGCGGGCGTCGATGATGGTGATCTGCGCGCCCTCCAGCCGCTGCACCAGCCGGTTGACCAGCGCCGTGCCGCCCGCCCCTGCCCCGATGATGACGATACGCGCCTTGGTTGTCAGCTTCGCGGCGCTGGCGAGANNGCGGCGCTGGCCGGGCCTGCGGTCAGGCCAAGCCCGCCCGCAAGGCCGACACCCGCCCCAAGACCTGCCAGCCCAAGGAATCCGCGCCGGGATGGCTGAAACGGATCGCTGTTTCTGGTCAAATGATATCCTCCCTCTTGCCTCAGCGACCCATGAAGTTGATCGCAAATATTCGAATTACAGCATGTAATGGGCCGCGAAAATCCGCAGAAATGCCGCAGCCCTCAATCCTGATCTTCTGCGGGCGCCGCTGCGCCGGTCAGAAACTCATTACCGTGGTGCCCGGCGCCACAATCGCCGCGCCCATGGCATCCGGTGCCGCCGCCGTCACACCTTCGACCAGAACCGAAGCATCGGCCCCCTTGCCCGGCAGATAGATGGCGCAGACCTGCACTTTCAGCCCGGCCTCTGCCATCATCTTCTGCATCAACCCCTGCGGGCTGGCGCCTTTGGGCGGCTGACCGGCTGTCGCAGTTTCCGGTGCGGCTTTCAGCGCGATATCCCCGGCGGGGCCGCACAGCAGCAGCTCGGCCTCGGCGCCGGCGGCTATGGCATTCATCGTCAGGACCATGGCCATCAGCTGGGTCTGGGGTTCCGGCGCGGTCAGGATGGTCAGCAGACGGTTCGGGGTTTCGGCCCGGGCGGCAGATGCCAGCAGGCCGACCGCCAGCAGCGCTGCGGCGAAAGGAAAAGGTTTCATCATGGCTCCATGTTCAATCAAACTTGGGCTGACGAGGCGGGACGCTGCCCCGCCAGCCCGCTTCACACCCGGTGACAGGCGCAGAAGTCCGGGTCAGCGGTGGCCTTCGGCGGATTGCGCCATCACGCGTTCATCTTCTTTCAGCTCCAGCCACATCGCATTCATCACGGCAAAGATGGCGGCCAGCGGCAGGCCCAGAAGCCAGGCAAAATACCACATCGTCTTCTCCTCAATACAAAGCGTGAGAGTTTTCAGAGACATCCTTGGCCGTGACCTTGCCCCACAGCACCCGGTAGACCCAGGCGGTATAGGCCAGGATCAGCGGCATGAAGATCAGCGTCACCACCAGCATGATGAACAGCGTCAGATGCGAGGAAGAGCTGTTCCACACCGTCAGCGATGACCGCGGATCGGATGACGAGGGCATGATGAAGGGGAACATCGTCAGCCCCACCGAAGAGATCACGCCCAAGATGGCCATTTTGGAAAACAGCAGGGTCGAGATTTCGCGCCCCGCCCGCAGGCCCAGAAAGGTCAGCAGCCCGCCCGTGATCCCCAGCGCCGGGGCAACGGCGATCCAGGGGCGATCGGCATAGGCGGAAAGCCAGCTTGCCGTGCGTTCCACCTGAAAATGCAGCGGGTTCGACGGGCCGCCGGTGACATACTCGCCAACGATCCGGTACCCTTCGATGCCATAGGCCAGCCAAAGCCCCGCCAGCGCATAGCCGGCCACCGCCACCAGCGCCGCCACCGATCCGATGGCGCGGGCACGGCGCTGCACCGGGCCTTCGGTCTTCAGCGTCAGCCAGGCGCCGCCATGCATCACCAGCATCGACAGCGACACCACACCGGCCAGCAGCGAGAACGGGTCCAGCAGCCCGATGAACTTGGCATACCAGACACCTTCATAGATGGTGTGCAGGTCGTCGGTGAAATGGAAGGGCACGCCTTGGATCACATTGCCCACCGCCACGCCGAATAGCAGCGCAGGCACGGCACCCGAAGCGAACAGCGCCCAGTCCCATGCCGTGCGCCAGCGGCGATCCTCGCGTTTCGAGCGGTATTTGAAGGCCACCGGCCGCACGATGAAGGCGGCCAGCACCACGAACATCGCCAGATAGAACCCCGAGAAGGACACGGCATAAAGCGGCGGCCAGGCGGCGAAGATCGCGCCACCCCCCAGGATGAACCACACCTGATTGCCTTCCCACACCGGGCCGACCGTGTTGATGGCGATGCGGCGTTCGGTATCGCTCTGCCCGACAAAGGGCAGCAGCGCGCCCACTCCCATGTCAAATCCATCCGTCAGGGCAAAGCCGATCAGCAGCACGCCCAGCAGCCCCCACCAGACCACGCGCAGGAATTCATAGCTCAGAAGATCATGCAGGATCATGGCGATCACTCCGCAGGTTGGGCGATGGCATCGGCATTGCGTCGGCCCGCCAGACGGCCATGGTGGCGCGCCACCCAGGCTTCGGTTTCGGCAACATCCTGAAACGGGCCCTTGCGGATGTATTTCAGCATCAGCCCCATCTCGATGATGAACAGCACGGTATAGAACAGGATGAACCCGGCCAGCGTCAGCGCCACTTCGGTGATCGACAGCGCCGATACCGACATGGCGGTGGGCAGCACCCCGTCCACCGTCCAGGGCTGGCGGCCGAATTCGGCCACGAACCAGCCCATCTCGGCGGCGATCCACGGCGCCGGGATCATGACCACCGCCAGTTTCAGCGCCCAGCGGGGATAGCGCATCTGCCGGAACGAGGCGCGCCAGAAGAAATAGGCCATGGTCGCGATGAACCCGAAACCAAGCGCCACCATGATGCGGAAGGCCCAGAACAGCGGCCAGACTGTCGGCACCGTATCATTGGCGGCGGCCTTGATCTGGTCTTCGGTCGCATCGCGCGGATCATCGACATATTTCTTCAGCAGGAAGGCAAAGCCCAGATCGGCCGAATGGGCCTCGAACTGCGCCGTCACTTCGGGCGGCGTGGCCTCGCGCTCGGCCCGCACCACCATCAGCGCATCATAGGCAATCATGCCAGACCGGATCCGCTCTTCCGCGCGATCCACCAGTTCGGCAATGCCCGGGATCTGGGTTGTCAGCGAACGGGTGCCGATCAGGCCCATCACGAAGGGCACATGAACGGCGTAATGCGTCTCGCGGGCATCCTGATCGGGAAAGCCGAAGGCGGTAAAGGGCGCGGGCGCCGGTTCGGTGTGCCACATGCCCTCGATGGCGGCCAGTTTCATCTTCTGGCTGTGCGTGGCCGAATAGCCGGATTCATCGCCCAGCAGCACCACCGAAAACGCCGCCGCCAGACCAAAGGCCGCAGCCACCGTGATCGACCGACGCGCCAGTTCGACATGGCGCTGTTGCAGCAGATACCAGGCCGAAACCCCGATGACAAAGACCGCCGCCGTGACATAGCCCGCCGAAACCGTATGCACGAATTTTGCCTGCGCCACCTCGTTGAACAACACGGCGAAGAAATCCGTCATCTCCATCCGCATGGTCTGCGGGTTGAATTCGGCACCCACCGGATTCTGCATCCAGCCATTGGCAATCAGGATCCACAGCGCCGAAAAGTTCGATCCGATGGCCACCAGCCAGGCGGTTGCCAGATGGCCCACCTTGCTCAGCTTGTCCCAGCCGAAGAAGAACAGGCCCACGAAGGTTGCCTCCAGAAAGAAGGCCATCAGCCCCTCGATGGCAAGCGGCGCCCCGAAGATGTCACCCACATAATGGCTGTAATAGCTCCAGTTCATGCCGAACTGGAATTCCATGGTGATGCCCGTGGCCACGCCCAGCACGAAGTTGATGCCGAACAGCGTGCCCCAGAACTTTGTCATCTGCCGCCAGACCGGGCGGTTGGTCATCACATAGACCGTCTCCATGATCGCGACGAGAACCGAAAGGCCCAGCGTCAGCGGCACGAAGA
>DOMY01000027.1 GCA_003509785.1 Gemmobacter sp.
TCGCCGGGTCGGCGGCTTTCAGCAGCGCGGCCTGTGCCTTGGCGCCCAGCCCCTTGGGATCGGGCCAGAAGGCGATGGCCAGCACGCGGCCCTGTTCTTCGACCGGGCCGAGGCGCAGATGGGCTACGCCCGCCCAGGCATCGAAGGCCTGATGGTAGAGCGGGCGCAGGCGGGCGGGATCGCAGCTTTGTTCGGCTGCAAGGGCGGCGGTGGTGGCGGTGAATTTCGCAAGGCCGGGCAGGGCATGTTCGGCCACCACTTCGGCGACATCGGCCTGTGCGGGGACGGCGAGCAGGGCAAGCAGAAGGGCGGCGGGTTTCAGCATCACAGGCTTTCCAGATAGGCGATCAGCGCATCGCGGTCTTCACCGGGCAGGGCCACCACGCCATCGCGGGCGGCCTGCGCCTCGCCCCCGTGCCAGAGGATCGCCTCCAGCAGGCTGCGGGCGCGGCCGTCGTGCAGGAAATAGCTGTGGCCGCTGACCTGTTCGGTCATCCCGATACCCCAAAGCGGCGCGGTGCGCCATTCACGACCCGTTGCCCGGCCTTCGGGGCGATGATCGGCCAGACCTTCGCCCATGTCATGCAAAAGCAGGTCGGTATGCGGCCAGATCAGCTGAAAGCTTTGTTCCGGCTGGTCTTTCAGGCGGTGGGTCACGAATTTCGGCACATGGCAGGCGGCGCATTGCAGGCTGTGGAAGATTTCCTTGCCGCGCAGAACCTGCGGATCGGCGATGTTGCGGCGTTCCGGCACGGCGAGGTTGCGGGAGTAGAAGGTGACGAGATCAAGGCTTTGCCCATCCACCTCCAGCCCGTCGCGGATGCCGGGCTCCTGACCATGCAGGGCGGTGCGGCAGACGGATTGCGCGGTGGTACATTCGCCCGCCGGCGCGGGGTGCAGCGGGGTAGACAGCCCCATATCGCCGGCAAAGGCCCCGGCGGATTGTTCTTTCACCGTGGGGGCGCCGGCCTTGTGGCCGAAACGGCCCAACATCGGCACGCCATATTCGACGCTGGGCACGATGTTCGGGCGGCCCGAGATGCCATCGCCATCGGCATCATCCGGGTCGGCATGGTCGAGGATGTCGGCCGCCGGGATCGCCTCCAGCAGGCCAAGGCCCAGCATCTGCGGCGCCACCCGGGGCGAAAGCTGGGTTTCGGGGTGCAGCGGGCCATAGCCGGGGTTTTCCACGCTGTAGGCAGGTTTGCGCAGGCTGACCACGCGGCCATCGGCCAGGGTTACCGGCTGTTCGGTATAGGTGATGGCCATCCGGCCTTCGGCGGCATGGCCGGGCGCGGCCAGATCCTGCAACTGGCCGCCATAGCTGGGCTCGGGTTGCGTGGCCAGCCAGCCTTCGATGCCGGGCACCGGATCACCGCCGGGGATCGACAGCCGCAGGAACATCGACACGCGGCCATCTTCAGGCCCTTCGGGCGGATGGCCGCGGCCATCCTTCACATGGCAATCCTGACAGGCGCGGGCGTTGTACAGCGGCCCCAGACCATCGGAGGCGAGGGTGGAGGCGGGCGATGCGACCCAGGTTTTGCGAAAAAGACCGTTTCCAAGTTTGAAATCCATCTCGCGTTCGAAGGGCATGTTTTCCGAGGATTGCGAAAAGGCATCGGCGCTGGCGATGGCGCGGGTGGTCGCGGCGCCGCCGGGTTTGGCCTCGAAATCCTCGGGTGCGTGGAAACTGGCGGGCGGGGCCAGAACGCGCGCGATGCGGCCAGTTTCGGGTTTTGTGCGCGGAATCACTGCCAGATGGCGGTCATCCAAGGCAAAATCGGGGGTTTGGGCCATGGCAGGCAGGGCCACCATCAGGGCAGCTGCGAGGGCGAGGCGAGGGAGCATGATGAATCTCTGCGTGGGGCGCGGTTCCTGATGCTTTTTATCGGAATTTACAGTCGGCACAATGCGACATTCTGCGGGTGGCGTCGGGGGGCCTTTCCGCCTGTGGCGCGATCGCCCGCAGGCAGGGCCTGTGCAAAAGGTAATCTTATGGAGGGCTTGTCTCGGGCCTTGGGGCAGCGCAGATATGACCGGGGGCGTGCGTGTTGCATCCGGGCGGATGCGAGCGGCTATGTGTGAGGAGCGAGAGTATGTCGGGTGAAGGCAAGCTGCTGTCTTTCGTGATCGGGGACGGCGACCCGAAAGTATCGGTAACGGTGCGCGAGGTGACGGCGGGGCGCAATACGGCGCTGCAATTCGATGTGGCCGTGACCGGCAAGACCAAGACCGCCGATCTGCGCGGTGTGTTCTTTACCGTGGCCAAACCATCGCGCGCCGAAGATCTGGAGATCACCGGGCGTCATGTCGGCGAATATGCGACCGACGAGGACGGGCTGACCAAGGTGACCAATGATGTCACCATGGCGGGCACCCACAAGACGTTTAACGTCGGGGTCGAGATCGGTTCGCAGGGCATCGGCAAGGACGATATTCAAAGCACCACTTTTGTCGTTGCGGCCGAGGGCAGCAATCTGGGGCTGGATTTCGTGATGCTGCAGGATTTCGGCATCCGTCTGACCAGCGTGGGCGATGTGGGCGGCAAGCGTGGCGACAGCCTGAAGCTGACTGGCTCTTCTCCCAAGGCGGGCAGTGACGGGGATGATACGCTGGATGGCGGCGATGGCGATGACGACATCGACTGCGGCGAAGGCGATGATGACAGCAAGGGCGGCGAGGGCGACGATTCAATCCAGGGTGGCGCCGGTTCGGATACGCTGGGCGGTGGCGCGGGCGATGATACGGTCGTGGGCGGCAGTGACGACGATACGGTGATGGGCGGCGGCGGATCGGATTCGGTGACCGGCGGCAGCGGCGATGATTCCGTCGCGGGCGGCGAGGGCAGCGATTCTGTGACCGGCGGCGCAGGCTCTGACACGGTGCAGGGCGGTGATGGCGATGACAGCGCCCATGGCGGTGCCGGGGATGACACGGTGGGCGGTGGCGGCGGTGACGATGTCGCCGCAGGCGCGGCCGGGGCCGATCTGCTGTATGGGGCGGATGGGGCGGACCTGCTTTATGGCGATGGCATGGAGGGCGGGGACGGCGCAGACGATCTGATCGAATCCGGCGCGGGCAATGACACCGCCTTTGGCGGCGCGGGCGATGACGAGATTCAGGGCGAAGGTGGCGATGACATCATCACCGGCGGCAAGGATGGCGGGTCTTTCGCGCTGGCAGAGGGCAAGCCGGTGGATGTGGTGATCGGGGATAACCTGTTCGGCAATGACGGCGCCGACCAGTTCCTGTTCGCGGCGGGCGATGGCGTGGATCTGATCTGGGATATCCAGCCGGGGCAGGACCGCATCGTGGTGTCGGGCTATACGCTGGCCGATCTTGAGGTGGCCTTTGCCGGTGTGCTGTCGAACGACGGGCGCAGCAACGGGCCGGATTTCGACAGCGGNNGGCGGCAAGGATGCGATCGTGTTCAACGATTTCCCCGGCCGCGACAGCACTGCGCCGCTGCTGCAGCTGGATGATGGTGTGCTGAGTGCGGCGGATCTGTTCGGGCTGTTGTGAGGCGCGTAGGGGCTGGTTCGATTTTTAGCCAGCCCCTATGGCTCGTCAGGGTCTCGTACTATGTACCAGCGTGATGCTTCTGATTTCTCGAAATCAGTCACGGCTTCGGTGAAATTGATGAAAAGATCGCCGCAGCCTTGAAATTTATACAATAATGTAAGCATGCACAGCGAGTAGGTTGCTATTTCCTGTAGGCGGTTAACGTGGCGATTGTATTGATTCGTGCCATTTATATATTCTGTCTTCTCGTAAAAGTAGCGAGCTTTGGCGAAGGCATCTTTCTGAAGGACGATTACTTCTATATCGGACGCGCGCCGCAATATTAAAGGATGAAACGCATTTGGGACTGTCTTGAACAGTTCGTATAGATCATGGGGCTTGCGGCCACCAGGTTTCCCGCCATTGACTGTAGGGGCGGAAAATTCATACCGCTCATCAATTTTATTGAAGTTTTCAGATGGCTTTGAGTTGAATGATTTCAGTATGATTTCAAGCGACAAGGCGCTCAAGATAAGACGTGGTCTGCCTGCTCTTACGGACCTAGATGCTTCCAGATAATCATAGGCGGCTTCCAACATATACGGTCGAAACTCGATCTTTGGGAATATTGAGAAGTCTGTTGTAGTTTTTATTTCAGGATGACGGTTCCCGTTTTCCATTTTTTGTGTGAAGCTTTTTGACTGGCGCTGAGCGAATGTCGGAATGGCGGCGGCAGGGGGAAAATCCCCTGCCTTACTCTACCTTATTCGGCCTGATCGGCGGGTTTGGCGTTCAGCAGGCCATATTTCTCTTCGCCCAGTTTCTCGAACAGGCCCAGCTGGGTTTCGAGGAAGTCGATATGGCCTTCCTCATCCGCGATCAGCGCATCGAACAGGGCGCGGCTGACGTAATCGCCCACGCTGTCGCAATGGCGGCGGGCCTCGATATAGAGGGTGCGGGCGTCATGTTCGCCGGCCAGATCACATTCCAGCGTTTCCTTGATGTTCTGGCCGATGCGCAGCGAATCCAGCTTTTGCAGGTTCGGGTGGCCTTCCAGGAAGATGATCCGCGCGATCAGGCGGTCGGCGTGCTGCATCTCTTCGATGCTTTCGGCGCGGGACTTGTCGGCCAGGCGGCCAAAGCCCCAGTCTTCCTGCAGGCGGTAATGAAGCCAATACTGGCTGACGGCGGTGAGTTCCGACCGCAGAGCCGCATTGAGATATTCGATGACCTTGGCGTCGCCCTTCATGGTGATCCTCTTGCGTTGCATCCTGCCGGGACGTGCCCGGATTGCTTCGTGATACCAAAGGCTAGAACAGGGTTGCGGCCCTGTCTACGGCAAGAGGCGACTTTTTAGAATCTTTCTAAATCTTGAGCGAAACGCTCTGTCAGCCGCGCTCGGCGCGGACCCGGCGCAGCAGGGGCGGGCGGGCCGGGACATCGGCCACGCCAAAGCTTTCGCAGCGGCGCATGGTATCCAGAAACAGCGGCATACAGCCGCCGCAATCGGCGCGCTTGCCCAAGGCGTGATAGATCTTGCCGGGCGTCACGATGGTTTCGGCATCGGATGCGCGCATCCAGTCCACCGCGGCGCGGATATCGTGATCGGTGATGTTCATGCAGTGGCAGACGATCATCGCAGGCTCCGGTGTGCGGGCTGGCTGAGGGAAAGGGCCGGGCCTGCCCGTGGGATGGGGGCAGGCCCGGCGACGGCCGGTTTACTGGAACACGGCCGTGGGGTTATCGAGGCTGTCGGACCCTTCGAATTCGGTGCCGGACAGGCCCAGAGCGGTGACCGCGCGTTCGATCGAGGCGGTCTGGGTGACCAGCGCATTGACCGCGCCCATCACCAGGGCCTCGCCGTCCTTGTTGCCTGCCTCCAGCATCTGGTCATAGGCAAAGCCGCCTTCGGCTGCGGTCTTGATCGCCTGCAGGGCCGAGACAGAGGCATCGAGTTCGGCGCGCAGCTGGGTATCCAGCGCGCCATCCTTGCCCGCCAGCAGTTCCGACAGCGAGGGGCCGGAAACCGTGTTGCCATCGGGGCGGGTATAGCTGCCCAGATAGACATTGCGGATGCCCAGACCATCGTAGAAGTGACTGTTGTGGGTATTGTCCGAGAAGCAGTCATGCTCTTCTTCCGGGTCGTTCAGCATCAGGCCCAGCTTCATCCGCTCGCCCGCCTGTTCGCCGTAAGACAGCGAGCCCATGCCGGTGAGCATGGCCTGCACCCCGGCGACAGGATCGGCGGTGACGGCGGCACGGGCGGCGCCGGCCTCAGCCCAGTTGGCGGCCATTTCTTCCAGATCCGCCACCAGCAGATCGGTTGCGGCCTTCAGATAGGCGGCGCGGCGGTCACAGTTGCCGCCGGTGCAGCCTTCGCCTTGCAGATAGTCGGTATGGGGGCGGGCGCCTGCACCGGGGCCGGTGCCGTTCAGATCCTGGCCCCAGAGCATGAATTCGATGGCATGATAACCGGATGCCACATTCGCCTCGATCCCGTCTGCTTCGTGCAGCGTCTCTTTGATCAGGGCGGGGGTGATGCTGCTCGCGTCGATTTCAGTGCCTGAAAGGGTGAATTTCGGCGTGGCGACGATGTTCAGCGTCGACAGCGCATTTTCTTCGGATTGGCCGTAAGAGGTGTCGACATAGTCGATCAGCCCTTCGTCCAGCGGCCAGGCATTCACGCGTCCTTCCCAATCATCGACGATCGGGTTGCCGAAGCGGAACACTTCGGTCTGCTGATAGGGCACGCGTGCGGCCAGCCAGGCGGTTTTGGCGGCCTCCAGCGTTTCGGCCGAGGGCGTGGCAATCAGCGCATCGACAGCCACTTGCAGCGCCTTTGCGGTGCCGAGGCTGTCGGAATAGCCCGCTTCGGCAATATCGGCATAGGTTTTCACGACCTCTGCCTCGGTCACGGCAAAGGCCGGGAGGGCGGCAGAGGCAAGCAGGGCGGCAAGGGCGATGCGTTTCATGGGGCTTTCCGGATAGGTTATTTGGTCAGGATCAGTTTGCCCGCCCGGGTGATCCGCAGCGAATAAACCTGATCGTGCAACACGATCCGCGCCAGGTTTCCGCCTTCGGTCAGGCTGAGCGCATCATGGCACGGGGTTTTTTCGACATTGATCGAAAGCAGGGTGCGGGCGTCGACTTGCATGTTCATCGGGGCATCTCCATCCGGTCGAGAAGGGCCGAGAGGTCCGGTGTTGCGGGCATCAGCCCCTCCATCGCCAGACGAAGCAGTTCCGTCAGGCTCGGAGGTGGTGCGGAATGGGCCAAAGGGCCTGGCTGGATCGCTTTCATGTCGGGCCTCGGGTTGGGGGCGGTCGGTCTTGATCCGGGCTGGCCCGAGGCGGGTTGGCTTGGATATGGGGAAAGGTGACAAAATTACTTTGGTTTGTAAAGACTGATTCTTTTGCTTGGGAATTTGTCTCTGCGGCGGCAGATGGGTGGAAATCGTGGATTTCCGGGGCCATGGGTGGTAGTCTGGCTCCATAAAACAACAAACGGGCAGGCAGCAGGCATGGATACGGGCTTTCGGGCCGCGTTCGTGATTTCATGGCAGCAGACGGAAACCGATGGCATCCCCGGAGCCGATCTGCGGGATGTGGGTGCGGGCTCTGTCTGGCGCTGGTCCGGGGCTGCCTTGCGGGTGGACGGGCCGGATGCGGTGCTGCTGCTGGGCGGGGATGCCGGAATGGCCGATCTGCACCGCCGGGCGGGCCGGGTGGCGCGGCGGATGCTGGGGCTAGTGCCGGGCAGCGCACAAGGCGCAATGATGGGCGCAGAGGACGACGACGCGCCGGGCGCCCTGGGCCGGGCCTTTACCGTGACCGATGGGCGGCAGAGCCATATGCTCACGCTGATTTCTGTGCCGGAAACCGGGGCGCGGCTGCTGTTGTGCCGCAACAGCCTGCCGCCGCGTGACCGCGATCTGTGGGTGGTGCGGCTGGAACAGCAAAGGCCCCGGGCGCCGCAGGCGGTGCCGCCGATGCCCGGGCTTGCGCCGGATGCGCGGATGTCTACGCCCGAGGGCATTCGCCCGCTGTGGTCGTTGCGGCCCGGCGACCGGCTGCTGACGCGCGACAGCGGGGCGCAGGAGATCGTCTGGATGGGGGCGCAGCGGCTGCAACCGGCGCGGCTGCAGCTGATGCCTGGCCTGTGGCCGGTGCGGTTGCGGGGGGCAGCGGGCGATCTGCGCGTCAGCCCGAGCCAGCGGCTGCTGGTGCGCGGGGCGGCGACCGAGGCGCTGTTCAACAGCCCCGAGGTTCTGGTGGCCGCGGCCGATCTGTGTGACGGCGCGGCGATCCGTCAGGACCGCGCGCCGCGCGAGATCAGCTATGTGCAGATCATGCTGGACCGGCACGAGATCATCTATGCCAATGGCTTTGGCATCGGCAGCTATGATCCGGCGGAAATCGGCGGCGATGGCTTTGCCCCCGCCCGCCGCTGCCTGACCGCAGCCGAGGCGGCCATCCTGCAGCATGATCTGGCCGCCTGAAGGGCCAGATTATCGGCTGCGGGGCGTTGACTCTGCCGGGATCGGGGTCTATCAGCCGCGCACTGTCCCGGGGTTTTCTCCGGGGCTTTTCATTGGTGTTGGTGGCCCCCGCAAGGGGAAACCTGTCGCCCGAAGGCCGGATGGCCCCAGGGAAAGGACAACGCCCTTCAAAACAGAAGGAGATCAGCGATGACCAAACGCACCGCTGCCAAGTACAAGATCGACCGCCGTATGGGCGAAAACATCTGGGGCCGCGCCAAATCGCCGCTGAACAAGCGCGAATACGGCCCGGGCCAGCACGGCCAGCGTCGCAAGGGCAAGCTGTCGGATTTCGGCACCCAGCTGCGCGCCAAGCAGAAGCTGAAGGGCTATTACGGCAACATCACCGAGAAGCAGTTCGCCAAGACCTATGACGAGGCGGCTCGCCGCAAGGGCAACACCTCGGAAAACCTGATCGGCCTGCTGGAATCGCGTCTGGACGCCATCGTCTACCGCGCCAAGTTCGTCCCCACCGTCTGGGCCGCCCGCCAGTTCGTCAGCCACGGCCACGTCCTGGTCAACGGCAAGAAGGTCGACATCTCTTCCTACCGCGTGAAGCCGGAAGACGTCGTCACGGTGAAGGAAAAGTCGCGCAACATGGCGCTGGTCATCGAAGCCCAGCAGTCGTCGGAACGCGACGTGCCGGATTATCTGGAACTGTCCGACCGTTCGTTCTCGGTCCGTTACGTCCGCGTGCCGGAACTGACGGACGTGCCGTATCCGGTGAAGATGGAACCGAACCTGGTCGTCGAATACTACGCTTCGTAATCGAAGCCTTCTCTGGCGCGGCGATCGTCCCTCGGGCGACCTGAGCGGCAGCAGAAAATTGAGTTGGAAGGGCCCCGGATCCGTCCGGGGCCCTTCGTTTATCGGCCTGTTCCCTTCCGGGGCGAACAGGCGCATTCTCGGGCTGTTCAGGGTTCGACGGAGCAGGGGAGGCCGCCTAAGCGATGCGCGCCGTCTTCAAATCTATGGCGTTTATCGCCGCTGTGTCGGGCGTATCCGCCTGCGCGGGGGTGGATGCGCCCAGTGTTTCGACCGTGGGCATGCCCGGCGCGCTTGAACCGATCCACGCCGCCGCCTTCACCAAGGACGCGGCCGTCTTCTGGGTCAGTTCCAACGGCTGCACCCGCAAGGAAGACCTGATCCCCATCGTCAGCATCAAGGGCGCCGATGCGGTCATCACCCTGCGCCGCCTCGATGAGGACACCTGCAAGGAGCCCCTGGTCGACGGGGTCGAGCTGAAGTGGTCGTTCGAGGAGCTGGGCCTGGCGCCCGGCTCGCCCGTCAGCGTCAACAACCCCTATCAGCTGCCCCAGACCTGAGCCGCGCTTACCGGCCGTAACCCGGCCAGTGCGCCTTGCCCGCCCGCTCGTACTGGGGCGGCAGACCCTCGCCCTGGCCCAGGGCCACGGCGGCGTGGTGGGGCCAGTTGGGATCGTCCAGCGCCGCGCGGGCGATGGCGATGATGTCGGCCTGGCCCGAGGCGACGATGTCCTCGGCCTGTTGCGGATCGAAGATCATGCCCACCGCCATGACGGCGGCGTCCGGCACGGCCTGTTTGACCGCCTCGGCGAAGCGGACCTGATAGCCGGGCTCGGCGCCCGGAATGTCGGCGCGGGCGACATTGCCGCCCGAGGTCAGGTGCAGATAGTCGTAGCCCATCTCATGCAGGGCGCGACCGAAGGCGATCACCTCGTCCAGGGCCACGCCGCCCTCGACCCAGTCGGACCCGTTGAAACGCACGCCCAGGGCCTTGGTCCTGGGCCAGGCCTCGCGCAGGGCCTGGGCCACCCGTAGCGGGAAGCGCGCCCGCGCCTCGGCTGAACCGCCGTACTGGTCCGCGCGGTGGTTCGACAGGGGCGACAGGAATTCGGTGAGCAGATAGCCGTGGGCGGCGTGCAGTTCNNCCGCCCTTCCACGGCGCCGAGGTCGAGGCCTTGCGGCCGGCGTGGCCCAGCTGAACCCCGATGGGGGTGTGGGAATAGGTTCGGATGCCGCGCAGGATCTCGGCGAAGGCGGCCTCCTGTTCGTCGTTCCACAGGCCGGTGTCGTCGGGCGTGATCCGGCCGGCGGCCTCCACCCCGGTGGCCTCGATGATGACCAGGCCCGCGCCCGACACCGCCAGACGGCCGATATGCTGGACGTGCCAGGGCTGGGGCACGCCGTCGATCGCGGAATACTGACACATCGGCGCGATGACGATGCGGTTCTTCAGCGTCAGGGGGCCGATGCTGCGCGGCGAAAAGAGCTGGCTCATGGGGGCGTCCGGGGAGGGGAGAGGGACGGTAGCTATGCCGGTTGCAGTCGCGATCAAGGCCCGACCTTTCCGATTGTTCACCTGGCTTGCCGAAAATTCACGTGCCTGGCGCCTCGACGCGCGCCACAAAAGCGTCAAGCTCATTAGGGGATCACACCAATGCTTCGTCTCGCTCTCGCCATCGCCATCGCCGCCCCGCTGCTGTCGGGCTGCATCATCGTCTCGACCGAAAAGCCGACCACGCGGGTCATCACCGCCCCGGCGTCGGACCAATGATGCGCGGCCTGCTGAAGGGTCTGGCGGTCGCAGCGTGCGTCGCGCCGCTGCTGTCGGCCTGCGTCATCTATGACAGCGATGCGGGCGAGAACGTCTCGGTCAACGTGACCCGCAACGACGCCCCGCCGGCCGAAGCCATTCGCGAGGCGCGCTTTGCAGACGGCGCCCTGGTCGTCCGGGTCGATTCCAACGGCTGCACCCAGGCTTCGGACTTCGAAGTGTCCGTGGCCGAGAATTCGCCGACCGAGATCACCCTGCGTCGCACCAAGCCGGACCTGTGCAAGGCCCTGCTGCCCGACGGCGTGGAACTGCGCTGGACCTACGCCGACCTGGGCCTGGAGCCCGGCGCGCCGGCGCGGATCCTCAATCCGCTGAAGTAGTCTCGAACACCTTCAGCATCGACGACGGTATGCGCTGCGGCCTCAGGGTCGCAGCGTCCACCAGACACCATTCCGAGACGCCCTGGGCGCAGACCCGGCCCTCGGCGTCCTCGATGCGGACATAGCGGTTGAAGCGTGGTCCCTGCGGGTCGCCCACCCAGGTCCGGGCCACAATCCCGGTCGCGCCGGGCGCGATGGCGCGCAGATAATCGATCTCGTGCCGCAGGGCGACCCAGGAGCATCGCGCCCGGGTCTCCGCGTCGAAGCGGGCGTTCCAATGGGCCGTGCCGACGTCCTGAAGCCAGCCGACATAGACGACATTGTTGACGTGGCCGTTGGCGTCGATGTGTTCGGGGCGGACCTCCAACGGCACGACGAAGACCTCGCGATCCTCGCGCGGCGTCAGGACCGGGCGAGCCATCAGGCTTCGCCGAGCGGCACGCCCTTCTCGGCCATCAGGGCCTGAAGTTCGCCGGCCTGGAACATTTCGCGGATGATGTCCGACCCGCCGACGAATTCACCCTTCACATAGAGCTGGGGAATGGTGGGCCAGTCGGTGAAGCTCTTGACGCCCTCGCGCAGGGCTTCGTCCTGCAGCACGTCGACGCCGACGAAGGACGCCCCGACATGGTCCAGGATCTGGACGGCCAGCGAGGAGAAGCCGCAGCGGGGCTGGTCCGGCGTGCCCTTCATGAACAGCACGACGTCATGCTGGGCGACAGTGTCGCCGATGAAGGCGTGGACGGGATCGGCGGCAGGAACGGTGTCGGTCACGGGAGAGGGCCTTTCGTGAAGGTCGTCAGCTAGGGAGAGGCGACGGCCGGGTCAAGGCGTGGTCGCGTCTATGCTTCGAGATCAGGCCGCAGCCGAGGCCGTGACCCGGCCCATTTCGATCTGGGCCGCCAGGCCCGGGGGCAGGTCGCGTTCCGGCGTCGAGGCCAGCATGCTCAGCCGTTCCACGTCATTGGCGCGTATGATGACGCTGGAGATGGTCGGATCGGTCAGGACATAGCTGAGGCAGATCGCCTCGGCCGGCCAGTTGGGCGTGCGATACAGGAAGCCGAAGGCGTCGCTTTGCCGCGATTGGGGCGGGCGTTTGGGCGCGCCGCCCAGGCCGAAGAAGCCCTTTTTCGCAACAGGCTCGGTTCCACGCGGTTTGGCGCGGCGGTCCGTGAAATAGTCGTAGGCGAAGACCGACATGTCCTGTTCGCGGGCGGCGCGGACACGATTGCGCAGCCTCCAGTCGGCGTTGATGTCGAACGGGGTCACCAGGGCGTCGAAGGCGCCGGTGGAGACATAGGTGTCCATGACCTCGCCGCCGCCCGCCACGCCCAGCAGCTTGATGCGCCCGGTGGCGCGCAGGGCCTTGAGCGCGTTCAGCGACGACTGCGGCAGTTCGTGCTCGCCCGGCTCGTGCAGCACCGCGACATCGATCCAGCCCAGGCCCGAGAAATGCAGCACCCGGTCGATGGCGCCGGTCATGCCTTCGGCCGAGAAATCGCGCGCCGCCTCGCGGCCTGCGCCGACGCCCAGGGTCAGGCTGACACAGACCAGCTTGCGATTCACATGGGCCAGGGCTTCGCCCAGCACCTCGGCCGCAACCGGATCGGCGGTCTCGAGCCGATAGGAATTCACCCCGGCTTCCAGGGCGGAATAAAGCAGGTTCAGCGCGCCCTCACGACCGCGCGCCAGATTGTCCAGCCCGAAGCTGAGGGTCAGGTTGGAAATGGCGGCGCCGGACACGCCGAAGGGGCGATAGCGCATTGGGATCAAGCCTCCTTGGGCGGGGCGGCGGTTTCGAGCGCCAGGGCGTGCAGTTCGCCGCCCATCTGTCCCTTCAACGCGGCATAGACCAACTGGTGCTGGCGCACGCGCGGCATGCCGGCGAAGGCGCTGGAGACGATGCGGGCGCGATAGTGGTCGCCGTCTCCGGCCAGGTCGTCGATGGCGATCTCGGCGTCGGGAAAGGCCTCGACCAGATGCTGGCGCAGGGTTTCGACGGACATGGGCATGGGCGGGGCTCTTGGATCGTTCTCCTTCAGCATGCCCGATAAACCTTAATGCCGGGCTACGCCTGTTTCGGCCGTTCAAAGAGCTGAACCGGACCGTCCTTGTAGGTCGTCGTCGCATAGGGGCGGTAGCCGACCCGTTCCGCCAGCCGAACGGAGGCGAGGTTCTCCGGCGCGATCATGCAGACAGTGCGTGCGGCCGGCAGGCGGACGTCCGCCCAGTCCAGAACCGCTTGCACGGCTTCAGAAGCGAAGCCCTGGCCTTGGAAGGCCGGCGAAAGGCCCCAGCCCAGTTCGGGGTCGGTCAGGGGCGGATCGATCAATCGTCGGTGATCCAGTATCGAGACGCTGCCAAGATAGGAGCCGTTGTTCGCCAGGCGGACGGTCCAGGCGCCGTAGCCGGCGACGCTCCACTGTCCCAGGTCGCGTAGCAGCCGAAACCAGACCTCCTCGCTCGTCAGGGGCCGACCCGTGATGTGGCGGGTGAATTCTTCGTCGGCCCAAAGCGCGATCAGGGAGCTTAGATCGTTCACCTCGACCGGTGTCAGAACCAGCCTCTCAGTCTTGAGAATTTCAGCGTTCACATCAGGCCCAGTTGCTTGAAGCTGGCCACCCCGTCGCGGCCGACGACCAGATGGTCGTGAACCTCGACGTTAAGGGCTCGGCCGGCCTGCACAACCTGTTTCGTGATCTCGATGTCGGCGCGGCTGGGGGTGGGGTCGCCGGACGGATGGTTGTGGACCAGGATCAGGGCGCTGGCCGACAGCTCCAAGGCGCGTCGCACGACCTCGCGGGGATAGACGGGGGCGTGATCGACGGTGCCGCGGTTCTGCACCTCGTCCAGGATCAGCTGGTTCTTCTTGTCCAGATACAGCACCCGGAACTGTTCGCGCGGTTCATGTTGCAGGGCCACGCGGACATAGGCCAACAGCGCCGTCCACGACGAGATCACCGGCCGTTTCGCCGTCGGCTCGCGCGCGATCCTGCGAGTCACGTCGAAGATCAGCTGCAGGTCCAGCGCGACCGCCCGCGTCGCCTTGCCGGGCACATAGGCCAGGGTCCGCGCCACCTGGTCCTCGACGGCCTCGTGACTGGCGGCGCCTATGCCCTCCAGCCCGCCGAACCGGGCCAGCAGATCCTTGGCCAGCGGCTTGACGTCCTTGTAGGGGATGGAGCGGAACAGCAGCAGTTCCAGCAGCTCATAGTCGGGCAGGGCGCCCAACCCGCCCTTGGCGGCCCGTTCGCGCAGCCGGTCGCGATGGCCGCTGTGACGCGGCTTCGGTTTGGGTTCGGGTGTCAGGTCGTCCAGCATGTCCCCTGCCTCTTCTGCCGCAACCTGTGCGGAAGACGAGGGGGGATCAAGGGTTCAGTTGGGGCGGAACAGTCCGGCCGGGCTGACGGTGAAGATTTCCAGCCCGTCTTCCGTCACCCCGATGGTGTGTTCGCACTGGGCCGACAGGGACTTGTCGCGCGTCACGGCGGTCCAGCCGTCGGACAGGACCTTCACGTGCGGCTTGCCCAGGTTCACCATCGGCTCGACGGTGAAGAACATGCCGGCCTTCAGCACGGCGCCCTCGCCCTTGCGGCCGTAGTGCAGGACATTGGGGCTGTCGTGGAAGACCCGGCCGATGCCGTGGCCGCAGAAGTCGCGCACCACGCTCATGCGCTGGGCCTCGACGAATTTCTGGATGGCGAAACCGATGTCGCCGAAGGTGTTGCCCGGCTTGACCTGTTCCAGGCCCAGATCCAGCGACTGATAGGTCACGTCGATCAGCTTCTTGGCGCGGGCGTTGATCTCGCCGACCGCATACATGCGGCTCGAGTCGCCGTGCCAGCCGTCGACGATGACCGTGTGGTCGATGTTGACGATGTCGCCGTCCTTCAGGACCCGGTCGCCGGGAATGCCGTGGCAGACGACGTGGTTGATCGAGGTGCAGACGGTCTTCTCGTAACCCTTGTAGCCCAGGCACGCCGGCAGGCCGCCGTGGTCCAGAGTGAACTCGCGGATCAGGTCGTCGATCGTGCTGGTCAGCACGCCCGGCTGAACATGGGGGGTGATCATGTCCAGCGCCTCGGCGACCAGACGGCCGGCCTTGCGCATCCCCTCGAAGTCCTCCGCCTGGTGAATGCGGATGGCGCTGGTGCGGACCAGGGCGTCGGTTTCGAGATCGGGCGTTTCGTACATGGTTCAATCAGCAGCGGCGGGTATTTTCAGATGACCATCCTATCATGGATACGCAAGGCGATTGTGCGGCGGTCAAGGATTCCTTACCCGACGTCATGGCAGACTGTGTGTTGCACGACACTGTCGCCTGACGGAATGAACCTGCCGCCGCGTAACCTCTCGCCGGTGTGATCGTGTGCGATTTTTCCGACACAGTTTCGCCCGTTTCCCGGCCGAGACCCGCCACGCATGCAACGTTTTCCTGACGAAAGCGCTGCCGTGCACAACCCTCCCCGATACCCACCGCCGCGTTTGATGGCGGGGGCAACACTATAGGAATGGCTTAATGACTCCCAGGAATCTCGCTCGTATGGGCGGCATCGCCCTGACCACCGTCCTGCTGGCCGGCGTCGCCGCGCCTGCCATGGCCGGTTCGTTCTACGTGCAGGAACAATCGACCCGCGGCCAGGGCCGCGCCAACTCGGGCGAAGGCGCCGACAAGGGCGTGCAGTCGCTGTGGTGGAACCCCGCCGCGATCGCCGGAACCCAGCGCCAGGTCTACACCGGCATGCACGGCCTGATCCTGGACTCAGACGTCAATGATCGCGGCTCCAGCCTGACTTACAACGTCCCCACCCCGGCCATCGTCAGCCGGACTGCGCCGGTCAACGGCGATCCGCACGTCCATAACGTGGTCGAAAGCGGCATCATCCCGAACTTCGCCGTCTCCATGCCGATCGGCGAGCGCTTCAACGTCGGCATGGCCGTCCAGGCGCCGTTCAACTTCACCACCAAGTACGAGCCGACCGATTTCGCCCGCTACGACGCGCTGACGTCGGAGCTGCGCTCGGCCAATGTCAGCCTGGTCGCCGCCATGACGGTCACGGACTGGCTGGACATCGGCGCCGGCTTTGACGCCCAGTACGCCAAGGCGACCCTGAGCTCGGCCCTGCCGAACGTGGCCATCCCCGGCGTCTTTGCTCCGACCTATGCCGTCTCGCCCAGCACCGACGGCCGCAACCAGCTTGAAGGAGACGGCTGGGATTACGGCTGGAACGCCGGCGCCCAGATGCATTTCGGCAAGCTGGACCTGGGTCTGTCCTATCGCTCCAAGATCGAGCACGAGCTGGAAGGCACCGTGAACCTCTCGGGCCTGACCGGCGTTCTGGCGGCCGCCAACGTCTCGGCTGACGGCGTCGCCAGCTTCACCACCCCCTGGTACGCCACCGTCTCGGCCCGTTACGCCGTCAATGACCGCCTGACGCTGAACGCCCAGGTCAACCAGATCGGCTGGAGCGAGTTCGACGCCATCCGCGTGACCTATGGAACGTCCGGTTCCTCGACCATCGTTCAGGACTATGACGACGTCACCTCCGGCGCGATCGGCTTCGACTACAAGATCGATCCGACCATGACGGTCCGCGCCGGCCTGGGCTACGACCCGACCCCGACGCCGGACGATCACCGCACCGCCCGTATCCCGGACGGCGACCGGTTCCTCTACACCGCCGGTCTGTCGAAGAGCGTGGGCTCCATGACCTTCGACGGCGCCGTGACCTATATCGACATTGATACGGCCACGATCAACGACACCCGCGACGTGTATGGCAACGGCCTGGTCGTCTCCACCCTGCGCGGCGAGGCCAAGGGCCACGGCGTCGGCTTCTCGATGGGCGCGACCTGGAACTTCTAAGGTCCACAGCCATCGGCTGAAACAAGAACGGCGGCTCCTGCAAAGGANNCGGGGGGCGAGCGGGGATCAGGCCTTGGCCGCGCCGCCGTAGCCCTTGCCGCCGTTCGACGGACGGCGACGGGGACGGCGCTTCATTTCGCCTTCCGCAGGCTTGGCGTTGTCGTTGATCGAGGGCACGCGCTCACCGGCCAGGGGGTTGTAGGCGCGCTCGGGACGCGGAGCCGCCGGAGTCTCGCCGGGACGGGCGCGGCGCTGACGATGCGGCTGACCGCCGCCTTCCGGACGGACGCCGTCGCGGTGCGGCACGCGGCTGCGCCCACGACCACCCCGGCCGCCTTCATTGCGCTCGCCGCCCTCGCGTTCCGGCATGGTCGCCTTCTTGCCGACGCCGGTCGCCATGATGGTGGCGTCCAGCTGGCCCAGGGCCTTGTCG
>DOMY01000255.1 GCA_003509785.1 Gemmobacter sp.
CTGGCCGATCGCCATCTGGCCCGCAGCCTGCCGGTGCCGCCCGGCTGGATCGCGCTGCGATGGGCCATGGCCAGCGGGCTGGGCGGGCTGACGCTGCTGCTGGCCCTGACCGTCGCCCTCGCCTGACCCCTGCCCGCAACTGCTTCGCCCCTAACCGCTTCGCAAGGATATGCGATGACCCAGACCACCTTCCCGCTGACCCGCGCCGCTGCCCTGTCGCGGCTGAACAGCTTCGCGCCAGAGGCAGGCCCCGCCTATGCCCGGCTGCGCAACCTTGACCGGGGGCCAGAGGGGCATCCGCATGTGTCGCGCCTGTCGGCGGCGCTGCGGCGGCGGCTGATCGCAGAGCCCGAGGTGATCGCGGCAGTTCTGTCCCGCCACAGCCCCGAAGCTGCGGAAAAGTTCATCAGCGAGGTGTTCTGGCGCAACTACTGGAAGGGCTGGCTGGAAAGCCGCCCCACCGTCTGGTCCGGCTATCTCGATGCCACCGCCCGCGCCGAACACCGCATCGCCGCCGATGCCGCCCTGAGCCTGCGCCATGCCGAGGCCTGCGCAGGCCGCACCGGCATAGATTGCTTCGATGCCTGGGTGGCAGAGCTGGAAGCCACCGGCTATCTGCACAACTGGGCGCGGATGCAGTTTGCCTCGATCTGGGTGTTCACCCTCGGCCTGCCGTGGGAGCTGGGCGCGGCCTTCACCCTGGCCCGCTTTGTGGATGGCGATCCGGCCTCCAATACCCTGTCCTGGCGCTGGGTGGCGGGGCTGCATACGGCGGGCAAGGCCTATCTCNNCCAGCCCGCCCCGTGCCGCCCGCACCCCCGACCCCGCCGCCCCCGGCCTGCTGCTGCTGGGCTGCGAGGATCTGTCGCTGGAAACCCTGCCCGCGCTGCAATCCCTGCACGTTCAGGCCATCGCCACCCTGCCCGGCACCTCTGCCGCCGATCAGATCGCGCTGGAAGACGGGCTGGCCCGCGCCTGTCATCACTGGCCGCAGGCCCTGCCGCTTGGCCCGCTGACCCCCGCCGCGCTGGATCGCGCCGCAGCTGAGGGCTGCCGCCAGATCNNGCCGCAGGCCTGCCGCTGACCGAGATGTTGCGCACCTGGGATGCCCGGGTCTGGCCCCATTGCCGCAAGGGCTTTTTTGCCCTGAAGGAACGTATTCCCGCCCTGCTGGCCCCGGGTTTGCCGCTATGACCCCGCAGGTCACCGTCTGGTTCGACAGCGGCTGTCCGCTCTGCCTGCGGGAAATCGCGCTGATGCGGCGGCTGGACCGGCGCGGCGCGATCCGCTTTGTCGATGCCTGCGATCCGCAGACCATCTGCCCGCTGGACCGGGCAGAGATCCTTGCCCGGTTTCATGCGCAAGAGGCGGGGCGCCTGCTGTCCGGCGCTGCGGCCTTTGCCGCCATGTGGCGCGCCATTCCGCTGCTGCGCCCGCTGGGCTTGCTGGCCGGCTGGCCGCCCCCGACCCCGGCGTTCGAGGCCGCCTATCGCGGCTTTCTGCGCCTGCGCCCCCGGTTGCAGCGCCTGCTGCGCTAGAGCCAGAGCAGGCCGTGGCATATCCCGGTTTTACAGCGCCCGCGCCCCGCTGTATCACCCCCGCAGCGGCAGAAACGGGGGGCAGCACCATGGAACAGAACACCCCGCACTCCCCCGGTTATGTCTATGTTCTGGGCTGTGCCGCGCCCGGCGGTTATCGCACCTATGTCGGCTGGACGCTGGATCTGGATCGCCGCCTGTCACAGCATAATGCGGGCACCGGCGCCAAATCCACGCGGGGCCGCCTCTGGGCCCTGCTTTACGCCGAACATCTGCCCGATCCCCGCGCCGCCATGAGCCGGGAATGGCACCTGAAGCGCAACCGCACCCTCCGCCGCCAGCTGGCCCTTTGGGCGCAGGGCCTCCCGGGCTGACAGGCGGGCAAAAGTTCACAGCTGTGAACTCTGCGCCCGGTTCACAGCTGTGAACATCACGCCGCCTCGCGTCGCATCAGCGCCATCACCATCGGCCCGGATGAAAACGCGCCCTCTGTCGCCTTGCGCACCAGACTGCGCAGATAGCCGCCGGGGGATTTGATCGCCTCGAACCGCTGCAGGATCGCCGCCAGCACGACCGAGGCCTCTTCCGGCCCCATCTGTCGCTTGGCTGCCGCCCAGGCATCGGGGGATATGCCCATCATCGGCCGCACAACCTCTGCCGCGCGCACCAGCTGATGCCAGTGGCGCATCGGCCCGTCGGCATAAGCCGCGATCTCGGGGCAGGATGACAGCACCATTCCAAGCGGCAGCCGGGGCAATGGCGGGGCAGGGGGGCTGCCTTCGTTTTCGCTGTTATCCAGCGCGCCTACCTCAACCTGTTCCGCGCTTTCCATGCGCCGTTCAAGTTCATGTATATCTTTCTGTGAATTCTGATGGTGCTGCTCATTCTGAACCGGATTGCTGCTCAATTCTTCTGCAACCGGCTCCAGCACCGCGCGCGCCCGGGTCAGCGCCTGCATCAGCCGCGCCTCCAGCAGCGCCAGATCCTCGGGTGTCAGCTTGCGGCGCAGGGCGCGCGCGGTCAGTGCGGCCATATCCTGCAGCCCAGTCCACAGCGGCAGATCGGGCCGCACCTCGGCCCCCCAGATCGTCAGCCCCGCCAGATCGCGGCGCATCAGGCTGACCGTCTCGCGCAGCCGGGCAAGGCGGTCCTCCTCTGCGCGCAGTTCCTCGGCCAAGGCGCAGAATTCATCGAACCGCAGCGCCAGCGGCGTCAAGTCAAACCCGAAGGCCACCTTGCCCGCCCGCGTCTGCCGGGCATAGCGCTTGCCATTCGGGCTGTCGCGCCGGGCAATCACCCCTGCGGTCACCAGATGCGCCAGATGGCGGCGCATGGTCGAACAGGGCATCCCGTTCAGCCGCGCGCAGATCGTCTCGTTCGAGGCATGAACCACCAGGTCGCGCCCCTCCAGAACCGTGCCGGGGTGAAAGCTGACCAGCGCCTGCAACACGCCCATATCGCGGTCGCTCAGGCCAAGCCGCTGTCGCGCCACCGCCAGTTCGCGCAGCGCTTCCCATTTGTTCACGCCGGGGCGGGGCGAGGCGTCCTCCAGACGGCGGCCATGATCCATCAGCGCAGCATCCATCCTGCGCCGGAAGGGCGTTACGGGGGTATAACCCATGTGAATTTCACGAAGACAAAATTATACCGCGCCGCAAATCACATATGACTTGCAGAAAACGCCGGTGACCGTTACCTTGAAAGTGCTAAGATCAAAGGGGGTCTCGTGGGGCGAAAGCTTTGCGGGGCCTTTCTTTTGTCTCTGTCGTGCCTCCTGTCCTGAAGGGTTGCGGTTAGCCGCGCTGTTTCCAGCGCGCGTGAAGATCTTGCAGGATGGCCGGGGCCTCGGCCTCGATCCAGGCGGCAAAGCCGTCGGCATCGGGCTTCAGTTCCAGCCGCAGGCCCTTGGGGCCGGATTGCAGATGGCCCACCGTCCTGCCCTCCAGCGCCAGTGGCACGCGCCGCGCCTTCGGCCGGTCCGCCGGGGCGGGCTTGCGGTTCAGATGCGCCACAACCGCCTCGAATCCGGCGGCGGAAGGGTCTGGTCCTTCGGGGTTTTCTGCCGCTTTCATCCGGGCCTCCATCGCCACAGAGCTAAGGGCAGAAAGGTTAACGCCATCTTCACCCAGCGCGCGCACCAGCGCCTCCCACCGGGGGCGGCCGATGCCATGGGCGGGGCCAATGGCGCGCGCCAGATCGGGGCCGATGGCATTGGCCACCGAAAGCGCCATGGAAATCGCGGATTTGGTGGTGTTCAGCACTTCGGCGATCTGGGCCTGGCTGCCGAAATCCCCCTGCGAAAGTTCGCGGGCGAACAGCGCGCGTTCCAGATAGCTCAGATCCCGGCGGCCGGTGTTTTCGGTGATCTGCGCGCGCAGGGCGGCGCTGTCGTCCAGATGGGCGATCAGGGCGCGCACTTTCGTCAGCTTGTCGGAACTGCGGATCGCCTCCAGCCGCCGCCGGCCATAGACCAGCAGATAGCGCCCCTGATCCGCCGGGTCGCGCCGCACCAGAATGGGCACCGTCTGGCCATTGGCCTCGATCGAGGCGCGCAGATCCGCCATGTCGCGCGGGTCCAGCCGGTCGGCGGGGCGGGGGTCATCGATCAGGCTGGGGTCCAGCTCCCATACATGATGGGCATCCACCGCATCGCGGGCAGACCGCAGCGCGCGGTTGGTGTTCATCATGCTGGCCGGTGTCGGCCCGGCAGAGGCCAGACCATCCAGCATCGACAGGCGTTTCTTCTTGTTGTCGGTCATCACGCCCCCTCCCTCAGCGGCCCCAGGTTTTCTGGATCAGCTGGGCAATCTCGTCATTCACCGCATTCACGCTTTCCAGCGCGCGATCATAGGTCGTGCGGGTAAAGGCACTGCGTTCCACTTCATACAGGGTCTGCTTGGTCAGGCCCGCATCGGAAATCGCGGTGGATTTCAGCATGGGCGCATTCAGCACGCGGTCGCCATACATGGTGCGCAGAAAGGCCACGATACGGTTCTGCGGCGCATCCGTGGGTTCATACCGCGTCAGCAGATAGCGCATCCAGTCATGTGTCATGTCGGCGCCGCTTTCCGCGATCACATCCATCAGATCGGCGGTCATGCGCAGGAACTGGCTCATGGACATGACATCCAGCATTTCCGGATGGATCGTGACCAGAACGCCGGTCGCCGCCGAAAGCGCCGACATCGTCAGGAAACCCAACTGCGGCGGGCAGTCGATCACCACCACATCGTAATTGGCATCCACCTGCGCCAGCGCCTCTTTCACACGGAAAAAGAACAGCCCGGCATTGCCCTGCGCCAGGGCGCGCGGGGTTTCATGTTCAAATTCCATCAGCTCCAGATTGCCGGGAATCAGATCAAGATCAGGGATATAGGTCTTGCGGATCACCTGCGCGATGGGCACCGGATTGTCATAGCGGATCGCATCATAAAGCGTGCCGCCATCCACCAGATCGAATTCCGGCTGCACGCCATGCAGCGCCGTCATCGAGGCTTGCGGGTCAAGGTCGATCGCCAGCACGCGATAGCCGGTCAGCGCCAGCCGCTGCGCCAGATGGGCAGAGCTGGTGGTCTTGCCGCTGCCGCCCTTGAAATTCATCACGCCGATCACCTGCAGATGATCGCCCGCGCGGCGGCCCGGCAGGTAATCCCCTGGTTTCCTTGCGGTTTTTTCAAGAAGAACCCGCAGGGCGCGCACATCTTCGGCAGAATACAGGCGCCGGCTGCCGGGGGTGGTTTCGGGCGTCGGGCCTTTGCCTTCCAGATGCAGCTTGCGCAGGTAAGAATCGTTCACGCCCAGCAAGGTCGCCGCCTCGCCCGAGGTGAACTTGCGCATCACCTTGGCGGCATCGGGCGGGAACATGCTGGTACGCTGCGAATGAAGTTGCGCGGCCAGAAGCTCGGAATGTTGCCGGATAACCGAATTCAGTTCCTCATGGGACATATCATTGCTCTCTTGCCTCGCGCTCCGCGTTGTATTTCCGGTATGGTCCCCGGACGTGTTCACGGAAATATACGTTTAATCACGCTTTTTCGTGACTATTGCGGCAATTGCCAGATTCGCGCAAGGAGATTCTAGATATGGGGCCAGAGGCGGGGATCTGCACAAACCGCGTGGTCCTGATGCAGCCCCCCTGCGCCTGGGCTGGGCTGTGGCAGGGCAGGGGGGGCGGGCACTCCCCCGGCTTGCCGGATGTGCCGCCCCGGTCTGGCCCGCGTCCCGCAGGCGTCTGGCCCGCGTCGGGACAGCGGGGGCTGCTTCAGCCCTGCGTCAGTGCGGCCGAGATGGCGGCCAGCGCAATTTCTTCGTCGATATCCGATGCCTCACCGGAAACGCCGACAGCGCCCAGAATCGCGCCCTGTTCATCAAGGATGAACACACCGCCCGGCGTGGGGACCATGCCGCCGACGATATGGGCGATGCCCGCCAGAAAATGCGGCGGCTTGGCCGAAAGGCTGCGCGTCGTCTCGCCGGTGGCCAGCGCGGCATTGGCCTTGGCCATGGCAATCTCGGCGCGGCGGATGCTGCACCCATCTTCGGCCAGAACCGCGCGGACGGCGGCGCGGGCATCCAGCACGGTGATCGCCACGGGTTTGAACCCATGGGCGCGGGCATGGGCCAGCCCCGCCTGACAGATGGCAAGGGCGGTTTCGGTTGTCAGCTGCACGGTCAATCCTTTTCGCAGGCCAAATCGTATCCGGGCAGGATCGGCATCCGGCAGGTCACCGCCCGCAGCCCCCGCCATGGCGGGCACTGTGGCACTGATCGGGCGGGGGATAAAGGCCCCGGCGGCTTACAGATGCGGCATCCCCGCCGGGCGCGCCGCGCGTTTCTGTGCCGCGATGCGGAACGGGGCATTGGGCGCGCCATAGCCCTGATAATTCACCTGCCGCTGCACGATTTCAAAGAAGAACCCGTCGGGGCGCGGCGCCGAATACAGCTGAAAGAACTGCCCCGCCGCATCTTCGTCATACAGCACATTGGCCGCGCGCATCCGGGCCACCAGCGCCGGGTCCAGCCCGAACCGCGCCTCGACATCGTCATAGTAATTCGCGCCGATCCGCAGCACCGGAAAATCCCGCGCCTGCAGCTGGGCGGCAGTGGCAAAGATATCGGCGGTGGCAAAGGCGATATGCTGCACTGCCGAGCCGAAGGTTTCCTCGACAAACCGGCCCGCCAGCGTGCGCCGGGCCTCGGCGCCGTTCAGCGTGACCCGCAGCCCGCCCGATTGCACCGCCTGCGACCGCANNCCCGTCCGGATCGGCCACATCCATCATCGGCGCCTTGGTCGCGCCGAAAATGCTGGTGTAGAACAGCGCCCAGCTGAGCATTTCGTCATAGGCCATGGTCTGGCCGATGTGATCCACCCCGGTGAGGCCTGCGCCTGTGGGGGCCGGGCTGCTTTTGAAATCCACATCCCAGATCCGCGCCAGATCGGACCCGGCATCCAGAAGGCGGATCATGCTGCCGCCCACGCCGCGAATGGCCGGGATGGTCAGCTCGCCGCTGGGGTTATCCTGCGTATGGTCATGCGCCAGCAGCACCAGCGCCCGGGCATGGGCGGCGCGGGCATCGGGCACCATCACGCCGATTTCCGAAACCGTGGTGCCATGCGCCACATAAGAGGTGCGGGAAAAGCCGCTGCTGTCGGTATTGACCAGCACGTTGATTTCGCCCTGCCGCCACAGCGAGACGGGCTTTGACACATGCCGCCCGGCCCGCACAAAGCCCGTGGCCTCCAGCAGGGTTTCCAGCGGCGCGGCCTCCTGATCCTCGGTGGCGAATTCGATGAATTCCACGCGCGACACCGGGGCGGCCTGCGGAAATTCCGGCAGGTCGATGTTCAGCGCGGGTTCTTCGCGGCGGACCCGGTCCATCAGGGCGATCAGGCTGCGGTGGCCATCGCGCGCCACCAGCCGGGGCAGGCCCGCGCGGAACTGATCGTTGAAGATCTCAAGGCTCAGCGGCCCGGCATAGCCGGTGGCGGCCACGGCCCGCATGAAGCCCGTCACATCCAGATCGCCCTCGCCCGGCATGTTGCGGAAGTGGCGCGACCAGTAGAGCAGATCCATGTCGATGGCGGGCGCATCGGCCAGCTGCACGAAAAAGATCTTGTCACCCGGAATCCGGCGGATGGTTTCGGGGTCGATCTTGCGGCCCAGCGTGTGAAAACTGTCCAGGATCAGGCCGATATTGGGGTGATCGGCGCGGCGCACCACCTCCCAGGCATCGCGGTGATCGTTCACATGGCGGCCCCAGCACAGCGCCTCGAACCCGACGCGCACGCCATGGGCGCGGGCCAGATCGCCCAGCTGGTGAAAGTCTTCGGCCATGCGGTCGATCCCGCCCATGGCCGCCGGATGCACCGAGGAACAGACCAGCACCAGATCGGTGCCCAGCTGGTTCATCAGATCGAACTTGCGCGCGGCGCGGGCGAAGGCCCGGCTGCGATGCGGTTCCGGCAGGCCCTCGAAATCGCGGAAGGGCTGAAACAGCGTGATCTCCAGCCCGGCATCGCGCACCATCCGGCCCACCTCATGCGGGGTGAAATCCGATGCGATGAAATCCTGTTCGAAGATCTCGATCCCGTCGAAACCCGCGCCTGCGATGGCCTCCAGCTTTTCGGTGAACGAGCCAGAGATGGAGACGGTGGCGATGGAGGTTTTCATGCGACGTCCTTTCCTTCGGCCAGTTCGCGGCGCATCCGGGCTTCGTCCAGCGGCAGGCCTGCAAAGATGGCCCAGGCATCGACGCCCTGCCCGAAGAACAGCTCGTATCCCGAAATCACCTGCAGCCCTTCGGCGGCGGCATCCTGCAGGAACTGGGTATCGACCGGGGTATAGACCGCATCGAACACCCAGCCTGCCCCCGCCATGCGCGCGCGCGGCAGCGGCGTGCCGCCATAGCCCACCATGCCGACGGGGGTGCAGTTGATGATCCCCGCGGCGCCATCCGCCAGCGCTTCGGCCTCGGTGCCGGTGCGGGTGATCAGCCCGGGCCGGGCGGCCGTCAAGGCGGCGGCCAGCGCCTCTGCCTTGGGCAGATCGCGGTCCGCGATGCGGATTTCGGCAAGGCCAAGCGCGATCAGGCCGAAGGCCACCGCCTTGCCCACGCCGCCCGCGCCGATCATCAGCACGGGGCCGGGATCTGCGGCGCCGCGCACCCGGCGATAGGCGGCGATGAAGCCGGAATGATCGGTGTTGTAGCCATGCGGCCCGCCCGCATCGAAGACCACGGTATTCACCGCGCCAATGGCCCGCACCAGCGGATCGTCGATCACCACCTTGGCGCTGGCGCGTTCCTTGTAGGGATAGGTCACATTGACACCGCGATAGCCCGCGCCCGCGACATGGGCGAACAGCGCATCGAATTCCAGCCCGATTTCGGCGGGCACCAGGCTGTCATAGGTCACGCGGCGGCCATTCTGCGCCCCTGCCAGCCGGTGCAGCCGGGGCGACTGCGATTTGGCAATATTGTCTCCGATCAGGCCAAGGCGGATGGTATCGGGCATGGGGGCGGTCCTTTCAGGCAAATCGCGCGGGCGGTCGGCAGGGGAGGGGGAGGGGCGGTGCCCGCAGGGGGCCGGGCACCGCGCCACAGATCAGGCCTTCTTGCGGAAGATCATGCCCCAGATCGGGGTTTTCGACACGAAGATCAGCAGGACGGTGGCAAACAGCACCAGCGACAGCGGGCTGGCCAGCGTGCCCTTCAGCAGCATCCACAGGCTTTCCTGATCCGAGATGATCGCCCGGCGCCAGTTGTCATCCAGCAGGCGGCTGAGGATCACACCCAGGATCACCGGGCCCAGCGGATAGCCATAGCATTTCATGAAATACCCGAAGACCCCGAAGCCCAGCATCCAGTAGACATCGGTGACGCTGTTGTTCACCGCATAGGCGCCGACGATGGACAGCAGCAGGATCACCGGCAGCAGCACGCTGCGCGGCAGTTCGACGATTTTCACGAAAGTCTTGATGCCGGTCAGGCCGAAGATCAGCATGAAGATATTGGCCAGAGTCAGCGAGCTGACGATGAACCAGAACATGTCCGGCTGTTCCACCATCAGCATCGGGCCGGGGTTCAGCCCGNNTTTCGCCGTCACCGCATCGCCCGGAATACCCAAGGTCAGCATCGGGATGAAGGCGCCGCCCACTGCCGCGTTATTGGCGGTTTCGGGGGCTACCAGCCCTTCGATCGCGCCCTGGCCGAAAGGCACCTCGGGGTTCTTCGTCACGCGGGTGGCATGGTCATAGGCCATCAGCGCCGCAATATCGCCGCCCGTGCCCGGCAGCGCGCCGATCACCGCGCCGATGGTCGAGGTCTGCATCCCCAGCGGGATATGCTTCTTCACCAGGCTCCACGAGGGCACGATGCGGCCGATCTTCTGCTTCACGCCGGGGGTGTTGATGGTGTGCAGCTGCTGCAAGCCTTCGGAAATGCCGAACATCCCGATCATCACCGCCACGAAGGACACGCCCGCCTGCAGCGCCGAGGTGCCGAAGGTGAAGCGTTCGGTAAAGGTCAGCGGGTCCATCCCCACCGCACCGATGCCGATGCCCAGGGCGCCGGCAAAGATGCCCTTCACCAGATTGCCACCCGACAGCGAACCCACCAGCAGGATGCCCAGCACCGCCAGCATCATGTAATCGCGCGGCTGAAAGCGGATGGCGAAATCGGCCAGCAGCGGCGCGAACAGCGCCAGCGCCAGGATGCCGATAAAGCCGCCGAAGAACGACACCACGGTGACAATGCCGATGGCCTCGCCCGCCATGCCCTTCTTGGCCAGCGGATAGCCATCCATCGCCGTGGCAATGGCCGAAGGCGCGCCGGGGATGTTCAGCAGGATCGCCGTCCGCGATCCGCCATAGACGCCACCCATATAGATGCCGATCATCAGCGCCAGCGCCGGATAGACATCCCAGGAAAAGGTGAAGGAAATCAGGATCGACACCGCCATGGTGACGGAAAGCCCCGGAATGGCGCCGACATAGATGCCCGCCAGCGTGCCCACGGCAATCAGCGACAGCAGTTTCAGATCCAGCAGCGGGATCAGCAGATTAGCCAGAATATCCATGTCAGTTCCCTGCCGAAAAAAGGCCGCGGAGCCAGGCGATCATCTCGCCTTCGGGGACGATGCCGGGGGGCATCAGAACGGTAAAGATCAGGCGGAAGATCAGATAGATCATCGCCACCGTCACCAGCGACACCACGATGCTGAACACCGGGCCGCGCGCCGACAGATACCAGATCAGCCCGAACAGAAAGAGCACCGAGGTGGGCAGAAAGCCCAGCGGCGACAGCAGCAGCGCATAAAGCACGACGGCGGCAATGGTCACGATGACGGGCATCGGGATGATGTCGCGCGACAGTTTCTCGGCGGTCAGCGCCGGTTTGCGCAGGGTCTGGCGCAGCGTCAGGCCTGCTGTAATGACCATGACGGCCGTGGTGGCCATGGGCACGGCGCCGGGCGCGGACAGCGCCTCGAAACCGGAAATGCTGTAGGCGCTGTAAAGAAGGAAAAGGCTGACCAGGAACAGGGCGATATTGAACGCCAGTTCACCGGGTCTGCGGGGTTCGTTGTCTTGCATCCGGGTCTCCTGCGGGCAGATGGGCCATCCGGTGCCGCATGGCGCCGGGGTGCGAAAGACTGCCCGCGCCAAAGCGCAGCACGGGCAGTCGGCGCAGAGGGGCGCGTTACTTCTTGGCGATGCCGAAATCTTCAGGAGAGTTCTTGGCGATGCCCGCTTCCCAGATCAGCCANNCGGTCAGCTTGGCCACCACATCATCCGGGGTGCCCTTTTTCACGAAGATGCCGAAGAACGGCCCCCAGGGCAGCAGATCGGCAAATTCGGGGTTGGTCGCCGTGATGGTCGGCACATCGGGCAGCTGCGGCGCGGCGTCCACGTCGAACAGCGCGATGGGCTTCATCTTGCCACCCTTGATGCCTTCCAGCGCGGCCCCCAGAACGGCGGGCATCACATCGACAGCCCCGCCCTGCAGCGCGGTCAGCGCCGGGCCATCGCCGTCATAGGGCACGAAGGTCACATCCAGCGGGATCTTCGAGCTGATCATCGAGGTCACGACCGAGGGCAGGCCGCCCGGCCCGGTCGAGCCGAATTTCACGGTCTTGGGGTTGGCCTTGATGTATTCCACCATCTCGGGGAAGGTGTTGAACGGCGCATCCGGGCGGGCGACCAGGATCGGCACGCCACGGGCGATCACATTGATCGGCGTGAAATCGGCATAATCCTTCTGCCCCAGGCCCATGACCTTGTAGAGCAGCGGGTTTTCCGCCCCGAACAGCAGGGTATAGCCATCGGCCTCGCCATTGGCGACCTGGTTCAGCGCGATGGCGCCCACACCGCCGGTCAGGTTCTGCATCACCACGGTGCCACCCAGCACTTTTTCCGCATGGGGGGTGATGGCGCGGGCAACCGTATCGGTGGATCCGCCGGCACCCCATTGGATGATGCCCTGAATGTCCTTTTCGGGGAATTCGGCAAAGGCCGGCGCTGCAGCCAGACCAAAAGCCACGGCCACGCCAAGAAGCGTTCTTTTCATCGGTTCTCCTCCCAGAGATATCGCCAGACCTGCCATTCCAGGCCGGATAACATCAGTCTGGCGCATTTGTATTTTAACTGCAAATACCGTTATGACGGTTATCTTAACCTGATGTTACGCAGACGGCGCCGGATCCCAGCGGCGGCGCTCGGTCGCGGTCACCAGCTCGTGGCGGAAGCGGCCGATGGTATATTCTGCGAAGCTCGACAATTGCCGCCCGCGTTTCTGCACCGAATAGGCGGTGATCGTCGCCTCTTCCTTCAGCGGGCGGCGAATCAGGCCGGGCATGTAAACCTCGGCCACCGAGAATTCATCAATCAGCGCCACGCCCAGCCCGTGCCGCACCAGGCTTACCGTGGTCTGCGCAAACCGGCCGCGCATCGCATGGCGCGGGTTCAGCCCGGCATCGCGGAACGGCTGCGCCAGAATCGCGCCATAGGGATCATCGGGATCGACCCCGATGAAGGGAAAGCGCATCAGATCATGCACCGAAATCACCTCTTGCCGCGCCAGCTCGTGGCCCTCGGGCACGATGGCCACGATCCGCCCCTGCACCAGCGGCGTCGATTCCAGCGAGCTGTGTTCCACAGCCGAGCTCATGAACACGATCTCGCCCTGTTCCAGCAGCAGGTAATCCAGCGATTCCTCGAATTTCAGGATGTTCAGGTCGATCATCAGCCGGGGAAACCGGGCGCTGATGCTGCGGATCGCCCGCGCCGCGATGAACTGCGCGATGGAAGGGGCCGAGGCGAAAGACAGCTTCACCTCATCGCCTTTCTGCAGCGATTGCACGGCGGTATTCAGGTTTTCCATCTGGTGAAACACCTGATTCAGCATCTCGAAAATGCTGCGCGCCTCGGGCGCGGGCACAAAGACCCCGGCCCGCCGGTCGAACAGCCGGATGCCCAAACCCTCTTCGGTATGCTTGATGAGCCGGCTGACACCCGGCGCCGAAACATGCAGCAGATTGGCCGCACCCTGGATGCTGCCCGCGATCATCACCGCGCGCACCACCTCCACCTGTCTGAGCGTCAGTTCCTTCATCCCCCCACCGTAATCGCCGCAAGCCGTTCCGCAAGGGGCTTGATATCTGGAACATGATTCAATATTGGAATCACATTCCATATTTATGAGGCCCAGATGGCTGCCGCAATCGACCGTATCCTTGCCGCCCTCTCGCTGCTGTCCACCCAACCAGAGGGCATGTCGGTGCAGGCGCTGGCCCATGCGCTGGATATGCCCGCCTCTGCCGCGCATCGCCTGCTGAACGATCTGGTGCGCCTGGATTTTGCCACCCAGCCCCAGCCGCAGGGCAATTATGCGCTGACCCTGCGGCTGGCGGCGCTGGGTCTGGGCTATCTGGGGGCGGCGGGCATCACCGATATCGCCGCCCCCGTGCTGGACGGTCTGGCCCGCACCTCGGGCGAGCTGGTGCGGCTGTCGGTCGTCGATGGCGATGCGCTGATCTGGGTGGCGGCCGCCCAGGGTGCCACGTCCGGTCTGCGCTATGATCCGGCCCGCGAACAGGGCGCCCACGCGCCGCTGGCCCATAGCGCCAGTGGCCGCGCCTGGGCCGCCACCCTGCCCGAAGACCGGGCGCTGCGGCTGATCGCGGCCCAGCCCGCCGAACCGCCGCCCGGTGCCCGCCCGCAACCCGCCCCCGATCTGGCGCGCCTGCAGCAGATGCTGGCGCAGATCCGCGCCCAGGGCCATGCCGAGGCCGAAGACAGCTTTCTGGAGGGCATGGCCGCCATCGCCGTGCCTTTGCCCGGCTCCCCCTGCCTTGGCTGCCTGTCGATCGCCGGGCCGGGGGTGCGCCTGACGGTGGCCCGCCGCGCGGCCCTGCTGCCCGCCCTGCACACAGCCGCCCGCGAACTGGCCGGGCTGACGCAGGCCTTGGCCTGGTTCCGGATGCGCCGGGCATGACGCGGGACTGTGATCTTCTGGTCATCGGCTCCGGGGCGGCGGGTCTGGCGGCGGCGGTTGTCGCGGCGCATCACGGGCTGCGGGTGATCCTGGCCGAAAAGGCGCCGGTTCTGGGCGGCACCACCGCCTGGTCGGGCGGCTGGATCTGGGCGCCCGGCAATCCGGTCTGCGCCCGCCATGGCACGCAAGACAGCGCAGAGGCCGCCGCAACCTATCTGCGCGCCGCCCTTGGCCCGCAATATGACGATGCGCGCGTGCAGGCCTTTCTGGCCGAGGCGCCGCGCATGGTGGATTTCTTCGACCGCCACACCCGGCTGCAATTCGATCCGGGCAGCCAGATCCCCGATACCTATGGCCATCTGCCCGGCGCGGGCCGCGGCGGGCGCTCTGTCATCGCCCGGCCCTGCGACGGGCGGCAGCTGGGGCCGCTGATCCGCCTGCTGCGCAAACCCTTGCGCGAAACCAGCTTTCTGGGGCTGACGATTCAGGCCGGCGCCGATCTGCGCGCCTTCCTGACCATGACGCGCAGCCCGCGCGCCTTTCTGCATGTGACGCGCCGCATGATCCGCCATTTCCGCGATCTGGCCCTGCATGGCCGCGCGATGCAGCTGCGCAACGGCTCGGCGCTGGTGGCGCGGCTGATGCTGTCGGCGCAGGCGGCGGGGGTGACCCTGCTGACCGAAGCCCCGGCCCTGCGCCTGATCGCGCAAAACGGCCGGGTGACGGGCGCCGTGCTGCGGATGGATGGCGACGAAGTGGCGGTGCAGGCCGCCCGTGGCGTGGTGCTGGCCACCGGCGGCTTTGCCCATGATGCCACCCGCCGCGCCGCGCTGTTTCCCCGCAACGATCATCACGCCACCCTCGCCGCCGAAGGCGCAACCGGCGATGGCCTGGCCCTGGCCGAGGCTTTGGGCGCCCGGCAGGCCACCGCTCTGGCCAGCCCCGGCGCCTGGTGCCCGGTCAGCCTGGTGCGCTGGCCCGACGGGCGGGTGGCGCCCTTTCCCCATATCATCGACCGGGGCAAACCCGGCCTGATCGCGGTGCGCGCCGATGGCCGCCGTTTCTGCAACGAAGGTCTGGGCTATCATGATTTCGTGCAGGCGCTGCTGGCCGCCACCCCGCCGGGGCAGGTGCCAGAGGCCTGGCTGATCGCAACCCGCGCCTTTCAGCGCCGCTACGGTCTGGGCATCGCGCGGCCGTTTCCGCTGCCGCTGCGCCCCTGGCTGCGCAATGGCTATCTGCAACAGGCCGCCACGCCCGAAGCGCTGGCCCGCGCCTGCGGCATGGATGCCGAAGGCCTGCGCCAGACGCTGGATCACTGGAACCACCATGCCGCGCAGGGGGCAGACCCCGATTTCGGGCGCGGCACCACGCCTTACATGCGGTTGCAGGGCGATCCGGCGCAGCAGCCCAACCCCTGTGTCGCGCCCATCGACCGTGGGCCCTATCTGGCGCTGCGGGTCATCCCCGGCAGCTTTGGCACCTTTGCCGGGCTTGAAACCGATGCCGCCGCCCGCGTTCTGGGCGCCGATGGCCAGCCGCTGCCGGGGCTTTACGCGGCGGGCTGCGACATGGCGCATGTCTTCGGCGGGCATTACCCGGCGGGCGGCATCAATCTGGGCCCGGCGCTGACCTTCGGCTTTGTCGCAGGCCGGCACGCCGCCACCCATCCCACCGAACAGGAGCCCGCATGAACCCGCTCTCTCTCGCGCATCTGACGGTGCTGGATCTGGCGCCGCCCGACATGATCCGCTGCGCCGCCGGTCTGGGCTATGATCTGGTCGGCCTGCGCCTTGTCCGCGTCACCGATACCACGCCCGGCTATCCGCTGCATCTTGATCCGCAGGCATTGCGCGAAACCCGCGCCGCGCTGCGCGAGACCGGCATCGGCGTGCTGGATATCGAATTCATCCGCATGACCCCCGATTTCAGCGCCGCCGCCCTGCGCCCCTTTCTGGATGCCGGGGCAGAGCTTCAGGCCCGCCATGTGATCTGCGCGCCCTATGATCCCGATCTGGCCCGCCTGTCCGACAATCTGGCCGCCCTCAATGCCGAGGCCCGGCCGCGCGGTCTGGGCTGCGTGCTGGAATTCTTTCCCTGGACCAATGTGCCCGATCTGGTCGCCGCCCGCGATGTGGTGACAGCGGCGGGCGACCCGGATCTGGGCATTTTGCTGGACATGCTGCATTTCAACCGCTCGCACAGCGCGCTGGCCGATCTTGCGGCGCTGCCGCCGGCGCGGCTGCCCTTTGCCCATCTGTGCGATGCGCCGGTTCTGCCCGGCTATACGACCGAAGATCTGCTGCATGCAGGCCGGGCCGAACGTCTGCCGCCGGGCGCGGGGCAGATTGACCTGCGCGCCATTCTGGCGCTGCTGCCCCCCGGCATCCCTCTGGCGCTGGAGGTGCCGATGCAGGCGCTGCAGGCCGCCGAAGGCAGCGCCGCCGTGGCCGCCCGNNCGACGCGCAACCGACGCCAACCAGACAGGCCGGGTGGCGCCGCCTCAGCCGGTCAGCGCCGCCAGATCGACGGCGGGCAGCAGATCATTCTGCCCGTCGAACCTTGCACCATAAAGCGCATTGACCAGCGCCAGCCCCGCCTGATGCAGCGGCACCGCCACCCCGGCGGCGGCGGCCAGGGTGATGATTTCCACGATCCCGAAGGGCACATCTTCGGTGATGAACCGGGTGTTCAGCGTCACCGGCCCGGGCGGCCCCCCGCGCTTCTGATGGATCTGCGCCGCCATTTCCGCCAGCGAAAGCCCCTCGGCCAGACCAAAGGTCATGCGGAAATGATCCTCCACACGGCGCATCGACAGGCCGAAAGCCTGCGCCACGGCGCGCCGCTCTGTATCCAGCGCGCCGATCAACCGGGCCACAGCCGGGGTTATGCCATTGTAGTTGAACCAGATTTCGCCATTCTCGATCCGGGTCAGGTTGCACAGCGCATTGGCCAGATGCACCGGCGGATTGAGATTGCCAAGCGCGATGGCCAGCAGGCCGGGCGCCGGTTGAAAGCGGTCGCCGAACAGGTGGCGGCACAGGGCCAACCCGGCCTCGGACCGGGCTTTGGGCAGAACCGCCATCGGCACCGCCGGGCGCAGGCCGCCGATCTGCACGCAGCCCGGCCCGCTTTTCCGCCCCATGACCACCGTGGTGCCCCAGCCGATCACCGTCGCATCCACCCCGCGCGCCACCAGCGCCTGCCGCAGATAGGCCGCCCCCAAAGACAGCTGCGCGCTGACGATGACGCTATGCTCCGCCGTCAGATGCGGCAGCGCCAGATGGATCACCCGCCGATGCCCGTTCGCCGGCAGCGCCACCACCACCACCGTCGCCGCCCGCAGCGCTGCGGGCAGATCGGTGGCCAGATCGACGCGGAACCGGGATTGCAGCGCGCCGCTGGCCTGCAGATCGGCCTGCGCCAGATCGGCCGCCCCCTTACCCGAGGGCGACCAGAGCTGTGGGTGATGCCCGCCCTGATGCAGCAGCGCGGCCATGGCGCGGGCGACACCGCCCGCCCCCAGGATCAGAACCCGCATCTTGTGTTCTTTCGCTTGCATGTCACATCATCTGGCGGTTTTCAGGCCGGAAGGCAGCGGCCATGATCCAGGAAATCCTCGATCCGGGCGCGCCAGGGGGCGATGTCGATCTGCTGTTGCGCCAGCCAGTCATCGTTGAAGCACGTGGCGGCATAGCGGTCGCCGCTGTCGCAGATCAGCGTGACCAGCGCGCCGGTGCGGCCCTCGCGGCGCATCTGGGCGGCGATGGACAGCAGGCCATAGAAGTTGGTGCCCGACGATCCGCCCACCCGGCGGAACAGCCGTTCCGACAGCACCCGCGCGGCGGCGAAAGAGGCGGCATCGGGCACGCGGATCATGTGATCAATCACGCCCGGAATGAACGATGGCTCCACCCGCGGGCGGCCGATGCCCTCGATCCGGCTGCCCGGCGCGGTCACGCCCATGTCGCCGCTGCGCCAGGCCTCGTAGAAGGCCGAGCCTTCGACATCCACCACACAGAGACGGGTTTCCAGATTGCGATACCGGATATAGCGGCCGATGGTGGCAGAGGTGCCGCCGGTGCCCGCGCTCATCACCACCCAATCGGGCACGGGTTCGGCCTCGGCCTGCATCTGATCAAAGATGCTTTGCGCGATATTGTTGTTGCCGCGCCAATCGGTTGCGCGTTCGGCATTGGTGAACTGATCCAGATAATGGCCCCGGGTTTCGCGCGCCAGCCGTTCGGCCACGGCGTAAACCTCGCCCGCGTGATCCACGAAATGACACTGGCCACCGAATTGCTGGATCGCCGCCACCTTGGGGTGGCTGGTGGAACGCGGCATGACGGCGATGAATTTCAGGCCCAGAAGATGGGCGAAATAGGCCTCGGATACGGCGGTGGAGCCGGAAGAGGCCTCGATCAGCGTGGTTTCGGGGCCGATGCGGCCATTGCAGATGCCATCGAGGAACAAGGACCGTGCCAGCCGGTGTTTCAGGCTGCCGGTGGGATGGGTGCTTTCATCCTTGAAATAGATGGAAATCCCCGGCAAGCCCTTGAAAACAGGCTTTATCATATGGGTATCGGCCGAACGGCGGGCATCGCCCAGCAGCAGTTCGATCGCGTGGCGGCCCCAGTCACGCACCGGGTTTTCGCCCGAGGGCAGGGTTTCGGT
>DOMY01000219.1 GCA_003509785.1 Gemmobacter sp.
CGGCAGCTTGCGGCGGCGGGCCTCTTCCAGCTCGGGGTTGCCCTTCTTGATGGCCGAAGAAATCACCACCACCGCCGCTTCCCCGATATTCTCGGCCCGCTGGCCTTCGAAGAAGGTGGCGCCCAGCGACACCAGCCGGTCGGTGATCTTGCTGGCCTTGGCATCCGACCCCTGCACCGCATAGCCCAGCGTGATCAGAACCTCGGCAATGCCAGACATGCCGATACCGCCGATGCCGACAAAATGGATGGGGCCCAGCTCAAGGGGCAGTTTGGTCGCAGCGTTCATGGGTCACTCTATCTTGGCAAGGCGCAGCACCAGCTCCACCAGCCGGTCGGTCGCATCGGGGCGGCCCTCGGCAAGTGCATTGGCGGCCATTTTCTGCGCGGCCTGCGGTTANNGAGCGCGGCGGGGTCAAGGGCGGATTCGGGAATGCTGATCGCGGCCCCTGCGGCAACCAGCCCGCGCGCATTGGCGGTCTGGTGGTCTGCGGCAGCAGCGGCAAAGGGAATGAAGATCGCCGGCCGCCCGATCACGGAAATATCCGCGATGGAGGATGCCCCCGAACGCGAGATCACCAGCTGCGCCTCTGACAGGCGGCGCGGGATATCCGCGAAGAAGGGGGCAACCTCGGCCTCGATCCCGGCCACATGATAGGCGCTGGCCACGCGGTCCAGATCCTCGGCCCGGGCCTGCTGCGCCACGCGCAGATTGCGCCGGATCGCCTCGGGCAGCGCGGTCACGGCGGCGGGCCCCACATCCGACAGGATGCGCGCCCCCTGGCTGCCACCGATGACCACCAGGCTCATCGGGTAGTCGCCCGGTGGGATATAGGGCGCGGCGCCACGCTCCAGCACCGCCGCCCGCACCGGATTGCCGGTATGGATGCCATCAACCCCAACAGGCAGTTTGGTGGGCCAGGTGCCGCAGGCCACCAGATCGACACGCGGCGCGAAGATCTGGTTCACCCGGCCCAGCACGCCATTTTGTTCATGGATCATCCGGGGCAACCGCAGCAGCGTGGCCGCCGCCAGTGCCGGGATCGACGGATAGCCGCCAAAGCCCACCACCGCCGCNNGCCCCCCGCAATACGCAACGGCACCAGCGCCTTGGCGGCAATCCCGCCACGCGCAAAGGTGGCGGAAGACACCTGCTCGACCGGCACCTGTTCCGGAAAGCCCCCGGCATAGCGCGCGCCGCGGGCATCGGTGGACAGTTTCACCCGCCAGCCCCTGGCGATCATCGCCTCGGCCAGCGCCTGCGCGGGAAACATATGCCCGCCGGTGCCCCCGGCAGCGATCAGCAGCAGGGGGGCGGAAGAGTTCTGCGCCATGGATCAGCGGCCCCGACGGAAGAGGATGTCATGCAGCTCGCCCTGCGGACGGGTGCGGGTCAGCGCCAGCAGCATCCCCACGGTGATCCCCGCCGCGATGACGGAAGACCCACCATAGCTGACGAAAGGCAGCGTCATGCCCTTGGCGGGCAGCAGACGGACGGCCACACCCATGTTGATCATCGCCTGCACGCCAAAGATACAGGCCAGCCCGGCGCCCGCCAGCCGCACGAAGGGATCGCGCTCCTTCATCAGGCGGAACAGCGACCGCACGACGATGGTGCCGTAAAGCCCAAGGATGCACAGCACAAGAATCAGCCCGTATTCCTCGGCCGCAACTGCGATGATGAAATCGGTATGGGCATCCGGCAGCGTCCATTTCACCTGCCCCTCGCCCACACCCACACCGAAGAACCCGCCCTCCTGAATGGCGTTCGTGGCATAGCCCAGCTGCGAGCGCGGGTCGATTTCCGGCGACAGGAAGCCGTCGATCCGGCGGGCAAAGTGTTCGGATGCGCTATAGGCGAACATGCCCCCGGTGCCGATCAGGCCCAGAACGATGGCGATCAGGGTAAAGGGCGCGCCTGCGATGAAATAGACCACCCCCCAGCCGAACAGCACCAGCATGGATTGGCCGAAATCCGGCTGCGTCGCCAGAAAGCCCACCACGACCAACGCCACACCAAACGAAATCGCCTTGCCGGGCGGGGCATTGATTTCCTGGCTGGCTGCCATCAACCACGCCGTCAGCACGATGAAGCCGGGTTTCAGAAACTCCGATGGCTGGAACGAGGCAAAGCCCAGCGAATACCAGCGCACGGCACCCTTGCCGAAATCGGTGCCCAGAAAGGGCAGAAAGGCGATGGCCACGAAGGAAATCGCAAAACCCACCACACCCAGCCGCCGGATGCTTTCGGGCGGCAGCATCGACACGCCCAGCATCACCGCGATGCCCATGCCGCCGAACACTGCCTGACGCTGCACATAGTAGAACGGGTCCAGCCCGTTGCGCGATGCCAGCGGCACCGAGGCCGCCAGCCCCAGCAGGATGCCGATGCCGAACAGCACCAGAATCGCCGTCAGAGACCATTTGTCGATCGTGCGCCACCAACGGGATACGACCGGTTCGGTCGCCCGTGCGGGCATGGAGCCATAGACCATCTCAGTCATGGGAACCGCCTGATTGTGCTGCTTGCCTGCTTCTGCCCGGTGTAACCCCGGTTCTGCAGATCAGCTTAGCGGCAAACGGGCGGCCTTGCCAGTAGAAACAAGGCCTGCCCGGCGGCGCCCCGCCCGGCAGGCACCCGGTCCCACCCCGGCCCCTGCAGGCCGCAGCGGGCTTTTGCACATCTGGAAAGGTGCAAAGCGGCCAAGCCCTCCGGCACTGGCGCAAGGCGCGCCGTTTTGCCATCCCCGCAAACCTTCTGCACCTTGCTCCTTTCCAAATACTCATGCGACGCGGATGCCCCCGCCACACGATCCGGCAGAAGCGCTGCCCTCCCCCTGCCAGGTGGAGGGCTGGGGAGGGGGTGCTGCGTTAAGGGCTGGCAACGGGGGCTTTTCCACCGGGGCTGCATCCCCTATCCCTGCAGGCAACAGGATGGGGTGAATAGATGATTCCGGTTCAGGGGTTCGACGGGCGCAAGGTGGCGGTGCTGGGGCTGGGCCGATCGGGGCTGGCCACGGCGCGGGCGCTGCAGGCAGGCGGCGCAGAGCCGCTGGTCTGGGATGACAGCGCCGAAGCGCGCGCCAAGGCCGAGGCCGAGGGCTTCACCTGCACCGATCTGATGAAGCAGGGCGCGTTTGACGGCGTCGCCTGTCTGGTCACCTCGCCCGGGATCCCGCATCTCTATCCCACGCCCAACAAGGTGATTGCCCGCGCGCTGGATCTGGGCATCCCGGTGGATAATGACATCGGCCTGTTCTTCCGCAGCTTCGGCGCCGCCGACTGGGCCGAACTGGACACGCCGCCCAAGGTGATCTGCGTCACCGGATCGAACGGCAAATCCACCACAACGGCGCTGATCCACCACATCCTGCAGGTCGCAGGCCGCCCCACCCAGATGGCGGGCAATATCGGCCGGGGCGTGCTGGACATCGACCCGCCGCAGGAAGGCGAAGTGGTGGTGCTGGAGCTTTCCAGCTATCAGACAGAACTCGCCCGCGCGCTGACGCCGGATGTGGTGGTCTTCACCAATCTGTCGCCCGATCATCTGGATCGGCACAATGGCATGGGCGGCTATTTCGCCGCCAAGCGCCGCCTGTTTGCCGAAGGCGGCCCCGACCGCTGCGTGGTGGGCGTGGATGAGGTAGAGGGGAAATTCCTGGGAGGCCAGCTGGCGCAGGGGCCAGAGGATGACCGGGTGATCCGCATCTCTTCGGGCACGAAACTGGAGGGCTTCGGCTGGTCGGTCTTTGCCCGCAAGGGCTTTCTGGCGGAATGGCGCCGCGGGCGGCAGATGGCCTCGATCGACCTGCGCGGGGTGTCGGGCCTGCCCGGCGCGCATAACCATCAGAATGCCTGCGCCGCCTATGCCGCCTGCCGGGCCTTGGGCATCGCGCCCAAGCTGATCGAGGGCGCCTTTCATTCCTTTGCCGGTCTGCCCCATCGCAGCCAACTGGTCGGCGAACGGGGTGGCGTGCGCTTCATCAACGACAGCAAGGCCACCAATGTGGATTCAGCGGCCAAGGCCCTGCAGGCTTTCCCTAAAATCCGCTGGATCGCCGGGGGCATGGGCAAGGAGGGCGGCATCGCCGCGCTGGAGCCGTTCCTCGGGTCGGTGGTGAAGGCCTATCTGATCGGCTTTTCCGCCCGCGATTTCGCGCTGCAACTGGGCGCCACGCCCTATGTGATTGCCGAAACCATGGAACAGGCGGTGGCTCAGGCCGCGGCCGAGGCCGAACCGGGCGAGGTTGTGCTCTTGGCACCCGCCGCCGCCAGCTTTGACCAATATCCCAATTTCGAAAAGCGAGGCGAGGATTTCACCGCAAGGGTAAAAGCCCTGCTGGGCTGACTAACGCACCCGGCGAAAGAACCGCGAACGGTCATACAGCTGTTCCAGCCGCTTCAGGCGGCTTTCGGTCTGGTCCCATGTCAGCGTCTGCACCGAGGCCAGCAGGGTTTCCACCAGAACGGTGATGGAAACCGTGCTGTCCCAGGCGCTTGGCGCCTCGATATGGCAGCTGAGCGTATGGCGCGCGTGCTGTGCCGCGGGCGAAACCCAGCGGTCGGTGACAAGGATCACCTCTGCCCCCTGCTCTACCGCCAGTTCCACCAGCTGCAGCACGGTGTTTTCATACCGCCGGATGTCGAACACCAGCAGCACATCGCCGCGCTTCATGTCCAGCAGCGCGGGCGGCCATGTGTTGGAAAGACCCGACAGCAGCGTGACCGAAGGGCGCACCACCTTCATCAGCGTTACGAAATAATCGGCCAGCGCATGGGTGATCCGCCCGCCCATGGCATAAACCGCGCGGTCCGGGTCGGCCAGCAGCGCCGCTGCGGCATCGAATTCGGCATGGTCGATCTGCCCCAGCGTGGCCTGCAGGTTCGACACCACCGCATCGGCAAAACGGTTCAGAATATGGGTATCGGGCACGCCACCCGCCCAGCGATCATGCTTGGCAATGGGCGACAGCAGCATCGCCTCCACCTCGCCCCGCAGGGCAGATTGGTAATCGGGATAGCCCTTGTAGCCCAGCTTCTGGCACAGCCGCACCACGGTCGGGGTCGAAACTTCGGCCGCCTTCGCCAGCGCCGTGATCGAGCCCAGCGCGGCCACCGGATAGTTTCTCAGGATATGCGTCGCCAGCTGCCGTTCAGCACGGGTCAGATCGGGCAGCGCGCGGCGCATCCCGTCTTCGATGCTGATTTCGGCATCCATCGCGCTCTCCTGCCCTGTTGCGTGCAACCATTCTGCACCCGTTTGGAAAACTTTGTAACAGAAAATTTCTTACAGAAATATTCTTGACAGAGGCGGGCTGCGCAGAGGACGCTGAACCCGACAACAGGGAAGACTCGCAGCAATGACTGCACGTATATCAGACAGCGGCGGGCCATTTGCGCCCGTCATCGAGGCTTGGGGCGACGCGGCAGAGGTGATCCTTGTCTGCGAACATGCCAGCAATGCCTTCCCACAGCCTTGGGGCGATCTGGGGCTGACCGCCGAACAGCAACGCGCCCATATCGCCTGGGATCCGGGCGCCCTCGGGCTGATGCGCGGGCTGGCACAACGGCTGGGCGCGACCTGCCTCCATGCCACCGTCAGCCGCCTGATCTATGATTGCAACCGCGCGCCACACATGCCCGGCGCAATGCCCGCCGTATCCGAACTGCACAGCGTGCCGGGCAATGCGGCCCTGGCCCCGGCAGAACGGGCAGAGCGGATGGCAGCGGTATATCTGCCCTTTCATGCCGCCCTGCACCGCCTGATCGCGGACAGCCTTGCCCGGGGCAAGCACCCGGCCATCATCACCATTCACAGCTTCACGCCCGTCTATTTCGGGCAGCCGCGCAGCGTGGAATTCGGCGTGATCCATGATGCCGACACCCGGCTGGCCGAGGCCATTCTGGCCGAAGCGCAGGCGCAGACCAGCCTGACAAGCCACCTCAACGCCCCCTATTCTGCCGCCGATGACGTGACCCATACCCTGCGGCTGCAGGCCACACCCTATGGATTGCTGAACGCCATGCTGGAAATCCGCAACGACCTGATTGCGACACCCGGCGCCGAAGAGGCGATGGCCGCGCAGCTGGCCCCGGTGATTGCCGCCGCGCTGGCGCGCTGCCATGCTCCGGCGGAGGCTGCGTGATGCCGGGATGGAGCATTGCCTTCGTCCGCGGCGTGGACCGGCTGAATTACGGCGTCGGCCGCTTTGCCATGTATCTGCTGTTCGTGCTGATGGGCATCCTGATGTGGTCCACCATCGCCAAGGCCGCGCTGACGCCCTCGCTCTGGACGCTGGAAATGGCGCAATTCGCCATGGTTGCCTATTACATCCTGGGCGGCCCCTATTCGATGCAGATGGGCAGCCATGTGCGCATGGATCTGGCCTATGCCAGGTGGAGCGACCGGCAGAAGGCGCTGGTCGATGCCTTCACCGTACTGGCGCTGATCTTCTATCTGGCCATCATGATCTGGGGTGCCTGGGATAGCCTGGTCTATTCGCTGGGCATCAAATGGACGGATCCGGGGCTATTCGGCCTCAGCTGGCCGCAGGTCGGGCGGCTGGAACGCTCGCCCACCGCCTGGCGCCCCTATCTCTGGCCGATCAAGGCGATCATGGTCTTCGGCTTCTTCCTGATGCTGCTGCAGGCCACGGCCTATCTGATCCGCGACATTGCCACCTTGCGCGGGGAGAAGATCTGATGCCGCAGGAAATGATTGCCCTGCTGATGTTTTCCACCATGCTGCTGATGATGATCACCGGGCAGCGGGTGTTCGGCGTCATCGGTTTTGTCGCCGTGGTGGCCTCGCTGTCACTCTGGGGCACGGGGTCGCATACCATGGGTTTCTCGGCGGCGATGAAGCTGATGAAATGGTATCCGATGCTGACGCTGCCGATGTTCGTCTTCATGGGCTATGTCATGAGCGAGACGCGGCTGGCCGAAGACCTGTACAAAATGTTCCACGTCTGGTTCGGCCCGGTGCCGGGGGGCCTGGCCATCGGCACGATCCTTCTGATGGTGCTGATTTCGGCGATGAACGGGCTTTCCGTGGCGGGCATGGCCATCGGATCGACCATTGCTTTGCCCGAACTGCTGCGCCGCGGCTATGACAAGAAGATGGTCACCGGCGTCATTCAGGCCGGGTCAAGCCTGGGAATCCTGATCCCGCCTTCGGTGGTGCTGGTGCTCTATTCGATGATCGCCCGCGCCCCGGTGTCGGAACTGTGGCTGGCGGGCATCGTGCCCGGCCTGCTGATGGCGGCGCTGTTCATCCTCTATATCGTGATCCGCTGCCGCATCACGCCCACGCTTGGCCCGGCGCTGACGGCAGAAGAACGCGCCACGATCCCGCCGGGCGAAAAGTGGCGCCTGCTGGGGGCTGGCATCCTGCCGCTGGCGATCTTCGCTTCGATGATGGTGCCCTTCGTCTATGGCTATACCTCGCTGGTCGAGGCATCGGTGATCGGCGTCGCCGCCACCGTGCTGGCCGCCGCGATCAAGCGCCGCTTCACCCGCGCGGTGTTCGAAGTGGCGACGCGCGACACGCTGGCGATTTCCTGCATGTTCATGTGGATCATCCTTGCCGCACTCAGCTTTGGCGCGGTCTTCGATGGCCTCGGCGCGGTCAAGGCGATCGAGGGGCTGTTCGTGCAGGATATGGGGCTTTCGCCCTGGACGATCCTGATCCTGATGCAGCTGTCGTTCCTCATCATGGGCATGTTCCTGGATGATACTGCCATGCTGGTGATCGTGGCGCCGCTCTATGTGCCGCTGGTGGCCACGCTGGATCTGGGCATCCCGCAGGGGCAGGTGCTGGTCTGGTATGGCGTGCTTTACACGATCACCTGCCAGATCGCCTATCTCACACCGCCCTTCGGCTATAACCTGTTCCTGATGCGGGCCTTTGCCCCGCGCGAAATCACCATGGGCGACATCTACAGCTCGGTCACGCCCTTCGTGCTGATCATGGCCGTGGCGCTGGTTCTGGTGATGGTCTTTCCGCAACTGGCGCTGTGGCTGCCCGGTGCGATCTATTCCAAATGACAGCGCGAGGGGCGGACGAACCGCCCCCGCACCCTTATTCCAACGGAGGTTCACGATGACGACGACAAGACGGAAGTTCCTGGCCACCGGCACTCTTGGCGGCGCCGCCGCCCTTGCCGCCCCCGCCGTGGTGCGGGCGCAGGCGCCAATCAAATGGCGGATGCAGACCTATGCCGGTGCAGCACTTGGCGAACAGGTGGTGAAACCCGCCATCGAGGCCTTCAACCAGATCGCCCAGGGCCAGATGGAGATCGAGCTGTTCTATGCCGATCAGATCGTCCCCACGGGCGAGCTGTTCCAGGCGCTGCAGGCTGGCACCATCGACTGTGTGCAGTCGGATGACGACAGCATGGCCTCGCCCACCGAAGTCACGGTGTTCGGCGGCTATTTCCCGCTGGCGCTGCGCTATTCGCTGGATGTGCCTGCGCTGTTCACCAAATACGGGCTGAAACAGATCTGGGAAGACGAATATGCCGCCGTCGGCGTCAAGCATATCTCGGCCGGGTCGTGGGATCCCTGCCATTTCTCGACCAAGGATCCGATCAACAGCCTTGCCGATCTGCAGGGCAAGCGGGTCTTCACCTTCCCCACTGCCGGCCGCTTCCTGACGCAGTTCGGCGTCGTGCCGGTCACCCTGCCGTGGGAAGACATCGAAGTGGCGATGCAGACGGGCGAGCTGGATGGCATCGCCTGGTCGGGCATCACCGAGGTTTACACCGTCGGCTGGTCCAACGTGACCAACTACTTCCTGACCAACAACATTTCCGGCGCCTGGATCGGGCATTTCTTCGCCAATATGGATCGCTGGAATGCCCTGCCCCCGCATCTGCAGAAGCTGCTGGAGGTGTGTTTCGAACAGTCGCACTACTATCGCCAGCACTGGTACTGGGCAGGCGAGGCCGATCTGCGCATCAACGGCGGCAAGCTGAAGCTGACCACGATCCCGGCCGAGGAATGGAAGACCGTGGAAGATGCCGCCGTGAAGTTCTGGGATGAAATCGCCACCGAAAGCGAAGTGAAGGCCAAGGTGGTCGAGATCATCAAGAAGTATAACGACACCATGGTTCAGGCAGGTCCGCCCTACCGCTACTGATCCCTCGGGGCGCGCAGGCCGATTGCGCGCCCCAGACTTCACAGATATGATCAAATTCTGGCCGCTGCCTGCGGCCAAGGGAGATGGAAGATGGCCACAAGGATGATGCCGGGGGCAACGCGCCCCTGCTGCTGGCCCAGAAAGCCCGAGTTCGGAGGCGGCGCCGCCAGCGCCTGCCCGAACCCTTCCCCTTCCTTTTGACAGAGAGGCACCCATGCCCGCAAACCTGACCCTTGATGCCCTGAAAGCCGCCGTCGCCGCAGGCGAGATCGACACTGTTGCCGCCTGTCTGGTGGATATGCAGGGCCGCCTGATGGGCAAACGCTTTCACGCCCAGCATTTCCTCGATTCTGCCTATGAGGAAACCCATTGCTGCAACTACCTGCTCGCCACCGATATGGAGATGCACACCGTGCCCGGCTATGCCAGCACCTCCTGGGCGGCAGGCTATGGCGACTATGTGATGAAGCCCGATCTGGCCACCCTGCGCCGCCTGCCCTGGGCGCCGGGCACCGCCATGGTGATGTGCGACGTGCTGGACCATCACACCCACGAACCCGTGCCCCATGCCCCGCGTTCGGTGCTGAAACGACAGGTGGACCGCGCCCGCGCGATGGGCTTTGACGTGATGATGGCGACCGAACTGGAATTCTTCCTGTTCGATGAAACCTTTGCCGATCTGTTCGACCGTGGCTTCCCGCTGCCCACGCCCAAGGCGCGCCACAATGTCGATTATTCGATCTGGGGCACCAGCGCGGATGAGCCGATCATGCGCGACATCCGCAACAAGCTGTGGGATGCGGGCATCCCGATCGAATGTTCCAAGGGCGAGGCCGACGCCGGGCAGGAAGAGGTGAACGCCCGCTATTCCGACGCGCTCGATACCGCAGACATGCACAGCATCATCAAGCTGGGCGTCAAGCAGATCGCACAGGGGCATGGCGCATCCGTCACCTTCATGGCGAAATACGATCACCGCAAGGCCGGGTCTTCCAGCCATATTCACCAGTCGCTCTGGAAGGACGGCAAGCCCGCCTTCCGCGACAAGGCCGATCCCCATGGCATGAGCGCGCTGATGAAGCAGTATCTGGCGGGCCAGCTGGCCCATGCCGAGGAAATCACGGCGTTTCTGGCGCCCTGCGTCAACAGCTACAAACGCTTCGTGGTGGGCATGTTCGCCCCGACAAAAGCGGTCTGGAGCTGCGATAACCGCACCGCGGGCTTCCGCGTCTGCGGTGAAGGCAGCAAGGCCGTGCGGGTGGAATGCCGTATCGGCGGCGCCGATCTGAACCCCTATCTGGCCTGCGCCGCCCTGCTGGCCGCCGGGCTGGACGGGATCGAGAAGAAGATGGAACTGGAGCCGGAAATGAAGGGCGACATGTATGCCGCCGCCGGTGCGCGTGAAATCCCGAAGACGCTGGGCGCCGCCGCCGCCGCGCTGAAAGGTTCGGCCATGCTGCGGGCGGCCTTTGGCGATGCGGTGGTGGATCACTACGTTCATGCCGCCGAATGGGAACTGCACGAACAGAACCGCGTGGTGACGGATTGGGAACGCCAGCGCGGCTTTGACCGCGCCTGACCCCCTGCCCCGCCCGCAGAGATAACCGGCGCGCCGGATGCGCGCCCCTGAAGGACGAAACCGATGAAACCCATTCAACTGATCTCGCCGGTCGATGGCTCGGTCTGGCTGGAACGGATGCCGCTCAGCCGCGACGCGGCCTTTGCCGCCGCCGCCCGTGCGAAAGCCGCGCAAAAGGCCTGGGCCGCGCGCCCGCTGGAAGACCGTATCGCGCTGGTCAAGGCCGGCGTCGCCAAGCTGATGGAAATCAAGGAAACCTTGGTCGAAGAACTGGCCTGGCAGATGGGCCGCCCCACCCGCTTTGGCGGCGAATGGGGCGGCGTGAACGACCGCACCAATTACATGGCCGATATCGCCGCCGCGACGCTGGCGCCGCAGCTGGTCGAAGACAGCGACCGCTTCACCCGCTATCTGGCACGCGAAGCCGTGGGCGTCGTCTTCATCATCGCGCCGTGGAACTACCCTTACCTCACCACCATCAACACCCTCGCCCCCGCCCTGATCGCGGGCAATAGCGTGGTGCTGAAACATGCATCCCAAACCCTGAAAGTCGGCGAACGTCTGGCCGAGGCCTTCCATGCCGCAGGCGTGCCGGAAGACGTGTTCCAGAATGTCGTGCTGGACCATGCAACGACCGAAGAGCTGATCGGCGCGCGCGCCTTCAACTTCATCAACTTCACCGGATCGGTCGGCGGCGGTGCCGCGATCGAAAAGGCGGCGGCGGGCACCTTCACCGGCACCGGGCTGGAACTGGGCGGCAAAGACCCCGGCTATGTCCGCCACGATGCCGATCTGGACGCGGCGGTGGACAGCCTGATGGATGGCGCCATGTACAACGCGGGCCAGTGCTGCTGCGGGATCGAGCGCATCTATGTGCATGAATCGCTTTATGATGCCTTTGTCGAAAAGGCCGTGGCCTGGGTCAAGGCGCTGAAGCTGGGCAACCCCTTCGATGCCGCTAGCACGCTGGGCCCGATGGCCAACAAACGCTTCGCCGCCGTGGTGCGCGCCCAGATCGCCGAGGCGGTGGCGGCAGGTGCCAAGCCGCTGATCGACCCGGCCGATTTCCCCGCCGATGACGGCGGCGCCTATCTGGCCCCGCAGATCCTGGTGAACGTCGATCATTCGATGCGCGTGATGATGGAAGAAAGCTTCGGCCCCGTCGTCGGCATCATGAAAGTGTCAGGCGATGACGAAGCCCTGCAGCTGATGAACGACAGCCCATATGGCCTGACCGCCTCGATCTGGACGGCGGATGCCGACAAGGCCGCCGAGCTGGGCGCGCAGATCGAAACCGGCACCGTGTTCATGAACCGCTGCGATTTCCTTGATCCCGCGCTGTGCTGGACCGGCTGCAAGGATACCGGCCGCGGCGGCTCGCTGTCCTATCTTGGCTTCTTCTCGGTCACCCGGCCGAAATCCTACCATCTGAAAAAGGTGACGAAATGACCGCGCATAACGTAACGAACCGGAACTGGTCTTACCCCACAGCCATCAAGTTCGGCGTGGGCCGCATTGCCGAACTGGCCGAACATTGCACCGCCAGCGGCATCACCAAGCCGCTGTTCGTGACGGACAAGGCGCTGGCCGCCCTGCCCGTCACCGCCGATGCGGTGGCGGTGCTGCGCGCCGCCGGTCTGGGCGATGCGGTGTTTTCCGAAGTGGACCCGAACCCGAACGAAAAGAACATGGCCGATGGCATCAAGGCCTATCTGGCCGGGGGCCATGATGGCGTGATCTGCTTCGGCGGCGGCTCCGCACTGGATCTGGGCAAGATGATCGCCCTGATGGCACATCAGCGCGAAGGGCTTTCCGTCTGGGATCTGGAAGATATCGACGATTGGTATACCCGCGCCGATGCCGACAAGATCGCCCCGATCATCGCCGTGCCCACCACGGCAGGCACCGGGTCCGAGGTTGGCCGCGCAGGCGTGTTGACCAATTCGGAAACCCACAAGAAGAAGATCATCTTCCACCCCAAACTGATGCCCGTCGTCACGCTCTGCGATCCGGCGCTGACCGTGGGGATGCCGAAATTCATCACCGCAGGCACCGGCATGGATGCGCTGGCACATTGTCTGGAGGCTTATTGCAGCCCCTTCTACCACCCGATGTCACAAGGGATCGCGCTGGAGGGGATGCGGCTGGTCTTCGAAAACCTGGTCGAAGTCTATGAAAACCCCGGCAATCTGGATGCCCGCGCCCATATGATGTCGGCGGCCGCCATGGGTGCCGTGGCCTTCCAGAAAGGCCTGGGCGCGATCCACAGCCTCAGCCACCCGATCGGCGCGGTGTATAACACCCATCATGGTACTACCAATGCCGTGGTCATGCCTATGGTGCTGGAATTCAACCGCGCGGCTATCGAAGACCGCATCGAAAAGGCTGCTGCCTATCTGGGCATCCCGGGCGGCTTTGCGGGCTTCCATGACCAGATCATGGAACTGCGCAGCAAGCTGAACATCCCCGAAAACCTGTCGGCCATGGGCGTGCAATTCGCCGATCTGGACAGGCTGACCGAGATGGCGCTGGAAGATCCCTCCTGCGGTGGCAACCCGATTGCGATGACGCGCGAAAATACCCGTGCGCTGTTTGACGCCTGCATGTGATACCGCAAGGGGGGGCCGGTCTGCCACAGGGCAGAACGGCCCCCCCTTTTGCCGATGGATAGAATGACCGAACATCTGACCACCGATATCGCCGTGATCGGCGCGGGCGCCGTGGGCATGGCCTGCGCCCTGCAACTGGCCGCGGCCGGGCATGAGGTGGTGATCCTTGATCCCAATACGCCCGGTTCGGGCGCCTCTTACGGCAATGCGGGAACCATCGCCGATTACGCGGTGCAGCCCGTGGGCACGTCGGATGTGCTGAAGAACCTGCCTTCCCTGCTGTTTGACCGCAATTCCCCCCTGGCCATCCGGCGGGCGNNCGGTTTGCCCGTCAAAGCCTGCCGGGCGCGGCGCGCCACAATGCCCGGGCCATCGCCGCGCTGGTCGGTTCGGCCAATGCCAGCTGGCAGACCTTCGCCGCCGAAATCGGTGGCAGCGATATCCTGCAACATCGCGGCTGCCTTTATCTTTACGAAACCGCCAGCGCCTTTCGCGCCGCACATGCCGATATGGCACAGCGCCGGGGCCTGGGCATTGCCGTCGATCTGCTGACCGCCCAAGAGCTGGCAGGGATGGAGCCGGGCCTGCCCGGCGTCGAAGGGGGCGCGGCCTATTTTCCGAAAGCCATCTTTCTGTCTGACCCCGGGCTGATGATGCAGCGGCTGGCCAGCCGGATCGCCGCCCTGAACGTGCTGCATCGCAAGGCTGCGGTCACTGGCCTCACCCGTCTGGTCGATGGCATCCGGCTGGATGCCCCCGGCCTGACCCTGCACGCCCGCCGCGTGGTGATCGCCGCAGGCGCCCATTCCCGCGCGCTGGCCGCGCAGGCAGGCGACCGTGTGCCGCTGGATACCGAACGCGGCTATCATGTCGAATGGGACATGGCGGCGCCCCGCCTGACCCGCCCCACCTGCCCCACCACCCGCGGCTTCTATCTCTGCCCGATGAGCGGCCGGTTGCGTGTGGCAGGCACGGTGGAACTCGGNNGCCGCATCGCATCAACCGGCTGATCGAGGGCGCGCGGGCGATCTTTCCCGACCTCGGCGCCCCCAGCCGCGACTGGATGGGCTTTCGCCCCTCGATGCCCGACAGCCTGCCGGTGATCGGCCCCTCTGCCGCCGGGGCGAATGTGATCCATGCCTATGGCCATGGCCATATCGGCTTGACTCTGGCCCCGATCACGGCACGGATCGTCGCGGCCCTGGTGGCAGGCAAGGCACCGGAGCTGGACATCGCGCCCTATGCGGTGACGCGGTTCTAGGATGGCGGCCCCCGGGGCTTTGCCCCGGACCCCAGGGTATTTTTGCCAAGAGGAAGATGCAGCCGTGCGCAAGGCTTTGGTAACGGGTTCGGCAGGGTTCATCGGCTATCATCTGTGCCAGCGGCTGCTGGCCGAGGGCTGGCAGGTGCTGGGCCTGGATGGGATGAGCGATTACTACGATGTCACGCTGAAACAGCGCCGCCATGCCATGCTGAGCCAGAATCCCGGCTTTCGCGCGGTCGAGGGGCTGGTGGAAACACCGGGCCTGTTGCGCGGGCTGATGGAAGATCTGCGCCCGGATGTGGTGGTGCATCTGGCGGCGCAGGCCGGGGTGCGCTGGTCGATCGAGGCGCCGCGCGCTTATCTGGAGGCCAATCTGATCGGCACCTTCGAACTGCTTGAGGCCGCGCGCGCGCATCCGCCTGGGCATCTGCTGCTGGCCTCTACCTCTTCGGCCTATGGCGCCAATACCGAAATGCCCTATGCCGAAACCCATCGCGCCGATCACCCGATGAGCTTTTATGCCGCCACCAAGAAGGCGGGNNCGCTTCTTCACCGTCTATGGCCCCTGGGGGCGGCCCGACATGGCGCTGTTCAAATTCGTGAAAGCGATCCTTTCGGCCCAGCCGATCGACATTTACAACCACGGCGACATGCGGCGCGATTTCACCTATGTCGATGATCTGGTTGAAGGAATCCGCCGCCTGATCGACGCGGCCCCCGGCACGGCGCCCGTCGGGCCTTTTGACAGCCTGTCGCCTGTGGCGCCCTGGCGGGTGGTGAACATCGGCAATGGCGCCCCGGTGCCGCTGATGGAATTCGTGGCCGCCATCGAAGACGCCACCGGCCAAACCGCAACAAAACGCCTGCTGCCGATGCAGCCCGGCGATGTGCCTGCCACCTGGGCCGATGCCACGCTGATCGAGGCGCTCACCGGCCCGTTGCCCCGTACGGACATCCGCGCCGGTGTGCAGAAATTCGTCGACTGGTATCGCGGATATTACGCTGTCTGAACCGGGGTTTGCACTGTCCCGCCAGCGGGCGTACTTTGTATGGCATCCGGGAGGCTAGAGTAGGCCCGGAACCACCTGATCCGGCGGGCGGTGGCCATCGGCGAAGGTCTTGATGTTCAGGATCACCTTCTCGCCCATCTCCACCCTGCCCTCGACCGTGGCAGAGCCCATATGCGGCAGCAGCACCACATTGGGCAGTTCGCGCAGGCGGGGATTGATCTCGTGGCCATGTTCGAACACATCCAGCCCCGCCCCGGCGATCTCGCCCGCGCGCAGGCCGCGCGTCAGGGCGTTTTCGTCGATCACCTCGCCGCGCGAGGTGTTCAGCACCACCGCCGTCGGCTTCAGAAGCTTCAGCCGCCGCGCGTTGAGCAGGTGAAAGGTCGATGGCGTATGCGGGCAGTTGACCGAGATCACATCCATCCGGGCAATCATCTGATCCAGGCTTTCCCACCAGGTCGCTTCCAGCTCGGCTTCGGTTTCCGGGCGCAGGCGGCGGCGGTTGTGATAGTGGATCTGCATCCCGAAGGCCTGCGCCCGCCGTGCCACGGCCTGGCCGATCCGGCCCAGCCCCAGAATTCCCAGCCTGCGCCCGCCGATCCGGCCGCCCAGATGCGCCATGGGCGACCAGCCCTGCCAGCGCCCGGCCTGCATTTCTGCCATGCCTTCGGGGATGCGGCGCACCACCCCCAGAAGCAGCGCCATCACCATATCGGCGGTATCTTCGGCCCCGACGCCCGGGGTATTGGACACCAGAATGCCGCGCGCCCGTGCGGTCGACACGTCGATATGATCCACCCCGGCGCCGTAATTGGCGATCAGCTTCAGCCGCTCGCCCGCCTGGCCCAGCAGGCCTGCGTCGATCTGATCGGTCACACAGGGCACCAGCACATCGCAGCGGTTCATCGCATCGGCCAGTTCTTCGCGGCTCATCCTTGTGTCGGGATCGCGCAGTTCCACATCGAACAGCTCCTTCATCCGGGTCTCCACGACCTCTGGCAGATGGCGCGTTACGATCACACTCAGGCGTTTGGCGGGCATGGGCTTCCTCCCTCGGCTGTCAGGCGCGGCTTGGGGCTTCGGGCACTTCCAAATCCCCGCGACTGCTGGCAAGGTGCCGTCTTGCGGGGCGGGGCACAAGCCCTGCCGAACCGCAGAGCAATAAAGTTGCGGCGCAAAGATGCCGCAGGCGCAGTGATCCGGGAGTCTGGGCAGCTTTGCCGCGGCCCGGCCCGGAAAGGACGGAAGATATGGCAGGACGTTTCACCGATTTCGGCAGGGCACTGGCTTATGCCGCCGTATTCGCGGCAATGCCACCCGCGCTTTGGGCACAGGCCAATCCGCCGGTGATGGGCGAGGAAACCGGCGGCACCAGTTCGCAGGAACCGCCGCTGACNNACCCGCCCGCGGCCCGATACGCTGGCCATACCGGAGGGCGCCGCCCAGACCCTGCCGGATGGCAGCGCGGCCTCGCTGCCCGCCCCCGGCGAAGGTGCGGTGACACGGCTGCCCCTGCCCCGCTTCGTCACGCTGAAGACCGATGAAGGCAATGCCCGGCGCGGGCCCGGGCTCAGCCACCGGATCGACTGGGTGTTCAAACGCGCGGGGATGCCGCTGCGGGTGACGGCGGAATATGAAAACTGGCGCCGGGTCGAAGATCAGGAAGGTCTGGGCGGCTGGGTGCATTATTCGCTGCTGTCCGGTGTGCGATCCGTGCTTATTCAGGCGGAACAGGCCGAATTCCGCGCCGCCCCCGACAGCACGGCCGAGGTGGTGGTGCGCGCCGAACGCAATGTGATTGCGCGCATCCTGCAATGCACCCCCGACTGGTGCCGCCTGACAGCGGATGGCGAGCGCGGCTGGGTGAGCAAGGCCGCACTCTGGGGGGTAGACCCCGAAGAAGTGATCGAGTAACCCGCCCCCCCGGGACTGGGAGGCCCGGCATTACAGGAGAAGATGCCGATGCAATCGCAGACCGGGCTGAAACTGTCGGCGGGCATTGCCTCGCTTGCCGTGGCCGCCACCCTTGTTGCCCTGAAGCTCTGGGCGCTGTCGCAGACCCAGGCGCTGTCGATCGCAGCCTCGCTGGCGGACAGCACGCTGGATCTGATGATGAGTCTGGGGGCCATGGCGGCGCTGGTCTATGCCGCCAAGCCCGACNNCCGCCGATGACGATCACAATTTCGGCCATAGCTCTGTCGAGGATCTGGCGGCGCTGGCACAGGCGCTGGTGGTGGGTGTGTCTGCGGTGGTGATCGGCTGGGCGGCGGTGGCGCGGCTGCTGTCGGGCGAGGCCTCGCCCATCGCATCGGAAAGCGCGGGCGTCGTGGTCATGGTGATCTCCATGGGGCTGACGCTGGCGCTGGTGCTGTGGCAGGGGCTGGTGGCCCGCAAGACCGGCAGCCGCGTAGTGGCCGCCGACCGTCTGCATTATCTGGGCGATCTGGTGCCTGCGGCGGGGGCCATCGTATCGCTGCTGGCGGCGCGCTGGTTCGGGATCTATCAGATCGACAGCATCGTGGCGCTGGCGGCGGCGGGCACGCTGGCCTTTGGCGCGGTGCAGATCTTCAAGGGCGCCTGGGATGCGCTGATGGACCGGCAGGCCGACCCCGAGGTGATCGAGGGCATTGCCACACTGGCGCGCAACTGGCCCGAGGTGCGCGGCTTTCACGATCTGAAAACGCGCACCGCCGGCAGCCGGATCTTCGTGCACCTGCATATCGAGCTGGATGGCGATCTGACCCTGCGCGAGGCGCATGACATCGGCGCCGGTCTGCGCCGCACCATTCTACTGGCCTATCCGCAAACCGATGTGATCATCCACAAGGATGTCGCCCCCACCGAAAGGCAAGCAGATGCTGTTTGATCTGGAGGCGCTGGATGGCGCCATGGCCTACAAGCTGCTGACCGCCACGGTTCAGCCGCGCCCCATTGCCTGGGTGACGACACAGGGCGCCGACGGGGCGGTGAACTGCGCGCCGTTCAGCTTTTTCAACGCCATGGGTGGCAGCCCGCCCATCGTGGCGCTGGGGCTGCAACCGCGGGGCGGGGTGCTGAAGGATACCGGGCGCAACATTCTGGAAACCGGCGAATTCGTGGTGAATCTCGTGCCGCACCGGCTGGTGGATCAGATGAACATCACCTGTGTCGATGCGCCCCCCGGTGTGAACGAGCTGGAGCTGGCGGGGCTGGCCACCACCCCTTCGGTCAAGGTGGCGCCGCCGCGCATCACGGAAAGCCCGGTCAGCCTGGAGTGCCGGGTGCTGGAAACGGTGAAGGCCGGCCCCTTGCAGCTGGTGGTGATCGGGCAGGTTCTGGCCCTGCATATCGAAGATGATCTGGTTTCCGATCCGGCGCGCGGCCATCTGAAAACCCGCGATCTGGATCTGGTCACCCGGGGTGGCGCGCAGGATTACTATCGTCAGGGCGAGATTTTCACGCTGGTCCGGCCGCTGTGGTCTGATCTGGCGCCGAAGGATTAACGCGCATCCTCCAGCACCTTCGCAGCCCCCATCCAGCCGGTCAGGATGGCAGGGGCATTGGTATTGCCAGCGATCAGATTGGGAAAGCTGGCAGCGTCTATGACGCGCAGGCCCTGCACGCCGCGCACCCGGCAGCGCGCATCCAGCACGCTGGTGGCCGGATCGGCGCCCATGCGGCAGGTGCAGGACGGGTGATAGACAGTGCCCGACCGGCGGCGGAAATCGTCGATCAGCGCATCATCGTCTTGCACCGCTGGCCCCGGGCGCAGCTCTGCGGCGATCAGCCGGGCCAGCGCGGGCTGGGCCGCCAGATGGCGCAGGTATTTCACCGCCGCCAGCATTTCGGCCACATCATGATCGGTGGAAAACGCATTGGCGGTGATCGCCGGATGCTCCAGCGGATCGGCGCTGCGCAGTCTGATATGCCCGCGCGAGGTGGGGCGGCAGTTCGACAGGCCCAGTGACAGGCCCGGGAACGGATCAGGCGTCAGGATCGGGCGTTCGCCCTCGCGCGGCAGCAGGGTGGAAAAGGCCTGCATATACAGCTGCATATTGGGGCGCGGCAGATCGGGCGCGGTGCGGAAGAAGCCGCCGCCATGGTTGATGGATTTCGCCAGCGGCCCCTGCCCGCCCAGAAAGTATTGCAGCCCGGCCCGCAGCTTGCCCCACCAGGGGCGCAGCTCGTCGTTATAGGTCGGCACTGTCATGCGGAAGGTATAGTTGATGCCCTGATGATCGCTCAGATGATCGCCGACATTGGGGTTTTCGTGCAGCACCGGGATGCTAAGGCCCTGCAGCAGCGCCCCCGGGCCGATGCCGGACAGCTGCAACAGCTGCGGCGAGTTGATGGCGCCGCCCGACAGGATCACCTCGCCCTTGGTGCGCAGGATATGCCGCTGGCCGCCCTGCAGATATTCCACCCCCACGGCGCGCTGGCCAGCAAAGACCACCCGCGTTGCCTGCGCCTGGGTGATGACGCGCAGATTGCCGCGCCGCATGGCCGGGCGCAGGAAGGCGCGGGCGGTGGAATTGCGCCGCGCACCCTTGATCGTCATCTGATAGGGGCCTGCCCCTTCCTGCTGTGCCCCGTTGAAATCGGGGTTGAAGGGCAGCCCGGCCTGTTCGCAGGCGGCGATGTAATCCCGCACCAGCGGATGCAGGCCCCGGGTATTGGCCGAGATGAACAGCGGCCCGCCGGTGCCGCGCCAGGCATCGCCCCCGGCCTCGGTATCCTCGATGGCGCGATAGGCGGGCAGCACATCCTCCCAGCCCCAGCCGGGCGCGGCCTGCCCCCAATCATCGTAATCGGCGCGGTGCCCGCGGATCCAGACCATGGCATTGATCGAGGATGACCCGCCCAGCAGCCGCCCGCGCGGCCAGTGATCGCGCTGGCCCGCAAGGCCGGGATCGGGTTCGGTCCTGTAAAGCCAGTTCACCGCCGGGTCGTAGAACAGCTTGCCATAGCCCAGCGGCAGGCCGACATAGAAGCGCCGGTCCGTGCCACCCGCCTCCAGCAGCGTCACCCGGTATCTGCCGGATTCGCTCAGCCGGTTGGCCAGCACACAGCCGGCCGATCCTGCCCCCACGATGATGAAATCGCTGTCTTCCATACTGCCGCACCCCCGGAACAAGGGCAGAGCCTAGCGCGGCGGCCGGTCAGTGCCTGCTGCGGATGCGACAGGAAATGTCGCCGGTGGATCAGCCCTCGAGGATGAATTCCGGCGTGTGATCCACCGGAAAGTTCACCGACCGGGCGATGAAACAGACTTCGGGGATACGGTGATGGATCGCTTCGGCCAGCGCCAGATCCGTGCCCGCCGCCACCCGGATCACCGGGCGCAGAGTGGCGGCGGTAAACCGCCCGGCACCACCCCGCCCCAGTTCGCCCCGGCCCAGCGGGCGGTCTTCATAACCCAGAACCACGATCCCCGCATCCGAGGCGTAATGCAGATACCACAGCATATGACAGGCCGAGAGTGCCGAAAGCAGCAGGTCTTCGGGGTTCATCTTGCCCGGATCGCCGCCCAGCAGCGGATCATTGGAACAGCTGACCACCGGCTTGCCCGGCACCGCAATATCCCATGTCCGGTCATAGGCGCGGTAATGCGCCGTGCCTTCGCCCCGGTTTCCGGTCCAGATGATGCGGCTTTCGTAATCATGTGCCATGCGGATCTCCCTTTGTGCAGACAGTTGGCGCCCGCTGCCCCGCAGGCGCAAGCCCCGCCTGCGCACAACCGGCCCTGCCGGAAATCAAAGGCCGCAACCGGCAGAAAAGGTCGCTTTCGGGTTGGACCGGCAGGGGTNNACCTTTAGCAAGGCAGGATGACCCAAGACCGTATCCTTCCCGGCGCGATGCTGATGATCGCCTTCTGCGTTCTGGCCCCGCTGCTGGACGTTGCCTCGAAACTGGCCACGGCCACCATTCCCGTGGGCCAGGTCACGCTGGCGCGGTTTGTGGTGCAGGCCGCCCTGATGCTGCCCGTGGCGCTGCTGATGCGCGTTCCGCTGCGGATGGGCCGCCGCATGGCCTGGCTGACCCTGTGGCGGGCAGTATTTCTGGTGCTGTCCACCTATTGCTTCATCGCGGCCATTTCGGTGATGCCCATCGCAGATGCGCTGGCCATCGTCTTTGTCGAACCCTTCATCCTTCTGGTTCTGGGGCGGCTGCTGTTCGGGGATGAGGTCGGCCCGCGTCGGATTGCCGCCTCTGTCGTGGGTTTTGGTGGCGCGCTGCTGGTGATTCAGCCGGCCTTTGTCACCTTCGGGCTGGTCACGCTTTATCCGCTGGGCACGGCTTTTCTGTTTGCCTTCTATATGCTTATCACCCGGGCAATGTCGGTCGGGCAGCATCCTGTCACCATGCAGCTGCATACGGCATTGGTCGGCGTGGCGCTGTGTCTGCCGGTGATCTGGCTCGCCCAGGGTTCGGGCCTGCCAGAGCTGGACCCGGTAATGCCGCAGGGCATCGTCTGGCTCTGGCTGTTCGGGGTGGGGTTCTGGGCCACGGTCAGCCACATGTGCATGACCTATGCGCTGAAATTCGCGCCCTCGGCCACGCTGGCCCCGCTGCATTACTTTGAAATCGTGGTGGCGGTGGCTTTGGGCTATGCCATTTTCGACGATTTCCCCAACCCCATGACCTGGGCGGGGATCACCGTCATCACCGGATCGGGGCTGTATATCATCTGGCGCGAGCGGATCACCGCCCGCCAGCGCCGCACCGCCGAGGCATTGGCCGACGCGAATTTCTAGGCCGAAAGCCCGCGCAGGGCGGCATCCAGCCGCGCCCGTGGCAGGATGACCAGCATCCCCGGCTGATCGAATTCCAGCCGCACCCGCGCCTCGGACACCCGGTTCGAAGTGCCGATCCGCCCATCCGGCGCCATGTCCAGCCCGTCGATCGGCCAGTGCAGCCCCAGGCTGCGCCCGCGCACCTGCGTCAGCGGGAACAGCGACAGCCGGTCGCCCGGCACCAGCGCCAGATCCAGCACCGGCGGGGCGGCAAAGATCACATCCTGCGCCCCGATCAGCAGGCAGGGCATCTGCCCGCCCTCTGCCCGATAGCGCACCAGCGCCGACAGCACCGCCAGTTCGTGATCCACCCGCCCCCCGGCCACGCCCACCGCCAGCAGGAATGGCGCCGCAATGCTGCGCAGCGNNCGTCTCCTGTTCCGCTATGGGAAACAGCCGCCCGGCCAGCCGCTGCTGCGTGGCCTCTGACACCGAATCGAAATCCCCGATCACCGCCACGGGTTCGGCCCCCAGCGCCAGCGCCCGGTCGGCGCCGCCATCCGCCGCCACCAGCACCGGCGCATGTCGCAGCGCCAGCGCCAGATCACGGGCCGTACAGGGCCCGCCCGCGATCAGCGTGACCGCATCAGGGGATTCGACAATCGGTTGATTCATGCAGATACTGGTCCTGAATTAAGGCAAGGCCTACCCCGGCGGGCCATAATCAATCCTTCAAATTACCCTCATCTGTCCACGGATTCGAACTTACACCGGGTAAAGTGGCCTGTATGGTTAGTAGAAGGCGAGCATCCGATGATCGGAGCGAGTAAGATCCTTACGGTGTCATATGGCACCTTCTCATGTACGCTGGAAGGGTTCGACGACCCTTTCAATACGATGAAGGCCATCGCAGAATATTTCCGCGACCTCGCCGCCGGGGATCGTTACTTCGGCGCCGAACCCCCGACCCCGGATGCCGCCATGCTGCACAAGATCGCAGAACGCGAGATTCAGCGGCGGGTGGAGGCCAGCGTTCAGGAAAACGGCGTGATCCTGCGCGCCGCAGACAGTGGCCCGGCGCAGATCGCCGCCCCGCTGCAACCGCCGCAGGCCCAACCGCCGCGCGCGCTGGCTGCGGCTGAAGATCCGGCTCTGGCTGCCAAGCTGGATCGCATCCGCAATGCCGTTGCCCATCACGCAGGCACCACAGCCGCGCCTGCCATGGCGGAGCAAGGCTTTACCGCCCCGGCCTGGACACCGGCCGAACCCGCGCAGGCGCAGGCCGATGCCCTGCCCGAAGACAGCCCGCAGGCCAGCATCGACATGCTGCCCGAAGATCTGTTCCGCCCCGAACTGGCGGCAGATGCCGATACCAGTGCGCAGGGCTTTGACGGTCGGCCTGCCGACAGCAGCGCGATGGATGCCACCTCCGGCCCCGAGGCCGATTTCGGCGCCGAACTCACCTCTGCCGAATCGCCCGCAGCCCCCGAGGCTTTCGCCCCCGAACTGGCCGACAGCATTCCTGCCGGGCTGATGGAGGATGCGGCGCCCGACACCGGCTTTCAATCGCCGGGGCCGCAGGCAGACCGGGTGCGCGCCCGTGTGATCCGTATCCGCCGCGCCCCGGTGCAGCCCGCCGAAACCGTCGAGGCGCTGCCGCCGATCTCTGCCACGATCGACGCCATGGCCATCGCGCCGGAAGCCGCCGAAACCTCGCTGTCCCCGGAAGACGAGGCCGATCTGCTGCGCGAACTGGCCGAGCTGGAGGCAGAGCTGCCCGCACAGCCGGCAGAGGCTGCCGTGGAGGGTTTTGAGGATGATCTGGCCGCGCTGGACCTCAGCGCGCTGGATATCGTGGCCGAAGAACCGGCTCTGGCCGAACCGATTGCCGAATTGGGCGACTCTGAAACCCCGTTCGTTGCGGATCACACCGATGACACCGCAGCGATCATGGCCGCCGATACCGCCGAGGCGGACCAGAGCCTTGAGGATGCCGTGCTGGCCGAAGCGCTGGCCGATACTACGCCGGGCTTTGATGAGGCGCCGCTGTTTGCCGAAGAAACCGCCTTCTCCCCCGACGACAGCTTTGCCGATGATATCGCCCCCGAGGCGGCCTTCGACATGGCCGAACTGGAGGATGACGCGGAAATCTATGCTCCTGCATCTGTGGCCCCTGCATCTGTGGCCCCTGCTTCCGTGGCCGCTGCTGCGGCAAACCGGATCAGCCAGCCTGCGGTTGATGACGATGCCGATATGGATGCCTTCGACGCCGAAGCCGAAGCCGCCCTTGAAGCCGCGCTGAACACCGCTGATCTGCCCGAAGCCGCCCTGCCGGAAAGCCCCGCGCTTGCCACCCCGGCGACGCAGGCCCCGGTGACGCAAGCCCCGGCTGCGGCAGATCCGGTGCGCCCCGTCCGTCCGGTGCGGCGCCTGCGCGTGGCCCGCGCCCCGCAGCCCGAAGCCGAGGCCGAACCGCAGCGCAGCAACCGTGACCGCCTGCCCGTCACCGTTGACCCGGTGAACGAGGAAGAGGCGGTGAAACGCCTGCTGGCCGAAACCAACAGCCAGATGTCGGGGGCCGACAGCCGCCGCCGCGTTTCGGCCATTGCGCATCTGAAAGCCGCCGTGGCCGCCACGGTTGCCGACCGCCGCGCCGGTGCCAGCCTGCGCAAATCCGAGGAAGAGCGGGTAGAGCCCTATCGCGAAGACCTGTCGCGCATCGTGCGCCCGGTTCCGGCGACAGGTGGCGCCCGCCCGGCACCGCTGGTTCTGGTGTCGGAACTGCGCGTCGATCCGCGCCCGGCCGTCACGCCCAGCCGCCCCCGGCTGGCCGAACCCGCCATGGGCCAGACTGCGGCCACCGCCCCGGCGGCCCCTGCCACGCCCCCGGCCAGCCCGGTGCGCCCCCGGCGCGTCGGCTCTGCCGCGCTGGCCCCGCAGGACATGATCGAAGACGACGAGGACGATCTGGAAGACCCGCTGGCCCCGGAAGAAGCCCGTGGCTTTGCCGAATTCGCGGATCGTCTGGGCGCCATCGGCCTGCCCGCCCTGCTGGAAGCCGCCGCCGCCTACAGCGCCTGCATCGAAGGCCGCCCGCATTTCTCGCGGCCGCAGCTGATGCGTCAGGTCACCACCATGGCCGAAGACACCGGCCACAGCCGCGAAGACAGTCTGCGCAGCTTTGGCACGCTGCTGCGCGAAGGCCGCATCATCAAGGTGCGGCGCGGCCAATATGCGCTGGCCGAAGAATCGCATCTTCTGGCCAAGGCCCGCAAACTGGTGGGCTGATCCACCGCCCCGGAAAAGCAGAAAGGCGGAAGGGCAACCTTCCGCCTTTCTTCATTGTGGCTGATCGGGCTCTTTCAGATCAGGGTCGGTCTGCCCCACGCCCTTGAAGATGAACTTGAAGGGCAAGGCCCACAGGAACCCCAATCCGATATAGATCAGCAGCTCCAGCCAGATCGGCGGCCGGTCCACCATGGCGCCCATGATCCCCCAGACCGCCATGATGTACAGCGGCAGCCCCAGGATCAGGATCAGCAGCGACAGCCGTTTGCGGGTGCGATAGCGCAGCGCCATGATGTCCTTTCAGGGCCGGTGCCCGGCTCAGTCAGCGAAGGGGTCTGTGACCAGGATGGTATCATCGCGCTCGGGCGAGGTCGACAGCAGCGCAACCGGGCACTGGATCAACTCTTCGATGCGACGCACATATTTGATCGCGGCGCCGGGCAGTTCGGCCCAGCTGCGCGCCCCGGCGGTCGATTCGCTCCAGCCTTCCAGCTCTTCGTAGATCGGGGTGCAGCGGGCCTGCTGATCGGCGGCGGTGGGCAGATAGTCGATCCGCTTGCCATCCAGATCATAACCCACGCAGATCTTCAGCGTCTCGAACCCGTCCAGCACATCGAGCTTGGTCAGCGCAATGCCCGACACGCCGCTGGTGGCACAGGTCTGACGCACCAGAACCGCATCGAACCAGCCGCAGCGCCGCTTGCGCCCGGTCACGGTGCCAAACTCATGGCCCCGCTCGCCCAGACGCTCGCCATCGGCATCAAACAGCTCTGCCGCAAAGGGGCCTTCGCCGACACGGGTGGTATAGGCCTTCACGATGCCCAGCACAAAGTCGATCGCCGTCGGCCCAAGGCCCACGCCCGTCGCCGCCTGCCCTGCAATGGTGTTGGACGAGGTAACGAAGGGATAGGTGCCGAAATCCACATCCAGCAGCGCGCCCTGCGCCCCTTCGAACAGGATCCGCTTGCCCGCGCGACGGGCCTCGTTCAGCACTTTCCAGACCGGCGCGGCATAGGGCAGCACCTGGTCCGCGATCTCGGTCAGCTGGGCGATCAGCGCCTTGGCATCCACCGGCTCCATCCCCAGACCGCGGCGCAGCGCATCGTGATGCGCCAGCAGGCGTTCCACCCGGGCCTCCAGCGTGGCCGGATCGGCCAGATCGGCGACGCGGATCACGCGGCGGCCCACCTTGTCTTCATAGGCCGGGCCGATGCCACGGCCGGTGGTGCCGATCTTGGCCACACCCACCGCGCCTTCGCGCGCCCGGTCCAGCTCGCCATGCAGGGGCAGGATCAGCGGGGTGTTTTCGGCAATCATCAGATTTTCTGGCGTGATTTCAACGCCCTGATCGCGCAGCTTGGCGATTTCCGCCACCAGGTGCCACGGATCCAGCACCACACCATTGCCGATGACGGACAGTTTGCCGCCCCGGACGATCCCGCTGGGCAGCAGCGACAGCTTGTAGACCTTGCCGTCGATGACGAGCGTATGGCCCGCGTTGTGGCCGCCCTGAAAGCGCGCGATCACATCGGCACGTTCGCTGAGCCAGTCAACGATCTTGCCCTTCCCCTCGTCGCCCCATTGGGCGCCCACGACGACGACATTGGCCATGTCACGATCCTTCGGCAGAGTTGAAACCCGCGACCGTATATAGAGGGTAACGCCGCGATGACAGCGGAAAATCACCCCACGGCGCGGCTTCTCACGGTGATCCCCCGGCGGCGCCTGCGGCGCCACGCGGCAAGCTTCGCCCCCGGCTGCGCCGGGGACNNGGCGAGCCAGTGCCGCGCCGCCCGGGCCAGGATTTCCGGCGCATGGCCGGAAAAGCCGATGACAAGCCCGGGCCGCCCCGCCCCCAGATACATGGGCGACAGGGCCCGGGCGCCAAAGCCGTGTTCGCGGGCATGGCGGGCCAGATCGCGGTCATCCCTGCCGGGCGGCAGCGGCAGGGTCAGATGCAGGCCCTGATCCGGCGGTGCCACCAGATGGCCCGCCTGCGCCAGTTCGGCCAGCAGCGCTTCGCGGGCCATGCGCACCCGGCGGCGCGCCCGCCGCAGATGCGCCGCGAAATGGCCGCGCGCCAGAAATTCGGCCAGGGCAGGCTCGGCCAGCCCCGGCGGCGCCCGGTCCGTCCGCCGGCGCAGGGCCAGCACCGGCGCCAGCAGCGGTTCGGGCAGCACCAGATAGCCCAGCCGCAGCCCCGGCATCAGCGCCTTGGAGAAGGTGCCGACATAGATCACCCGCCCCGCGCCATCCATGCCCTGCAGCGCGGCCAGCGGCGGGCCTGCAAAGCGGAATTCGCTGTCATAATCATCCTCGATCACCCAGGCGCCCGCGGCCTGCGCCCAATCCAGCAGCGCCAGCCGCCGCCGCATGGTCATCGCCACCCCCAGCGGAAACTGGTGCGAGGGCGTGACATAGGCCGCCCGCGCCTGCGGGGCCAGCCGCTGCCCCGCCGCCACATCCAGCCCCTCGCCATCCACCGGCACGGGGATCAGCCGCTGATCGGCCAGCGCCGCCTTGCCGCTGGGGTAGCCCGGATCCTCCATCCAGACGGCATCGCCCGGCGCCAGAACCGCGCGGGCCACCAGATCCAGCGCGCCCTGGGTGCCTGCCGTCAGCACCAGCTGATCGGCGTGCAGCCGCAGCCCCCGTGCCATGCGCAGGTAATCCGCCACCTCGGCCCGCAGCCCGGCATCGCCGCGCGGATCGGCATAATGGAACAGGCTGGCCGGGGGCCGCGCCAGCTGGCGGTTCAGGATGCTGCGAAAAATGGTCAGGCTGACGGGATCGGGATAGGCCAGCCCCAGATCGCCCGGCAGGTTCTGCGCCGTGAAGGGTGCAGGCGGGGTCGGCGGGGGCGCCACCAGCCGGGGCACGGCCGCCGCCACATAGGTGCCCGCCCCCACCCGCGCCTCGGCAAAGCCATCGGCCACCAGCATCTCGAACCCGGCCACCACCGCGCCGCGCGCCACACCCAGCTGCCCCGCCAAGGCCCGGCTGGGCGGCAGCTTGGCGTCGGCTGGCAGGCGGCCCTCTTCGATCAGCCGCCGCAGCGCGGCATAGACGGCCCGCGCGCGCGGCCCCTCGCCTGGCAGCACCGGCAGCATCACCGCCACCAGCGCCGACCAGTCTGGCAGATTGGTCTGATTTCTTTGCATCGAATTGGATCTCTTTCAAACCAATCTGTCACGCTACACCGGGGGCAGCCAAGAGGAATCTGCCATGACCGACGCCACCGCCTATCACCCCTCCGCCCGCGCCCGCATCAAGCGCAACCCCAAACGCGCCGAATATGACCGTGCCACCATCCATGCCATTCTGGATGCCGCCGCCGTCTGCCACATTGCCTATGTGATCGACGGCCAGCCCTATTGTACCCCCACCCTCCACTGGCGCGACGGCGAGCGGCTGTACTGGCACGGCTCTTCCGCCAGCCGGATGCTGCGCAATCAGGCGCGCAGCCTGCCGGTCTGCCTGACGGTCACCCATCTGGACGGGCTGGTGCTGGCACGATCGGCCTTCAACCATTCCGCCAATTTCCGCTCGGCCATGGTCTTTGGCACCGCCCATCTGGTGGAAGACGCCGAAGAGAAACGCCGCGCGCTGGAAGATGTGACAGACCGGCTGTTCCCTGGCCGCCGCGCCGAGCTGCGCGAGATGACGACGCAAGAGATCAAGGCTACATCGGTGGTGGCGATGGATATCGAAGAGGCCAGCGCCAAGGTGCGCGCGGTGAATGTGGGCGATGACGACGAAGACGGCCATCTGCCGGTCTGGGCCGGGGTGATCCCGGTGCGGCAGGTGATCGGCGCCGACTGGCCATCGCCGCTGCTGCCCGCCACCACGCCCCGCCCCGCCCATCTGGCGCCCTTTGCCGAAGGGCGCAGCCTGGATGACGCCCTGCTGGAAACCGCAGGCCTCTGGCGCCCCTGACCGGGCGGGCGCCCCCGGCCCTGGCCGCGCATGAGTATTTGGAAAGGAGCAANNCGCATTGCGCGGCGTGTCCCCGCCCCGCCTGTGATCCGGGCTTTGCTGCGCTTGGCGCGTCTATGCGGCAGCCCTTGCCCGGTGCGGCGGCGCGATTGCGCGGGATCTGCCCCTATGGGCTTGCGCCCCTGCCCCCTTCCGCCTAGATAGGCGCGTCAGTTCCGAACACGGCGGCCCCATGGAAAACGTCATCCTCACCATCCACCTGATCCTCGCGCTCCTCCTCATCGGGGTGGTGCTGCTGCAGCGGTCCGAAGGTGGCGGGCTTGGCATGGGCGGCGGTGCGGGCGGCGTGATGTCGGGCCGCGGCGCCGCCACCGCGCTGACCAAGCTGACCTGGATCTTCGCGGCAGGGTTCATCATCACCTCGGTGACGCTGACCATCATCGCGGCGCAGAACAGCGGCAATTCCTCGGTGATCGACCAGATCGGCGGCACGGCACCGGCTCCGGCAGCACCTTCCAGCCCGCTTGGATCGGACCTGCTGCCGCCGCCCGCAGCCGACGCCCCGCTGACCCCGCCGCGCCCGGATGCCGCACCGGCCACCGAAGCGCCCGCGACCGAAGCACCGGCTGCAGCCCCCGCGACGCAGGCCCCCGCGACCGAGGCCCCGGCGGCCCCGGCCACGGAAGCTCCGGCCACGCAAACTCCGGCACCTGCGGCACCGACCCCGGCCTCCAACTGATCCGACCACAAACTATAGATCGCGCCTGAACAGGCGCGACAGCATCTAGCGGCAGCTGTTGCGCTTTGCCGGGAAACCGGATAAGGCTCAACTCCCGTGATGCAGCGATTCCGCATGAGCGAATCGCCACCCTGACCTTTTCACGGGAGCCCCCAATGGCACGTTATATCTTTATCACCGGCGGCGTGGTCTCTTCGCTTGGCAAGGGGCTGGCCTCGGCGGCACTTGGGGCTTTGCTGCAGGCGCGGGGCTTTTCGGTGCGGCTGCGCAAGCTTGACCCCTATCTGAACGTCGATCCCGGCACCATGTCGCCCTTTGAACATGGCGAGGTCTTCGTGACCGATGATGGCGCCGAAACCGATCTGGATCTGGGCCATTACGAACGCTTCACCGGGGTTTCCGCCCGCAAGACCGATTCCATCTCGTCCGGGCGGATCTATTCCAACGTGCTGGAAAAGGAACGCCGGGGCGATTACCTGGGCAAGACCATTCAGGTCGTTCCGCATGTCACCAATGAAATCAAGGATTTCCTGCGCATCGGCGAGAATGAGTGTGATTTCATGCTCTGCGAAATCGGCGGCACGGTCGGCGATATCGAAGGCCTGCCCTTCTTCGAGGCGATCCGCCAGTTCATCCACGAACGCCCGCGCGGCGAATGTATCCTGATGCACCTGACGCTGCTGCCGTATC
>DOMY01000291.1 GCA_003509785.1 Gemmobacter sp.
CCAGCTCGGCCAGCATGGCGGCCAGGGCGCGCGGCGGCAGGCCGGGTGACAGGCTGAGGATCGCAAGCCGCGCCGGGCCAAAGGGCGCGGGGTGGGCGGGGCGGGGCGGCAGCGGCGCCTGCGGCAGGGCGCGGAAGGCATCTGCGGCATGGCTGTCCTGTTTCACCAGGCCGCAGGCGGGCCGCAGCTGGCCCCNNTGGCCCGCGAAGGCCAGCCAGACGCCGGGCACGGCTGTGCCTGCGGCCTGGATCGCCAGATCCAGATTGCCCTCGGCATCGCCCCCCATGCCCAGCGGCAGCATGGACCCGCACAGAACCCCCCGCCGCCCCGATCCGGCCCCCGATCCTGCCAGAGCCTGCGACAGCGCAGCGCCGGTAAAGGCCATGGTATCGGTGCCATGGGTCACGATCACATCCGCGCCGGGATGCGCCAGAATCGCGCCGATGATCCGGTTCCAGCCATCGGGGCCCATATCGGCACTGTCGATCAGCGGATCGAACACCTCGGCCTGCAGCGCGCGGCCTTCGGGCAGGCGGGCGGCCAGCGCGGATTCCACCAACCCGGCCTGCGGGGCCAGCCCCTCTGCCGTGGGGGCCATGCCAATGGTGCCGCCGGTATGGACAAGAAGCAGGGTCATGCGCGTCTCCGTTGTTGTGGCGTGGCTATGCCGTGCGGGGGGCGGCCAGGCAAGCGCGACGGGTGATCGTGTCGTGACCGCCTTGCCCCCTGCCATGGTTCGGCTATCCTGCGCGCCCTTACAGACGGAACAAGACATGCGCCCGATTTTTATCCTGAATGGCCCCAACCTCAATCTGCTGGGGCTGCGCCAGCCCGAAATCTATGGCCGCGAAACGCTGGCCGATGTGGAGGCGCGCTGCGCCACGCTGGCAGCAGAGCTGGGGCACAGCATTGATTTCCGCCAGTCGAACCACGAAGGCGCGATTGTCGAGATGATCCATGCGGCGCGGGACGCAGGGGCGGGGATCATCATCAACCCGGCAGCCTATACCCATACGTCGGTGGCGATTCTGGATGCGTTGAACGCTTTCGACGGCCCGGTGATCGAGGTGCATATTTCCAACGTGCACAAGCGCGAAAGCTTCCGGCACCATTCCTATGTCTCGTTGCGGGCGGATGCGGTGATCGCGGGCTGCGGCACCGAGGGCTATCTGCTGGCGCTGCGGCGCATCGCGTCGATTCTGGCGGGGTGATGCAGTTTCGCTGGCATCCGGCGGCGCGGATCGTGGATGCCGGGGGCGTGCTGCATGGCGCCGGTGGCGGGCAGGGCGGGGCGCTGGACGACCGGCCGGCCGTGGCCGCGCTGCAGGCCGCCATGGGGGCGCCCGGGTTCCGCATCGGTGCCCCAGAGGCGCCTGTGCCAGAGCCGGGGCCAGAGCCTGGGGCGCTGCCGGTGTTCGAGACGCTGTCCGGTGGCACCTCTGGCGCGCCCAAGCGCATTCGCCGCAGCCAGGCTTCGTGGATTGCCAGCTTTGGGGTGAATGCGCGGCTGCTGGGGCTGGGTGGCCCGGCGGCGGTGTTGGGGCGGCTGGTCCATTCGCTCGCGCTTTATGGCGCGGTGGAGACGCTGCATCTGGGCGGTGTGCTGCATCTGCTGGAGGGGATGCGCCCGGACCGGCAGCGCAGGGCGCTGGCCGCCCGCGGCGTCGAGGTGCTGTATGCCACGCCTGCGCAACTGCGCCTTCTGGCGGATGGCGCCGGGCCGGATCTGCCCGCCTTGCGGTTGATTCTGGTGGGTGGATCGAAACTTGATCCCGGTTTGCGGCAGGCGCTGGCCGGGTTTACCGGCGCAAGGGTGGTGGAATTCTATGGCGCGGCAGAGGCGAGTTTCATTGCCATCGCAGATGAGAACCCCCCGCCCGACAGCGTGGGTCGCCCCTATCCGGGGGTAGAGATCCGCAGCACGCCAGAGGGCATCGCCCTGCGGTCGCCCTATCTGGCCGAAGGCTATGCCGGGCCTGTGGGCGGTGCGGTCTGGCGCGATGGCTGGCTGCATCTGGATGAATTCGTGAGGATCGAGGGGGACTGCCTGTATCCGCTGGGCCGCGCGTCGCGCATGGTGAAGGTGGCAGATCAGGCGGTCTATCCCGAAGAGGTGGAGGCGGCGCTGCTGGCTTTGCCCGGGATCGTGCGGGCGGCGGTGCTGCCGGTGGCCGATCCCTTGCGCGGCTGCGTGCTGGTGGCAGCGGTGATGGGCGACCAGGCGCAGGAGGCGGCGGTGCTGGCGGCGCTGCGCGCGCGGCTTGGCCCGCTGAAGGCGCCCCGGCGGCTGCACTGGCGGGCGGATTGGCCGTTGCTGCCCTCGGGCAAGANNCGCCCGTGATGCCCCGGGGCGGGGCTTTTTCCGGGCTGGCGGTGCAGGATCTGGCGGCGCCGGTGATCCGCGCGGTGCTGGCTGATGCCGGGCTTGATGCGGGGCAGGTGGACGAGCTGATTCTGTCCAATGCGCTGGGGGGCGGTGGCAATCCGGCGCGGCTGGCGGCGCTGGCGGCGGGTTTGCCCGATCGCGTGGCGGGTCTGAGCATTGATCGCCAATGCGCAGGCGGCCTTGATGCGATCCGGCTGGCGGCCGCCATGGTGGGCGCCGGGCAGGCCGATGTGGTGATTGCCGGTGGGGCGGAAAGCTATTCCCGCCGCCCGCTGCGGCTGGCGCTGAGCCCGGGGCAGGCGCCTGTGCCCTATGACCAGCCGCCCTTCACCCCCTGGCCGGAACGTGACCCCGAAATGACCGCCGCCGCCGCCGCGCTGGCGCAAGGGCTGGGTATTTCCCGCGCCCGGCAAGAGGCCTGGGCGATCCGGTCGCATGCGCGGGCGCTGGCACATCCGCAGCCAGAGGTGCTGGCTTTTGCGCAGGGGGCCGCCGATGGCTTTACCCGCCGCCTGACGCCTGCCCTGGCCGCCCGGGCCAAGCCCCTGGCGGGCAGCATCACCGTGGCCACTGCGGCTGTTGCTGCCGATGCGGCGGCCTTTGTGGTGGTCGTGTCGCCCCGCATGGCGGAACGCGCGGCGCGGCGGCTGCGGATAGGCGCCAGCGCCACGCTGGGCGCCCTGCCGGAAGAGCCGGGGCTTTCGCCCGTTCCCGCCATGCAGGCGGTGCTGGCGCAGGCTGGTCTTGACGCGCTGGCGCTGGAACAGGTGGAGCTGATGGAGGCCTATGCCGTACAGGCGCTGGCCTGCATGGATGCGCTGGCCCTGCCGGAAGACCGGGTGAACCCGACCGGCGGGGCACTGGCGCGGGGCCATCCCNNGGCGGCGCCTGTGCGCTGGGCCATCCCATCGGCGCGTCGGGCGCCCGGGTGCTGGTCACGCTGCTGGCCGCGCTGGGGGCGGGGCCGGGCCTTGCCGCCATCGCAGCGGCGGGTGGCATCGGCTCTGCGCTGATCCTGCAGGCCGATCCGCCATGAAAAAGGCGGCCCGCCGGGGCCGCCTTGCCGTCTTGTCAGCTGGCCGCAGCCGGATCAGGCCCGCGACAGAACCGAAGCCGGACGCACCCGCGCCAGCCCCCGGGTGATGCCGGCTGCTATCCCGGCCTTCAGCAGGTCACCTGCCAGGAAGGGCAGCGCAAGCAGTGCCGCCTCGGGCAGGGTCTTGCCCAGAACGGTGGCCATGCCGATGATCCCGCACAGATGCATCACGCCAAGGCCGCCCAGCAGGGCGCCCGCAAAGCTGGCCACCCCCACATCGACGCGCCATTTTTCGACCACAAGACCGGCAACCAGCGCCGCCAGCGGAAAGCCCACCAGATAGCCCGCCGTCGGCGAAACGAACACGCCCAGACCGCCACGCCCGCCCGCCAGCAGCGGCAGGCCGATCGCCACCAGCCCCAGGAACAGCAGCACCGCCAGCGCACCGCGTCTGGCGCCCAGCACCGTGCCGCAGAGCATGATCCCCAGCGATTGCGCGGTGATCGGCACGCCCGAAATCAGGTCGATCTTCGGCACCAATCCCAGAACCGCGATCAACGCGGCGAAAAGGGCGATATGGGTCAGGTTGCGTTCCATTCTGTCTCCTGTGATGAACTTAAAGGCCGCCCCGCGCGCGCAGCGCTTCGGCCACATGGTCGGCATCATCCAATGCCGCCAGAACCAGTGGCAGAACCACCGGCACGCCCGCCCGTTTCGGGCTGCGCGCGCGCCATGCCTGCATCAGAAGCGACGCTTTGTCCAGCAGAACCGGCGTGAAGCGGATCACCAGCGCCATGGCCAGGGCGATGGCCCGGGGGTTGACCCCCAGCCGGGCCAGCGGTGCCAGACCGCGTTCGACCACCGCCAGCATGTCATCCAGCCGCGTGGTCATCGTCACCAGATTGGCCAGGGCCACGGCAAAGACCATGCGCCCGGCGATCAGCGCGCCGCGCGCAGGCTCGGCCGTCCACAGATGCCACAGCACCAGCACCAGCAGAAACGGCCAGAGCATCCACAGCCGCCGCGCCGCATGGCGGGCAAAGCGCAGCCCCAGCACCAGATGCAGCCCGGCCAGTGCCAGCAGCGCCCCCGCCATGATCCGCAGATCGGCCACAGGAAAGATCAGCGCCGTGCCCAGGGCCACCGCCACCAGCTTTGGCGCCACCGGCCAGCGATGGGCCATGGTGTCAATGGGGGAGGTCAGCGTCAGCATCATCCGCCCCCAAGCGTGCCATCTCGTCGCGGAAGGCGGGCAGCACGGCGTCGGGTGTTCCGTCGGCACGCAGCCGCCCGGCCTCCAGCCAGATCACCCGGTCACATTCGGTGACCGCCGCCGGATCATGCGAAATTGTCACCACCCGCTGCGGCAGCGCCGCCAGCTGTCGTGCCAGACGGATCTGCGCAGGCAGATCCAGTGCGGCAAAAGGTTCATCCAGCAACAGGGTGCCCGGCGCCATCAGCAGCACCGCCTGCAGGCAAAGCCATTGCTTCTGCCCCTGGCTCAGCGCCTGCACCGGGCGGCCCAACCAATCGGCCCGGCCCGCTGCCGCCATCATGTTGCGCACCTGCCCGGCGGCCTCGGCCTTGGTCAGGCCGATCTGGCGCAGACCGAAGGCCAGCTCTTCTTCGACGGTAGGGAAGATGATCTGGTGATCGGGGTTCTGAAACAGGATGCCAACCTGCCGGATGGCGGCCTTGCGATCCGCTGCCGGGTCCAGCCCGTTGATGCGCAGCTTTCCGCCACTGGGCGCCACCAGCCCGGCCATCAGCCGCAACAAAGTGGTCTTGCCAGACCCGTTGCGCCCGATGATGCCGATCCGCCGTTCGGCCAGATTAAGCGTAATGTCCTGCAGGATCACCCGATCCTGCAGCCGGTAGCCCACGCCCTGAAGCACGATCCCCGCATCCATTCCGGCGGCATAGCGCCGGTGCTGCAACCGCACAATAGCCAAGACAAGCCCCTGAACCAAAGGCGGGGCCGCGCATCTCTGCGCCTTGCTCCTTCCTCTTGGCAAAAATACCCTGGGGGTCCGGGGGCAAAGCCCCCGGCTCCCGCCGCAATAGCCACGGCCAAGAAGGGCGTCAGCCCTGACGTGCCGCCGCCACCGAAGCCTCCAGAATTTCCATCGCTTCGGCGAAATGTGCATCCGGGATGGTGATCGGTGCCAGGAAGCGCACGACATTGCCATAAACCCCGCAGGTCAGCAGGATCAGACCGCGCTTCTGCGCCTCCAGCCGCACGCGGCCGGTGAAGCCCGCATCTGGTTCCTTGCTGTCGGGATTGGCGAATTCCACCGCCACCATGAAGCCGGGGCCACGGATGTCGCTGATTTCCGGCGTCACGGCGCGCAGCGCTTCCAGCCGCTGCTTCAGCCGCGAGCCCAGTTCGTTGGCGCGATCACACAGGTTTTCCTCTTCGATCACGTCGAGCACGGCATGNNCGGCGGCCACGTCATAGGCCTGCATGGCGAACATGTTGCCGGTGCGGGCAAAGCCGGTCTGCACCTCGTCTGCGATCATCACGATGCCATGCTTGTCGCACAAGGCGCGGATCGCGCGCACCAGATCGGCGGGCGCCGGATAGAAGCCGCCTTCGCCCTGCACGGGTTCAAAGATGATGGCGGCCACGCGGTTCGGATCCAGATCGGCCTTGAACAGCTTTTCGATGCCCTTCATCGCGTCTTCGGTCTTGATCCCGTGGATATCCATCGGGAAGGGCACATGGAAGACATCCGGCATCATGGCGCCGAAACCCTTCTTGTAGGGCTCAACCTTGCCGGTCAGCGACATCCCCATGAAGGTGCGGCCATGGAAGCCGCCGCCAAAGGCGATCACCGCATTGCGCCCGGTGGCGATGCGGGCAATCTTCACCGCGTTTTCGCAAGCCTCGGCGCCGGTGGTCACGAAGATGGTCTTCTTGCGGAAATCCCCGGGCAGCTTGTCATTCAGCCGTTCGGCCAGACGGATGTAATTCTCGTAGGGCATGACCTGATGGCAGGTATGGGTAAAGCGGCCCATCTGTTCGGTCACGGCGGCCATCACCTTGGGGTGGCAATGCCCGGTGTTCACCACGGCAATGCCCGCCGCAAAATCGATATAGCGGTTGCCCTCGATATCCCAGACCTCNNGTCTGCATCCCGACCCCGCGCGAGATCGCATCATCGCGCCGCTTGGAAACTTCGCTGTTCAGCATGGTCTTGTCCCTCTCTGGCCCGGGCCCGGGCATTGCTGCGCATATTTTGATCAAAAATGCCGGTTGCATCAATCGGAATTGCGACATGGGATCATGCGGAAAGGACATGACCTGCGTGCCGCAAATTTCTTCGAAGAAATTTGCAAGGATTTTCGAAAATCCTTGCCCGCTCCGTCACGATCCGAAATGCGAGAACCGATAGGGCGAGACGCCGTATTTCTTGCGGAAACTTTTCGAGAAATGACTGCTGGAGGCATAGCCGCAGGCCACCGCCACTTCGGTCACGCTCAGATCGGTTTCGGCCAGCAGCGCGCGGCCATGCTGCAGCCGCAGGTCGTTCATGTAGCGCACCGGGGTCACGCCCAGATAGCGGTTGAACAGCCGTTCGATCTGCCGCCGCGACACGCCCAGATGATCGGCGCAGGCATCCAGATCGAATTCTTCTTCGATCCGGGCCTCCAGAAAGGCGACTGCCTTCACCAGCTTTTCGTTGCGCGTGCCCAGCCGTGCCGCCAGCGAGGTGATCTGTTCGTCTTCCTCGTTGCGGCGCTGGGTCAGCAGGCACATGTTCATGACCTCCTGGCTCAGGTTCGCGCCAAAGCGGTCATGGATCAGTTTCAGCATCAGATCGGCCGCCGCCATCCCGCCTGCACAGGTCACGATGCGGTCTTCGATGCAAAAGACCTGCCGCGCGGGTTCCAGATCGGGGAAGGTTTCGCAGAACCCCGACAGGTTTTCCCAATGCAGGGTGAAGCGGCGCCCCTTCAGGATGCCTGCGCGGGCCAGGGCATAGGCCCCGGTGCACAGCCCGCCAACGCTGCGCCCGCGCCGCCATTGCGCGCGGACCCAGTCGCCCAGAGTGGTGGTGATATGGGTTTCTGGTTCGACCCCGCCGCAGATCAGCACATAGCCCGGCGGCGGCGATTCGGGCAGCGTGCCATCGGGCACAACCGGCACCCCGTTGGAGCAGACCACCGGCAGGCCGCTTTCGGAACAGGTCTGCCAGCGGAACAGGATCTGCCCGGTCAGCTGATTCGCCACGCGCAGCGGCTCTATGGCCGAGGTGAAGGCCAGCATGGTGAATTTGGGCACCAGAACGAAGGTGACAGCCACAGGCTCTGTCACCTTGGGCAGCGTCACATGCGCGACGCCACGCGCCACATATCTACTGGTGTCTTCGGGTGCTGTTTCGGCCATCCGGCTGCCCTAGCGCGCCTTGCAGGATTGCGCAAGCATGGCCGATTCTTTGCGGCCGGACGGCGCATCTTTACCCCGGATTAACCAATGCACGCTCATCTGAACCGGCGGATGAGGAGCAATCGGATGGATAGCGCGCCGACCTGTGACCCCAGAGCCCAAACCCCCCCGGAAACGGAGCAGGACCGGCTTGACCGGCTGCGCCTGATCCGGTCCCGCAGGGTGGGGCCGGTCACCTTTCACCGGCTGATGGCCGAACATGGCACAGCGGCAGCGGCGCTGGCGGCGCTGCCCGATATCGCCCGGGCGGCGGGGGTGGAAAACTACACCCCCTGTCCGGTCGAGGTGGTGTTGCATGAACTGCGCGCCGCCCGTGTGGCCGGGGCCCGGATGCTGTGTCTGGGCGAGGCGCTGTATCCGCCGATGCTGGCGGGTCTGCCGGATGCGCCGCCCGTGCTGTGGCTGCGTGGCGATCCGCGCCTGCTGGCCCGGCCCATGGTGGCGCTGGTTGGCGCGCGCAATGCCTCCAGCCTGGGTTTGCGCATGGCGCGGCGGCTGGCGGAATCGCTGGCGGAAGCGGGGTTTGTCACCGTCTCTGGTCTGGCGCGCGGCATTGATGCCGAAGCCCATGCCGCCGCATTGGCCAAAGGCACGGTGGCGGTGCTGGCCGGTGGGGTGGATGTGGTCTATCCGGCGGAAAATGCCGCGCTGATGGCGCAGATTGCCACCGGGGGCTGCCTGATTTCGGAACAGCCCCCGGGGCTGGAACCGCAGGCGCGGCATTTTCCGCTGCGCAACCGTATCATTTCGGGCATGGCCCGCGCTGTTGTGGTGGTCGAGGCGGCGGCGCGCTCCGGCTCGCTCATCACCGCGAAAGATGCGGCGGATCAGGGGCGCGACGTNNCGCGACGTGCTGGCGGTGCCTGGCCACCCCTTCGATGCCCGCGCCGCAGGTTGCAACCAGCTGATCCGGGATGGTGCGGTTCTGGTCCGGTCGGCCGCCGATGTGATCGAGGCGCTGGGGGGCATGGCGCCCCCACAGATGCTGCGCCATCTGGCCGAACCCGAGGCGGCACCAGTGGCGCGGCCCACGCCCGCCCGCCGGGCCTTGCGTGACATCGCGGCGCTGCACAGCCTGATCCTGGACCGGCTGAGCCCCAGCCCCATGGCCGAAGATCAGCTGATCCGCGATCTGGCGGTGCCCGCCGCCGATGTGGCCCCCCATCTGCTGTCGCTGGAGCTGGAGGGAAAGCTGATCCGCCAGCCCGGCGGGCTGTTGTCGCGGTCCTGAAATAGGCGGCAGGGCAGGGCGGTTTGCCCGGCCAGACCCGCCCGGGATGCGACAATTCGGCCTGTATCGGGCCACCCCCGCGACCTGCCAAGGCTTGACGCCAAGGGCACGCCTTGACATGGGTGCGCCGTCAACCCCATCTTTCCGCGCCGCCGTTCCGGTTGGCGCAAGAGGTACATATGGCAGTCGTCGTCGTCGAATCCCCGGCCAAGGCCAAGACAATCAACAAATATCTTGGTTCCGGCTATACGGTTCTGGCCTCTTACGGCCATGTCCGCGACCTGCCGCCGAAAGATGGTTCGGTGGATACCGAACATGATTTCGAGATGAAATGGGAGGTGGCGGCCGAAAGCAAGAAGCATGTCCGCGCCATTGCCGAGGCCCTGAAGACCGATGATGAACTGATCCTGGCGACTGACCCTGAT
>DOMY01000192.1 GCA_003509785.1 Gemmobacter sp.
TGTCTTCCGCACCGATCTGCGGCTGCGCCCCGATGCCAGCGTCACCCCGGTCTGCATCTCGATGGCGGCAGCCGAGGCCTATTACGAGGCGCAGGGCCGCACCTGGGAACGCGCGGCCTATATCAAGGCGCGGGCGGCGGCGGGCGATATCGCGGCGGGCGAGCGGTTTCTGAAGGCGCTGACCCCCTTTGTCTGGCGCAGGCATCTGGACTTTACCGCGATTCAGGATGCCCATGACATGCGGCTGCGCATCCGCGATCACCGGGGGCTGCACGGCCCGATCCAGATCGAGGGCCATAACATGAAGCTGGGCGCGGGCGGCATCCGCGAGATTGAATTCTTCACCCAGACCCGCCAGCTGATTGCCGGGGGCCGCGACCCCGATCTGCGCGATCGCACCACGGTGGGCGGGCTGGCGGCGCTGGCGGCCAAAGGCTGGGTGCCGGGAACGGTGACCGAAGAACTGACCAGCCTCTACCGCGCTCACCGCGAGATCGAGCACCGGCTGCAGATGGTGCTGGATGCCCAGACCCATCAGATGCCGACCAGTGCCGAAGGCGTGGCCCNNCCCGCCCATATGTGCGGCGAGGGCGATGTGGCGCGGTTTCGGGCCGATCTGCTGGCCCGGCTGGAGCGGACCGACGGGCTGGCCGAGGGGTTTTTTGCTCCGGGCCAAGCCGAAGAGGGGCCAGAGCTTTCAGAAACGGCGCAGGGCATTGTCGAGGGTTGGCGCAATTACCCGGCGCTGCGGTCGGAACGGGCGGTGCAGATCTTCAAGCGGCTGCGGCCCACGCTGCTGAAGGCATTGCACAAGGCCGCCAATCCCGATGAGGCCTTGCTGGCGCTGGATGGCTTTCTGGCGGGCCTGCCGGCCGGGGTGCAGCTTTTTGCCCTATTCGAGGCCAATCCGGTGCTGATTGACCTGATTGTGGATATTGCGGGAACAACACCGGCGCTGGCGCTGTATCTGAGCCGCAATGCCGCTGTGCTGGATGCGGTGATCGGCGGGTCATTCTGGGCGCCCTGGCCCGGGGTTGCGAGCCTGCGCGGCGATCTGACCGCGCGGCTGGCCGAGGTGCCGGATTACGAGCGCAAGCTGGATGCGGCGCGGCGCTGGATGAAGGAATGGCATTTCCGCATCGGCGTGCATCATCTGCGCGGGCTGGTCGATGCCTTTGAAGCGGCGAAAAGCTATGCCGATCTGGCCGATGCGGTGGTTTCGGCGCTGTGGCCGGTGGTGCTGGCGGAATTCACCCGCAGGCATGGCCCGGCGCCGGGGCGCGGGGCAGTGGTGCTGGGCATGGGCAGTCTGGGGGCGGGGCGGCTGAATGCGGGGTCGGATCTGGATCTGATCGTGATCTATGATGCGCAGGGCGCCGAGGGCAGCGAGGGGCCCAAACCGCTGGCGACGCGGCCTTATTTCGCCCGGCTGACCCAGGCCATGGTGACGGCGCTGACGGCGCAGATGCCGGAGGGGCGGCTCTATGAGGTGGATATGCGGCTGCGCCCCTCGGGGCGGCAAGGGCCGGTGGCGACCTCGATCGAGAGTTTCCGCAGCTATCAGATGGATGAGGCCTGGACCTGGGAACATCTGGCGCTGACCCGCGCTCGGGTGCTTGCGGGTGATGCCGCGCTGGCCGCCGAGGTTGAGGCGGTGCGGCGGGAGGTGCTGGCCGCCAAGGCGGGCGGCGCGCAGGTGGTGCAGGATGTGGCCGACATGCGGGCAAGGCTGCAGGCCGCCAAACCCCCCTCGGGCAGTTGGGAGGCCAAGAACGGCGCGGGTCGGCTGATGGATATCGAACTGCTGGCCCAGACCGCCGCGTTGCGCGGCGCCGATCCGGCCCGGCAGGTGGAACGCCAGCTGCGGGCCGGCGTGAAAGGCGGTTTCCTGTCGGTTTCCGACGAGACGGTTTTGCTGGATGCCTACAGGCTGCTGTGGCGGTTGCAGGCCGGATCACGGCTGCTGACCGACCGCATGTTGGAGATGGACAAGCTGGGCGAAGGCGGGCGCGCCTTTCTGGTGCGGGAAACCGGCACCGGGGATGCGGCAGATCTGTCGGCCCGGCTGGAAACAGTGGTGGAGGCCGCCGCCCGCGTGATCGCGGCACGGCTGCGGGGGGAAGAGGGCGATGCAGCTTGAACAGGCGGATCCGAAGGGGCTTGTGCGCGAAAGCTACCGGATCGAGGGGATCACGGAAGGCGAGTGCCGGTCGATCTTTGTCGACTGGGCGCTAAGCCTGCCGGTGGGGGCTGTGGTGCCCGCGGCGGCGGGGCGGCTGATCGAAGCCTATGCCGCAGCGGCGCCGGATCATCCGATGAGCGTCGTGTTGCGGCAGGCGCAGGAGGCGCCGCCCGAACCCCGCAGACGCGGCGGCCGGGCGGCACGGTTTGCCGGTTCCTAGCGCGGCAGGCTTTTAGCGCGGCAGGGCGGCGGCTTCGGCGGCCAGTCGGGTGATTCCGGCCCAGTCGCCCGCCTGCATCAGCGCCTTGGGGGCAACCCAGCTGCCACCGACGCACATCACGTTCTTCAGTTTCAGGTAATCCGGTGCCTTGGCCAGGGTGATGCCGCCCGTCGGGCAGAAGGACACCTGCGGCAGCGGCGCGCCGATCGAGGCCAGCGCCGAGGCGCCGCCATTCGATTCTGCCGGGAAGAACTTCTGCACGGTATAGCCGCGTTCCAGCAGGGCCATCACCTCGGAACATGTGGCGGCACCGGCCAGCAGCGGCAGGTCATGTTCCTCGCAGGCATCCAGAAGCCGGTCGGTCGCGCCGGGCGAGACGCCGAAGGTGGCGCCGGCGGCCTTGGCGGCCTTGACATCTGCAGGCGTCAGCAGCGTGCCCGCGCCCACCACGCCGCCCGGCACATCGGCCATGGCGCGGATGACATCCAGCGCGACGGCGGTGCGCAAGGTCACCTCCAGCACGGGAAGGCCGCCTGCCACCAGCGCCTCGGCCAAGGGTTTGGCATGGGCCAGATCATCCAGCACCAGTACCGGGATCACCGGGGCAAGGCGGCAGATTTCGGCGGATTTCGCAGAGGCTTCCTGAGGGGTCATCGTGTCTTTTCCTTTGTCCCGGCGGGGCTTTGGCGGAGAATGCGGAAGCCTCCGGCGGGGATATTTTTTCCAAGATAAAGGCAGGCGCAAAAGCCCGGCTGCCCTTTACCTTGGCGCAAATATCCCCGCCGGAGGCGAAAAGTCAAAACAGTACCGAAGCGCCTTCGGTGGCATTGCCGACGGTGCGGCGGAAGGTTTCGAACAGGTCGCGGCCGATGCCGTGCCGGTTGCCCGACAGATCGGCGCGCACGGGTTCGCGCTGATCGAAATCGGGGGCCAGCACGGTCAGCGTGCCTGCCGGCGCATCCAGCCGCACCATATCGCCATCGCGCAGCCGGGCGAGCGGGCCGCCCACCGCCGCTTCGGGCGAGACATGGATCGCGGCGGGCACCTTGCCGCTGGCGCCCGACATCCGGCCATCGGTGACCAGCGCCACGCGCAGCCCGCGATCCTGCAGCACCGACAGGGTGGGCGTCAGCGAATGAAGTTCGGGCATCCCATTGGCCTGCGGGCCCTGAAAGCGCACGACGACCACGGTATCGCCGGTGAATTCGCCCGCCTTGAAGGCGCGTTTCACATCTTCCTGATCGTGGAAGACGCGGGCCGGGGCCTCGATCACCTGACGTTCGGGGGCGACGGCGGACACCTTGATGACGCCGCGCCCCAGATTGCCGGTCAGTTGTTTCAGCCCGCCGGATTTGGCGAAACCATCGCTGGCGGGGCGCAGGATGCGATCGTTCAGGGTTTCACCCGAGCCTTCCACCCAGGCCTTANNGCTTGGGTTCCTGGCGGTAAAGGTTCAGCCCGTCACCCGCCACGGTCTTGGCATCGGGGTGCAGCAGGCCTGCATCCAGCAGCTGGCCGATCATGTAGCCCAGCCCGCCGGCCGCGTGGAAATGGTTCACATCGGCCAGACCATTGGGATAGACCTTGGCCATCAGCGGCACGACATCCGAAATGTCGGAGAAATCTTCCAGATCGAGGATGATCCCCGCCGCCCGCGCCATGGCGGGCAGGTGCAGCACGAGGTTGGTGGAACCGCCGGTGGCCATCAGCCCGACAAGCCCGTTGACGAAGGCCCGTTCGTCCAGAATCTCGCCCACGGGGCGGTAATCATTGCCCTGAGCGGGGATGCCTGCAGCCCGTTCCACCG
>DOMY01000058.1 GCA_003509785.1 Gemmobacter sp.
TCATAGACGGTCAGCGTCTCGCTGATATTGCCCAGCAGGACGCGGCCGATGTTCGACTGCGATGACATGCAGGGGTCGATCAGCTCCAGCTCCTCGCTGAGAACGATGGTGACGCCGGTGTTATCCTGTGCCCAGGCAGCGCCCGCGGCGATGGTGCTGACAAGCAGCGCCCCGATCAGTGTTGTTTTCATTGTTTTTCCTCCCGTTGGTCGTGGTTCGGAACCGCACCCTCCCAGCGCGTCGAATCACGGTTAAGTAATATATTAGTATATTTACGGTATCTGCGGACCCTGTTTGTCGCCTCCTTTCGACATTGCTCCGATCAGGATTGCCAGGATGATGATCCCGGCGCCGATCCAGGTGCTGATCCCTGCGAGTTCTCCGAAAAACACGAATGCCATCAGGGCGATGACGGGCAGCCGCAGGAAATCCAGCGGGGCCACGAAAGAGGCATCCGCCAGCGCGAACGCTCGTGTGATCATCCCCTGACTGGCCACCCCGATCACGCCCTGCACCGCCAGCAGCCCAAAGGCGCGCGGGCTGGGGGTTTCCCAGACGAATACCGCCAGGATCAGCGCCAGCGGCACCATCGAGATCAGGTTCCATGCCACCAGCCGGTCCGGCCTGTCATTCTGGGCCATGCTTTTCAGCATCAGCTGGATCAGCGCCGTCAGCACCGCCCCCGCCATCGCGAACAGCAAGGCCGGGTCCAACCCGCCCTGTCCCGGCCGCAGGATGACCAGCATCCCCGCGAACCCCACCAGCACCGATACCGCCCGCGCCAGCGTCATCCGCTCGCCCAGCAGCAGGCAGGCGCCGATCAGGATGAAGATCGGCGTCGCAAAGCTGATCGCCGTCACATCCGAAAGGGGCGCCCGGGCAAAGGCCACGAACAGGGCCAGCAGCGAGGCCAGCTTCAGCCCCGCACGCAGCACATGCATCCCGCGATAGGGCGAGGCCATCAGATCGCCCCGCCGCAAGATCCACGGCATCAGGAACAGAAGGCCGAATACTGCGCGGAACAGGGCGATGATGAAGGGATGCACCTCACCTGCCAGAAGCCGCACGATGACGCCGTCGCAGGCATTCAGAACCGTCGCGCCCACCATCATGCCGCCCGCCATCAGCAGGACACGTCGGCTGCGGGGCAAAGGTCGGAAGCCGACCACGCTCACGCTGAATCAGTGGAAAATTTGTATGACATATATTCACTTTTCCCCTCTGAACTCATCACACAACATGAATGATGAGTTTTTGCAAATCAAGCCATTTCACGCAAGCTCATCCGATAAGACGCCGCTTTGGTCACCGATCAGGCAATGCAGCAGGAACCGGCCGGTTCAGCGCCTGCGCCCTCTGCTCGATCCCAGCCCAGACTGCCGCCGCCACCGGAACGCCCTCGGCCAGCGCCTGACGTCGCTTGCGCGCGGCTGAATCGCCCGGCACCCGCACCGCGCCCTCGGTTGCGGGGCCCGGCGGGTTGCTGCGGCAGGCGTCGGCCAGCCAGTCAGACTGCGCGCGGAAAGCATCAAGCCCGGCAAAGGCTTCGGGGTCGATCACCTGAAGGAAGGCACTTTGCGCCAGCGGGCCGGGCGCGGTATTGGCGCGCCCCTTGCCCGACAGCCCCTGCCCCAGCAGTTCCACCATCAACCCCAGACCATAACCCTTGTGCCCCTTCAGCGCCCCGCCCAAGGGCAGCAGCGAACCGCCCCGCTCGGTCACCTCGCGCGGGTCGTCCGTCGGCCTCCCTTCCGCCGTCAACGCCCAGTCTTCGGGAAACCGCTCCCCTGCCCTGGCCAGCGTCTGGGTCATCGTGGTGGTCGTGATCGAGGATGACACGTCGATCAGCACCGGATCACCCGTGGTCGGAAACCCTGCCGCAATCGGGTTGGGTGTCAGCAACGGCCTGGTGCCGCCATAGGGCGCCACCCGCGACGCGGCAGGGTTGGAAACCGAAAGCTGCACAATCAGCCCCCGGTCGGTCAGCTCGCGCATATAGGCCGACAGGGCGCAGGTGTGATGGGCGTTGCGGATTGCCGCTGTCACCACGCCATGCGCCGCCACACGCTCTGCCGCCTGCTCCAGCGCGCGGGTCAGCAGCCAGGCCCCGGGCAGAAGCTGCCCGTCCCAGACAAAACTGGCACCCCGGTCGGCGACCACCTCATATGCGCCCGAACCACGCAGGGTGCCATCGGCGAGCGAATCCAGATACCACGGCAGCAGGCCGACACCGTGGGTTTCATGGCCGATCATGTCGCCCTCGACCAGCACGCGGGCGGTCACTGCGGCCTTGTCGGCGTCCATTCCGGCGGCTGACAGCAACGCTTGCGCGAATTCCGTCAGCGCCGCACATTCGATGCGGGGCATGTATCCTCCATCATGCGGGGATGCGGGCGGCGGAACCGCCCGCAGCAGGGTGGCTCAGCGACCGTTCGCCTTGCGCCATTGCGCGAAAATCTCAAGGTTCGCAGGATCGGTGGCGGGATAAAGCCCGATGATCGTGGCCCCCGCCTTCACCCGCTCGACCACGAAATCCTCATACACCGTCATCTCGACCGCCTCGTCCGCGATCTCGTCGGCGATTTCCGCCGGAATGATGATGACGCTGTCATCATCGCCCACCACGATATCGCCCGGAAACACCGCCACATCACCACAGCCGATGGGAACGTTGATATCGATGGCCTCGTGCAGCGTCAGATTGGTGGGAGAAGAGGCGCGGTGGTGATAGGCCGGAATCTCCAGATCTGCGATCACCATGGAGTCGCGAAAACCGCCATCCGTCACCACGCCCGCCCCGCCCCGCACCATCAGCCGGGTGATCAGGATATCCCCGGCCGAGGCGGCCCGGGCATCCTTGCGGCTGTCCATCACCAGCACATGCCCCGCCGGGCATGTCTCGACCGCAACACGCTGCGGGTGATCGGCGTTGCGGAACACGCTCATCGGGTTGCGGTCCTCTCGGGCGGGCATGTAGCGCAGGGTGAAGGCCGGGCCGACCATGTTGCGCCCCTTGGCGCGCACGGGATGCACATCCTGAA
>DOMY01000056.1:0-7010 GCA_003509785.1 Gemmobacter sp.
CCGCCGCCGCCGCCACCGATCCCGCCCCGCTGCTGGACCGGCTGGCCGAAACCGACATCCCGCCCGGCACCTTTGTCTGGATCGCGGCCGAGGCCAGGGTGGCCCGCGCCCTGCGCAACCATCTGCTGGCGGATCGCGGCCATCCGCCTGGCTGGCTCAAGGCCTCGGGCTATTGGGTGGCGGGCGAGGCCGATCAGGTGGTGCATTTCGACTGACCGCCTTGCGCCCGGCGCCGGGCTGGCTTTCTATGGCCGCGATGGGGCAAGGATGGGGGCCAGAATGGCACAGGGCAGGATCGCCGTGATGGGCGCAGGCGCGGTGGGGTGCTTTTACGGCGCGCGGCTGGCGCAGGCGGGCGCAGATGTGGTGCTGATCGGCCGCCCCGCACTGGTGGATGCTGTCGCCGCAGAGGGGCTGCGGCTTGACATGGGTGGCGAGACGATCCGCCTGCCGGTTGCCGCCAGCGCCGATCCTGCGGCGGTGGCCGGGGCCGATCTGGTGCTGTTCTGCGTGAAATCCGGCGATACCGAAGCGGCGGGGCGGCAGATCGCGCCGTATCTGGCGCCCGGTGCCCAGGTGCTTTCGCTGCAGAACGGTGTCGGCAATGCCGAACGTCTGGCGGCGGTGATCGGCCNNGGGCGGCCCGGGGCATGTGATCCACCGGGGCCGGGGCGATCTGGTGATCGGCGAAGGGCCGGGCGCCGCAGAGGTGGCCGCCCGGCTGCGTGCGGCCGGCATCAAGGCCGAGGTTTCAGGCCAGACCCTTGCCGCGCAATGGGAAAAGCTGGTCATCAACTGTGCGCTGAACGCGATTTCTGCGGTGACAGCCGCCCCCTATGGCCGGATCGTCGCGCAACCCGGCGCGCTGGATCTGATGCAGGGCGTGGTGGCCGAATGTGCGGCGGTGGCCGCAGCCTCTGGCGTGGCGCTGCCGGATGGCATCTGGGATCAGGTGCTGCGCATTGCGGATGCGATGCCGACACAGATTTCATCCACCGCGCAGGACATGCAGCGCGGCCGCGCCACCGAGATCGACTTTCTCAATGGCGAGATCCTGCGGCGCGGCCAGGCGCTTGGCCTGCCCACCCCGCTGAATGCCGCGCTGACCGTGCTGGTGAAACTGGCCGAACAGCGCTGACCGGCCTTACGCCTGCGCCGTGCTGCGCCCCGTGATCCAGCGGCGGCGCAGAAAGGCCAGCACGAACAGCGCGGTTTGCACCAGAATGATGGTCGGCGCCGGCGCGCTGTCCAGCCAGAAGCTGGCATAGGTGCCCGACAGCATCGCCAGCAGGCTGGCACCGCAGGCCACGATCATCATCCGGCCAAAGCTGCGCACCGTCAGAAAGGCAATCGCCCCCGGCCCGATCAGCAGCCCCACCGCCAGCACCAGCCCGGTCGCCGTCAGCGTCGCCACGATGGCCAGCGAAATGGCCGTCAGCAGCCCGTAATGCAGCCAGCCCACCGGCAGCCCCGATACCCGCGCCTGTGCGGGATCAAAGCTCCACAGCATCAGATCCTTCCAGCGCAGCGCCAGCCCCGCCGTCACCACCAGCGCGATGATGCCCGCTGTCCACAGATCGGCGGCCCCCACGCCCAGCATGTTGCCGAACAGGATATGATCCAGATGGGCATCGCTTTCGATGGCGGTGTACAGAACCAGCCCCAGCCCGAACATGCCGGAAAACACCACACCCATCACGGTATCCTGTTTCACCCGGCTGTTGCCGGCCAGAAATCCGGTGGCCACTGCCGCCGTCATCCCGGCGGCAAAGGCCCCCAGGATCAGCGGCAGCCCGGTGACATAGGCCAGAACGATGCCCGGCAGCACCGCATGGCTGATGGCATCGCCCATCAGCGCCCAACCCTTCAGCACCAGAAAACACGACAGCAGCGCCGTGGGAATGGCGATGATGATGCAGATCAGGAAGGCATTCTGCATGAAGGGAAATTGCAGCGGCAGCAGCAGTTCGGCCATCATGGCTGCGCCTCCGTTTCGCGCAGGGCTTCGGCGGCGCNNCGGCGGCGCGCAGGCGGGCGGCGCGCAGCCCGTGCTTGGGGGCGAACAGGAAGGCGGTCAGGAACAGCAGGGTCTGCAACACCACGATCACCCCGCCGGTGGCACCGTTCAGGAAATAGCTGATATAGGCGCCGAAGAAACTGGTGCCCATGCCGATCGCCACCGAGACCGCGATCAGCCGCGAAAAGCGGTCGCACAGCAGATAGGCGGTGGCGCCCGGCGTCACCACCATGGCCACCACCAGAAACGCCCCCACCGTCTGCATCGCCGCCACGACAGAGGCTGACAGCAGCGTGAAGAACAGCACTTTCAGCAGCCCGGGTTTCAGGCCGATGGATCTTGCATGGCCTTCGTCGAAGAACACCGCCATCAGATCACGCCATTTGGCCAGCAGAACCAGCATCGACACCGCCCCGATGATCGCCAGCTGCAGCGTATCTTCGGGCGTGATGGCCAGGATATTGCCCATGGTGATGGTCTGCACCGAAACCGACATCGGATTGACCGAAACCATGAACAGCCCCAGCCCGAAAAATCCGGTGAAGATCAGCCCGATCACCACATCGGCCTTCAGCCCCGAACGGTCTGACAGGAACAGCATCGCCGCCGCCGCCAGCCCGCCAGAGATGAAGGCCCCCAGCGCGAAGGGCAGCCCCAGGATATAGGCCCCCGCCACCCCCGGCACCACAGAATGTGACAGGGCATCGCCGATCAGCGACCAGCCTTTCAGCATCAGATAGGACGACAGAAAGCCGCAGACGCCCCCCACCAGCGCCGAAACCCACATGGCATTGACCATGTAGCCATAGCCGAACGGCTCCAGCAGCATCATTCGCGGCCCTCCCGCCGCCGGGTGCGTTCGCCATATTGCACCAGCGGGCGTTCGTCATCGGTCAGGATCGACAGCTCGCGCGGATCGTCATCATCATGCAGCGCGCCGCCGGCCAGGGTGAAACGGCGCAGCACGCCGCCAAAGGCCTGTTCCAGATTGGCATGGGTAAAGGTGGTATCGGTCGGGCCATGGGCCAGCACCGTGCCCTTCACCAGCACCACCCGATCACAATATTCCGGCACCGACCCGAGGTTGTGGGTCGAAACCAGCATCACCCGGCCTTCGGCGCGCAATTCGCGCAGCAGGGTGATGATCTGTTCCTCGGTCTGCACATCGACGCCGGTAAAGGGTTCATCCAGAAGGATAACCTGCCCGTCCTGCGCCAGCGCCCGGGCCAGGAAGACCCGCTTTTTCTGCCCGCCCGACAATTCGCCGATCTGGCGGTGGCGGTAATCTTGCATGTTCACGCGGGCCAGCGCCTGATCCACCGCCGCATGATCGGCGGCCGAGGGGCGGCGCAGAAAGCCCATATGGCCATAGCGGCCCAGCATCACCACATCCTCGACCAGGATGGGGAAAGACCAGTCCACCTCTTCGGCCTGCGGCACATAGGCCACCAGATTGCGCCGCAGGGCCTCTTTCACCGTCATCCCCAGCAGGCGGATCTCGCCGCGCGCCACGGGCACAAAACCCATGATCGCCTTGAAAAGCGTGGATTTTCCGGCGCCGTTCACCCCCACCAATGCGGTGACGGTGCCGCGCGGAATGGCAAAGCTGGCATCGCGCAGCGCCGTCATGCCGTTGCGATAGGTGACGGTAACATGCCGCGCCTGAATCCCGTCATCCTCTGCCGGGTGTTCTGCATCGTTCGACCGAAGAAACATGGCTCTCTTTCAGCAAAAGGGCCGACGCATCGGCGCCGGCCCATAGGGAACTGTCAGTTGCTGCCGCCGGTCAGGCCGTCGACAATGGTTTCAGACGTGACCTTCAGCAGGTCCAGATAGCTGGGCACCGGGCCATCTTCGGCGGAAAGGCTGTCGACATACAGCACACCGCCGAACTGCGCCCCGGTTTCGCGCGCCACCTGTTCGGCAGGGGCGCTGGAAACCGTGCTTTCGCAGAAGACGACCGGGATCTTGTTTTCCGTCACCCCGTCGATCACGGCGCGCACCTGTTGCGGCGTGCCGGTCTGATCGGCGTTGATCGGCCAGAGATACAGCTCCTTCAGCCCGAAATCCCGCGCCAGATAGCTGAAGGCGCCTTCGCAGGTCACCAGCCAGCGTTCGCTTTCGGGCAGATCGGCCATGCGGGCGCGCAAAGGCTCGATCGTGGCGCGCAGCTGATCCTTGTAGGCCGCCGCATTGGTGGCATAGGTGGCGGCATTGGCCGGATCCTGCGCCGCAAAGGCCTTTTCGATATTGTCGATGTAGATCAGGGCGTTATCCAGGCTCATCCAGGCATGAGGATTGGGTTTTCCCTCATACGAGCCTTCGGCGATGGAGATCGGCGCAATGCCTTCGCTGAGCGTGGCGGCAGGCACATCGCCCAGATTGGTCAGAAACTGCTGAAACCACAGTTCCAGGTTCAGCCCGTTCCACAACACCAGATCGGCATCGCTGACATTGACGATATCGCGGGGCGTGGGTTCATAACCGTGGATTTCGGCGCCGGGTTTGGTGATCGAAACCACCTCGGCGGCATCGCCCGCCACCTGCCGCGCCATATCGGCCAGAACGGTGAAGCTGGTCACCACTTTCATCTTGTCATCGGCCTGTGCCGGTCCTGCCAGAGTGGCGAGGGCGCAGGTTCCTGCCAGAAGCATCAGCCTTGGGGTCATTCTGCCTGTCCTGTTCGAGATCCGCTGGTGAAATGAAAATGATAATCATTCGCAATCGTCAAGCGGGAAGTTCATCTGCTGTCGATTTCGTGTGCCAGAGGCCGGAAAAGAAGGGGTATTTAACAGTTTCTTAAGATTTCGGTGGCGGCGCGGGCAGAAGCGGCCCTGGCCCAGCCCTTGCAGCGGGGCCGCCTGTGTCCCGCAGCCGGGCCGCGGGCGTCTGGCATCCGTCCCGACAGGGCGCCCGCCCGCAGAAGGCGGCATCGGCGGCGGATCAGCCGCAAAGATCGGTCAGCGACAGCAGGCCACCGCCATGGATGTCATCCGCACCGGCGGCGCCGATGTCGCGCAGCTGCGACAGCAGCCGCTGTTCCACCGCTTCCACCGGCGCCGCCGGATCGCGCGACAGATAAAGGGCCAGCGCGGCGGTTGCGAAGGGCGTGGCGAAAGAGGTGCCGGATTTGGCAGCCGCCCCCCGCACCGAGGTGGCCGCCAGCAGATTGACGCCCGGCGCCGCGGCATCCAGATGCGGGCCGCGCTGCGCCTGACGATAGGGCCTGCCGCGCTGATCCACCGCCGTGATCGCCAGAACCCCGGCATAGGCCGCCGGATAGGCCGGGGCGGCCTCTGGCCCGCCATTTCCGGCTGCGGCGACAAAGATCATGCCACGCTCTGCCCGCAGGCGCGCAAGGGCGGATTCCAGCAGGGTATTGGCCGGGCCTGCCAGCGACAGGTTGACGATCCGCACACCGCGCGCCGCCAGGGCATCCAGCCCGCGCAGCAGCGCCACCACATCGGCGCGTTCATCCTGGCCTGCGCTGGAAAACACATCCACCGCAAGGATCTGCGCTTCGGGGATCAGGCCGGGCACGCGCGAGCCGGGATTGCCCGCCAGCAAGGACACGACCGCAGTGCCATGCACAGCGGCCGAGGGTGATCGGGTGTCCAGCACATCGGGCAGCACTTCGACCCGGGCGCCCTGCAGGATATCATGGGCCAGATTGACCCCGGTATCCATCACGCCGACCGGCACGGTCACGCGACAATCGGGGCGCAGATCGCGGTTTTCGGGCCAGCCGATCATCTGCCAGGCACCGCAGTTTTCATGGCTGCAGGCCGGGGCGGCCGGGGTTGGCACGGCGGCGGCCAGAACCTGCGACTGGCCTGCGCGGTAGAAGTGGTTCATATCGGCCTCTGCCCCGCTGGGCAGCAGCCTGACCCTGTCGCGCGCCGATTCCAGCGCGGTGCCGGGCGGCGCCGCCAGCCGGATCAGTGCGCCACTGGCCGAGGGCAGCGGCTGCGCATCCAGCACGGTATAGCCTTCGTCCAGCAGTTGCAGAAGATCCTCTGCCGTCATGTCGCGCACCACGATTTCAGGCGCGAATTGCGGCAGGGGCTGCGGGCGCGGTGCCGGGATCACCGCAGGCGGGGCGACCCGGTTGGGCCGGTCTGCGCGGGGGCGGCGCCGGTCGTCATCATCGTCGTCGCGGTCCCGGCTGTTGTCGTCATCCCGGTCATCCCGGTCGTCGCTATCGTCGCTGTCGTCATCACCATCGTCGTCGTCGTCATCATCCGCCAGGGCCATGGCGGATGGGCCGAACAGGGGATCCAGCGCCGGAAAGGCCGATGCGAGAAGGGCCGAAAGAAGTAATATGCCCGTAAGCCGATGCAGAAGGTTCATGATGCCGCCGCCCTTTCATGTTGCCTTTTACAACGGCCGGGGCCGCCGCCTATTCCATGGCGCGAGTCATTCCGGCTGAAACAGGATATAGCTGCTGATCCGGGCTGGGCCAGCGCCGATGTTACAGGGCGGCAAGCGGTTGCAGGATCAGGCCGCTTTCGGTTTCGGCGCGCCAGCAGGTAACGCCGAAGACCTGTGCCATCAGATCGGCGGTCAGCACCGCGCCCGGGGGGCCATCGGCGGCGATGCGGCCTGCGTCGATCACCACCAGCCGCGTGCAGTGCCGGGCCGCCAGCCCCAGATCATGGAGCGAGGCCAGCACGCTGCGCCCTTCGGCGGCCAGGCTGTGGAAGACCTGCATACTGCGGATCTGCTGTGCCGGGTCCAGCCCGGCGATGGGTTCATCGGCCATCAGCAGCGGCGTATCCTGTGCCAGTGCCCGGGCGATCAGGGCGCGGGCCTGTTCGCCGCCCGACAGTTCGGTGGCGCGGCGGTGGCGGTAGCCTTGCAGGCCCATGCGGGCGAGCGCGGCATCCACGAGGGCCGGATCGCCCGTGCCGCCCCGGGCCAGCTGACCCAGCGAGACGAGGTGCTGCACCGTGACCGGCCAGGCGATTTCGCGCGATTGCGGCAGCCAGGCGGC
>DOMY01000056.1:7067-14808 GCA_003509785.1 Gemmobacter sp.
CAGGAAGATCGGCGCGCCGACCAGCGCCATCAGCACGCCCAGCTTCAGGTCGCGCCCGGGCAGTACCAGCCGCACCGCGATATCGGCGGCCAGCACCAGCGCCGCCCCGCCAAGCGCCGAGGCCGGCAGCAGCCGGGCTGGCCGGGCGCCGACCAGCGGGCGCAGCACATGCGGCACCACCAGCCCCANNCCCGCGGCCCAGCCGCGACAGGGCCAGCCAGCCAAGCGCCATCACCGGCAGCGCCATCCAGACATGGGTGAAGGACCGATCCGCCAGCGAGCCCATCATCCAGAACACGATTTCATTGGCGGCAAAGGGGTTGGGCGACAGGTTCAACACCAGCGAGGTGAGCGCCGAGGCCAGCGCCGACAGGGCGATACCTGCGAGGATCAGCACCAGCGCGCCGCCCTGCGGCCCGGCCAGAAACAGGATCAGCCCGACGCCGATGCCCGCCCCGGCCAGGGCCGATACCGGCAGGGCCAGTACGAAGAGCGCGGCAAAGCCGGTCTGGATGGCCAGAACCGCGCCCAGGGCTGCGGCAGAGGACACGCCGATCAGCCCCGGTTCGGCCAGCGGATTGCGCAGATAGCCCTGCATGGCCGCCCCCGAAAGCCCGAGGCTGACGCCCACCATCACCGCCAGAATGGCGCGGGGCAGGCGGATTTCGCGCAGCACCATGGTCAGCGGGCCATCCCCCCCCGCCAGCAGCGCCCAAAGGCTTTCGCCCGGCCCCGCCTCGGCCGGGCCGGTGACCAGCGACAGCAGGAACAGCGCGGCCACCAGCAGGGCCAGCGCCAGCATCAGCAGCGGAAACCTCATCTTGCGGCCTCCAGCGCGGCGCGGGCTTGGGCCAGCCCGTCGATGGCCGACAGGACAGAGGGCAGGCCGCAGACCCAATCACGGTCTTCGACTGCCGCCTGACCGGCCTGCAGGGCGGCCAGCGCCGGATGGTGCAGGATTTCTTCGGCACGCGAGCCGCCGGGATAGGGTTCACCCGTAATCACCAGATCGGGCTGGGCCATCAGCAAAAGCTCCAGCGGCAGCACGCCGCCGCTTTGCATCCCCAGATCATCGGCCAGATGGCGAAAGCCCGCAGCGCGGATGATTTCGCCCGACAGGCTGTGGCTGCCGGGGGTATAGCCATTGGCGGCATAGGTGACGGCGCTGAGCGTGGCGGGTTGGGTCTGTTGCAGCGCGGCAAGGCCTGCATCAAATTCGGCCAGCAGCGCCTGTGCCTGCGCTTCGCGGTGCAGGGCCGCGCCCATGTCGAGCATCCCCTGCCGCACATCGGACAGGGCAGAGGCGGGGGGGAAGGTGATGACCTCGATCCCCAGCCGGCGCAGCATGGATACGGTGGCGATGCTGGTGAAGGTGCCCGCCAGCACCAGATCGGGTTTCATCAGATAGATTTCTTCGGCCTGCGAATGGTTGATCGCATAGCCGCGCGCCTGTTCCACCATGACGGAAGAGCGCGGATCCGCCGCCAGATGCGATACCGACACCAGCTGTCCCGGTGCGGCCAGGATCATGGCCAGCTGATCGGTGCAGAGATTGATCGAAACGACGCGGCCCGGCGCGGCTTCGGCGCGGGCAATGCCCGCACCGGACAGGGCCAGAAGCCCTGCCAGCAGCATGACCGGGCCGCGCGGGATCAAAACTTGGCCTGCAGGCCGGCATAGACGGCCCGGCCCTGCGTGGCATAGCCCCAGACATCCGAATAATCCTGATCGAACAGGTTCACCACCCGGGCGGTCAGGCGCACCTGTTCTGTCAGATCATAACCCGCCGACAGGTTGACGGTGGTATAATCGGGCAGTTTTTCGGTGGGATAGCTGCCCCAGAACTGGGTGTCGGAGTTATCGGCCACATGGCGGATGTCGGCGGTGACGCTGCCGCGCCCATCCAGCACCGCCAGCGTGGCGGACAGGCCAAGCTCGTGCCGGGGGCGGCGGATTTCCACCGAACCATCGGGGTTCTTGGCATCAAGATAGGTATAGGCCAGACCCAGCGACAGCGCATCGGTCGCCTGCAGCTTGCCCGCAAGCTCGATCCCCTTGCGGCTGCTTTTGCCCGGCTGGTTTTCATAGGTTGCCCGGCCGCTGCCATCGGGGGCGGCGCCATAGACATAGGTGATTTCGTCGCGCAGGTTTTCGTCGAAATAGGTGACGTCGATCACGCCACGGCCGCCCAGAACCTCGGCCTCGATCCCGATGTCGAAACCTGCATTGGTTTCGGGGCTGAGCGCGGGGTTGCCCAGCGTATAGGTATCATCGGCGAAAAGTTCGTAATACGACGGGTTGACCGAGGCCTTGCCGGCCGAGCCATGCAGCCGCAGCCCGGTATCGGGGATCTGCCAGGACAGGCCGATGTTCCAGCTGGTGAAATCTGCGAACACCTTGTTGTCGTCGCGCCGCAGGCCCGCCTGGATATCCAGCCCGTTGTCGAGGGCGCCGCGATATTCCAGCGCGGCGGAGGTCATGTCGCGCTTGTAGTCGGGGGCGGTGGTGGAATTGTCTTCCTGCCGTTCGACCAGCAGGTTCAGCACATGCGCCGCATCGGCCACGGGTTGGCCATCCAGACCGAAGGCCAGGCGGTATTTCAGCTTTTCGGTTTCGCCACGGGTATGGGGCGCGCCCAGATCGCTGAGCTTGTTGACCGTATCCTGATATTCCAGCCGGTGGGTCAGGCGGCCCGCGAGGGCGGAATATTCGCCCCAGACCGAGCCTGCAAATTCTTCGCGGGCGCCAAACAGCGTGCGGTCATCGACGATATAGCCATCGGCATCGGTCGCAGACCACGAGGCGGCGTCGTAGTCGTAATCTTCGCTGGCGCGGCGCAGGGTGAAGCCGAAGGTCAGATCTTCGGTGGCGGCCCAATCGCCCGAAAGCGCGATGCTGCGGCGTTTCAGCCCGTCCTTTTCGCCACCATCGCCCGAGTGATCATAGCCCTGGTCGTCACGCTGCGACAGGCTGAGCGCGAGGCCGCCGTTTGCGCCACGCTGGCTCAGTTGCGCCGAAACCGATGTGCCATTGCCCAGTTCGACCGCGCCGCCATAGTGCAGCCCGTCTTCGCCCTTGCGGGTGATGATGTTGATGACGCCCGCCGAAGCGTTGGAGCCGTAGAAGGCCGATTGCGGGCCGCGCAGAACCTCGATCCGGTCGATATTGGCGGTATCGAGGCCCGAGAGGGTGTATTCATCGGAACCGCCCGCGGCTTCGATGCCGTCGATCAGGATCAGCGTATGATCGGCCTCGCCGCCGCGCAGGCGCACCTGCGTCAGGCTGGCGCCCGATCCGCTGACGGAAACCCCCGGAATGGCGCGCAGGGCATCCTGCACGGTGACCAGACCGCGGGCCGAGATATCTTCGGCGGTCAGCACCGAAAAGGCGCGGCCATAGGCATCGGCGGCAATGGCGGACAGGCCGCCCGACAGGATCACCTCGTCCAGCGCGACATCCTGCGCCGTAACGGCGGCAGGCGCGGCAAGGCAGGCAGTGGACAGCAGCAGAAGGCGCAGGTTGCGCTGTGTCGTCATGGGTTCATCCCCTTGTGGCGGATCGGTGATCCGCAATCCTGTTGCGTCAGGGAGGATCTTCCTCCGCAGACAGTGAAGTGCGTCACCGCTGCGGTTGCGCCGCTTCCATGGCGCGCCCCGCGCCCGGAAAGGGTGATCATTCAAGCAGGTCTCCTGGCTCGCGGGTCTCGGCTTCGCCTGCCTTCCCGGTTTCCCAGTGGCCAGATTGGCGTCGCTCGCCGCTTACAGTTGCGGGGGCAGCCACGGCTGGGGCCGGGTGGCCCTTCCGTGTTCCCTATTATCCGGCGAGGGGCCGGAACTTGAATGGCGCGAAAGGAAAGGAGAAGGGCCCGGAAGTCAAGGCTGCGGGCACAGCGAAATGGCAGGCGATACCCGCCTGCCACGCCGCGCCCTGCGGGACAATCACAGCAGGATGACCAGAAGACCCAGCCCATTGGCGATCAATGTGCAGAACACGGCCAGCGAGCCCAGATCCTTGGCCTGCCCTGCCGCCGCCGACCAGCCGGGCGAGACATGATCGGCCAGCGTTTCGATGGCGGTGTTCAGCGCCTCCATCGCGATCAGCAGCAGGAACAGCACGGCCATGGCGAGCCATTCCGTCAGGGCGGCATCGGCCAGCAGCAGGGCGGCGATCAGGCCACCACCCATGGCGGCTTCGTGGCGGAAGGCGGTTTCACGCCACAGCCGGGCCAGCCCCTGCCAGGAATAGCGGCTGGCGGCGAAGAGATGCGCGATGCCATGGCGGCGCGGCGGAACGGCGGGATCTGTCATTGCGTCACCTGCAGACGGCAGCCCGAGGTCAGATCCAGCGCGGGATCGCGGGCGGTTGTGGTGATATCCATCAGCCCCAGCACGGTGTGAAACAGGTTGTCATGGCTGACGGGCGTGGCGGCCCGGCGCGCGATACAGCCCTGATCGAGTTTGAGCGCGGCCTTGAACGGTTCGGAAAACCACATCAGGAACGGCACCTTGCGTTGTGTATCGGGGGCCATGAACATCGGGGCGGCATGAAGGTAAAGCCCGCCTTCGCCCAGCGACTCGCCATGATCCGACATGTAGATCATCGCGGGGATCACGTGATCCTGCGCCGTCATCAGGGCGATGGCCTGCGACAGGACATGATCGGTGAACAGGATCGAATTGTCATAGGCGTTCACGATTTCATCCGTGGTGCATCTGGCAAAATCTGCAGTGGTGCAGGCGGGGGTGAAGCGTTCGAATTCTGGTGGATAACGCAGGTGATAGGCGGGGCCGTGGCTGCCGATCATATGCAGCACCAGAACGGTATCGCCGGTCATGTCGGCCATGGTGCGGGCCAGGATCGGCAGCAGCGCCGCATCGGTACATTCGCCCATGGCGCAGGCGGCCGGATCCATCGTCTTGTCGATGCGGGTGGCGCCGGTGCGCAGGGCGATGCGCTGATCGCCGGTGTTGTTATCGACCCAGCGGGCATCCAGCCCGGCATGGGCCAGCACATCCAGCAGGTTTTCGCGGCCCAGGAATTTTGTCTGCGAATAATCATCGGTGGCGAAGGGCGAAAACATGCAGGGCAGCGAGACGGCGGTGGAGGTGCCGCAGGAGGTGACATCCGGGAAATTGACCAGATCATGGCCGCGCAGTTCGGGGGTGGTATCGCGGGCATAGCCATCCAGCCCGAAATTCTGCGCCCGGGCGGTTTCGCCCACGAAGATCACGGTCAGCACGGGTTTGGGCGCGGCGGCCAGCAGCGGGCCGGGGCGCGCATCGCGACCCAGCGGCGCGACGGTCTGGTTGGCGCTGCGGAACTGCATCTTGGCATAGCGCGACAGTGCGCCCAGCGTGGCGCCGGGCTGATAGGCGCCCAGCATGTCGCGGTGTTCGCGCACGGCGGCGGAGAATGTCTTGAAATCGGTCATCAGCAGGCCCGCCACCAGCGTGGTGGTCAGGGCAATGGTCAGCGGCCATTGCCACAGCCCGCGCAGCAGGGGCGGGCGCCGGAGGCGCGGCCAGAAGGCCAGAGCGGCGGGCAGCAGCCCGAAAAGCCCGATATGAAGCAGGAAATCGGCGGTAATCAGGTGTTTCGATTCCGTCACCGTGGTCAGCATCGCGTTCTGGATCATCTCGCGGTCGATCAGGATGCCGAAGCGGCTTTGGTAATAATCGGCCACGGCCGCGGTGATCACGATCAGCGCCACGGCGGGGCGATGCAGCCCGCGCAGGGTGACCAGCGACAGGATCAGGAAGGTCAGCGCCCAGATCGCCGCCCCGAAGGTGATGATGTCGCCGGGGGCGCCCGCGAAGATGCGGTTGGCCTTCAGCCAGAAGGTGCCATTCAGCACCACCACCAGATAGCTGGCAAAAATGGCGTTGAAGGCCAGGGGCGTCAGCACGGGGCGCAGGGCTGCCAGCCGGTCTGGCAGAGACCCCGGCGGGGCAGGGACAGAGATCTGGGTCATGATGTCTTTCAGTCGATATCGCCGGGGGTGGCGGGGAGNNCAGGCGCGCACCAGGTTTTCGCCATGGCGCAGGCTGGCGAGGATCACGCCGCCCAGATGCAGGGCGACCAGAACAAGGATCAGGGTCGCGGCGGTTTCGTGGATTTCTTCCATCAGTTCCGATCCCCAGAAGGCATCGGTGGTCTGCAGCCAGCCGGTCAGCGCGGTTGTGGCCACAGTCAGGATCAGGGCCACCACCATGGCGCCGCCTGCCGGATTATGGCCCAGATAGCGCGGTTCCTGCCCACGGCGCATGGCGGCCAGATAGGCCAGAACCGCACGCGGCCCGCGCACAAAGCCGGTGAACCGCGCATGACGGCTGCCGATCAGGCCCCAGACCAGGCGCAGCGCCAGCAGGCCCGCGATGATCAGCCCCGCCGCCTCGTGCACGGTTTTCAGTTCATCGGCGGTCACCCAGCACACGGCGATCAGCACGGCCTGCGACCAGTGGAACAGCCGCACGAACCCATCCCAGACCGGGACGAGGTTGCCCTCGTCCCGCAGGGTCGCAAGGCTGCGATCAATCATCGGAGCCGACGACTTCAAAGGTTTTCGGATCAATGAACACTTCGACGCGGGCGCCTTTGTCATCCTTGCCGTAAACTTCGTAGCAGCCGTCTTCTTTCTTGACCTTGCTGATGGTCCAGCCCTTGCCGGTCAGCGTGGATTCAAGTTCGGCCTGCGGGCGCCATTCGGCATCGGGGACCATGCAGCGGTCAGAGGCCAGGGCCGCACCTGCGGGGGCAAGGCTGACAAGGGCCAGAAGGAGGGATTTGCGCAGCATCGGATTCTCCATTTGCGTTTGTGATGTGCGGTTATTGACCGATGAACCTTGCAGCCCGCTTACAGTTTGCGGGGGCGCAGAATTTTCTCGTCAACCCATCCGCGGGCCGTTAACCCGGAGGCATGAGATTGCTTGTCGTCGAAGATTCCCCCGATCTGGCCGAGGCCTTGCTGCGCCACTTGCGCGGGCAGGGCCATGCGGTGGATCATGCCGGATCGGTGGATGCCGCCGAAGCGGCGCTGGATGTGGCGGAATATGCGGTGGCGCTGCTGGATCTGGGGCTGCCGGACGGATCGGGGCTGGACCTGCTGCGCCGGCTGCGGGCGAAGGGCGACCGGCTGCCGGTCATCATCGCCACTGCCCGCGATCAGATCAGCGACCGGATCGCCGGGCTGGATGCCGGGGCGGATGATTATGTGGTGAAACCCTTCGATCTGGACGAGCTGGGCGCCCGGATCCGCGCCCATGCCCGCCGGGCACAGGGCGCCCCTGCCGCCCGGCTGGAGATTGCCGGGCTGGAGATCGACCGTGCCCGCAGCCGGGTGTTCCGCGAGGGTGCCGAAATCCGCCTGACTTCGCGCGAATGGGCGGTGCTGGATGCGCTGCTGGGCGCGCGGGGGCGGGTGTTGTCAAAAACCGCGCTGGAAGAGGCGCTGTACTGCTTTGATGCCGAAATCGCGGGCAATGCGGTGGAGGTCTATGTGTCGCGGCTGCGCACGAAGCTGGGGGCCGAGGTGATCGAAACCCGGCGCGGCCTTGGGTATCTGGTGCCATGACGGCGCGGGGCTGGTCTTTGCGGGGGCGGCTGTCGCGCAACGTGCTGCTGGTGGCGGGCGCGGGCTGGCTGGCTGGGCTGATGCTGGGCGTTCTGGTGCTGGATCACGAGATGCAGGAGGTGCTGGACGAAGGCCTGCGCAGCGAGGCGCGGCTGGTGCTGGCGGTGATGG
>DOMY01000161.1 GCA_003509785.1 Gemmobacter sp.
CGCTGGTGCAGGAATTCGGTTTTGACGTGACCGAACTGACCACCGGCGATGCCGAGCGCATTGTTACGGACATGCGCGAGGCACTGGCAGATCCGGTCTTTCAAAGCGCGACACCGCCGCTGGCCGATCTGCGGCTGGCCGCCTCGAATGCGCCGGCGCTGGCGCGGGCCTTTCTGGATCTGCACCGCGCCTATCGGCAAACCCATGAACGCCTTGCCTCGCTGGACGAGGCGCTGGGGCGCGAAGATGCGGCGCTGAAGCCCTCTCCCTGGGAAGAGGTGCGCGACTTCTTTCACTATTGCGACAATTACCTTGATGCCATCGACCGGGCAGCAGAACATTACGCAATCCCCGCAGGCATACGGAAAGACCCGCTTTTCATCGCCACAGACACCCTGACACTGGCCGGGATCGACTTGCAGTTTTCGGACAGCAGCGTGATCCGCGCCTATGATCCGGCAGGCAAGCACCTGCGCATCTCGGGCCGCGCATCGGGGCCGACACAGCGGTTTCAGCTGCTGTATCAGGTGGCGCTGGTCACCCAGAATGACCTGCTGGAGGCGACGCTGGATCTGGCGCGTTTTGCAACACCCGTGGCGCGCGACATTGCCAAGATCGGGCTTGCCAATTATTTCGCCGGGGCCGCCCTGCTGCCCTATCGGGCCTTTCAGCAGGCGGCGATGGAAGAACGGCACGATCTGGAAAGGCTGGCCGATATCTTTGGCGCCTCGATCGAACAGGTGGCGCACCGGCTCAGCACTTTGCAAAGGCCGGGGGCAAAGGGCATCCCCTTCTTCTTCGTGCGCGTCGATCAGGCGGGCACCATCACCAAGCGCCATTCGGCGACGCGGCTGCAATTCGCCCGCTTCGGCGGTGCCTGCCCGCTGTGGAACGTGCACCGCGCCTTTGAAACGCCGGGGCAGTTTCTGCGCCAGCTGGCGGAAACCCCGGATGGCGTGCGCTATCTGTGCCTGTCGCGCGATGTGGCAAAGCCGGGTGGCAGCTTCAACGCCCCGGTGCGGCGCTATGCCATTGGCCTCGGCTGCGAAGTGCAGCACGCCGAAAATCTGGTATATGCCGATGGGCTGGAACTGCGCGGCAAGTTCGAACCCATCGGGATTTCCTGCCGTATCTGCGAGCGGCGCGAATGTCACCAAAGATCGGTTCCGCCGCTGGAACGGCGGCTGCAGGTCGACCCGGACAAGCGCGGCATCCTGCCCTATCAGATCGCGGAATGACGCAGGCCCGGCTTTGCAACCGGGCCTGCGCAAATTTGCAAATCAGGTTCAGGCGCTCAGCCGCTGCCAGATATCATCCTTCAGCGCGGCCCGTTGCTTGCGCAGCTCTCCCTCATGCTCGTCCGAGACCGGCTCTACCCGGGTTTCAGCCCGGTGCACGGCGCGATTCACCGTGTGATATTCCTCGACCAGGCGGGCGAAATGGGCATCCGTTTCCTTCAGCGCCGAAATCTTGCCTGCCTCGGCCGGAAATTCCTCTGCCAGTTCGTGGGGTGTATTCGCCATCATCAATCCTCCTGAGGTCTTGTGACAGGAAGATAGCCGCCACAGCGCAGGCGGGCCTTGACCCCGATCAAATCCGGGATGGAAAGCGGGATTGCATATGCAGCATTTCCGCAGAAACCGGCGCGGCCACGACGGGCCGCGCCATACTCGCAACATTGCCGAACGACCGGCGGCACGGCCTCACCATGCCGCCGAATCGCCAAGGAAGGCTTAACGCNNGGTGCCCGCCCCAGAATGTGATCGGCGGCCTTTTCGCCGGTCATGATCGACGGCCCGTTCAGATTGCCGTTGGTCACCCGCGGGAAGATCGAACTGTCGGCCACGCGCAGCCCCTCGACCCCGATCACCCGGCATTCCGGGTCCACCACGGCCAGCGGATCACTGGCGGCCCCCATCCGACAGGTGCCGCAGGGATGATAGGCGCTTTCCACATGGTCCTTGATGAAGCCGTTCAGCTCGTCATCGGATTGCAGGTTCACACCGGGCTGGATTTCCGATTTCAGATAGGGCGCAAAGGCCTTCTGCCCGATGATCTCGCGCGTCAGACGGATGCAGCGGCGGAAATCATCCCAATCGCTGTCATGGCTCATGTAATTGAACAGGATGCGCGGCCGGTCTGCCGGATTGGCCGACCGCAGGGTGACGCTGCCGCGCGAGAGCGAGCGCATGGGGCCCACATGGGTCTGGAAACCATGGCCTTCGGCCGCTGCCTTGCCATCATAGCGCACGGCAATGGGCAGGAAGTGATACTGGACGTCCGGGTAATCCACCCCGGGCTTTGAGCGGATGAAGGCGCAGCTTTCGAACTGGTTCGAGGCGCCGATGCCCTTGCGCGTCAGCAGCCATTGCGCGCCCACCGTGGCCTTGCCCCAGAGATTCCAGTATTTGAACAGCGTCACCGGCTGGCTGGCTGCAAACTGCAAATAAAGCTCAAGGTGATCTTGCAAATTCGCGCCGACACCGGGCCGATCTGCCCAGACCTGGATGCCATGCTCCTGCAGATGCCCCGCCGCCCCGATGCCCGAAAGCATCAGCAGTTTCGGCGAATTGATCGACGAGGCGGCGATGATGACCTCGCGCTTGGCAGGGATGGTGACGATCTGGCCGCGCTGTTCCAGCTCTACCCCGGTGGCCCGGCCATTGTCGATCACCACGCGGCGGGCAAAGCCCTTTTCCACCTTCACCCGACCGGTCTTGATCGCGGGTTTCAGATAGGCATTGGCGGCCGACCAGCGCTGCCCCTGCCAGATCGTCGCCTCCATGGCGCCGAAACCTTCCTGCTGGCGACCGTTGTAATCCGGCGTCACCGGGTAGCCGGCCTGACGCCCGGCCTCGATGAAGGCGTTGAACAGCGGATTGGCACGCGGGCCGCGCGTGATGTGCAAGGGCCCGGAATCGCCACGATATTCGGCCTCGCCGGTCTCGCCGTGCCAGTTTTCCATCCGCCGGAAATAGGGCAGCACATCGGCGTAAGACCAGCCATTCGCCCCCTGTTCGGCCCAATGGTCGAAGTCGCGCGCATGGCCCCGCACATAGACCATGCCGTTGATCGAGGACGACCCGCCGATCACCTTGCCGCGCGGCGTGGCCAGCACGCGGCCGCCCAGATGCGGTTCGGGTTCGGAATGGAAGCCCCAGTCATAAATCCCCATGTTCATGGGATAGGACAGGGCACCCGGCATCTGGATGAAGGGGCCGGCATCCGTGCCGCCGAATTCGATGACCGTGACGCTGAACCCGGCCTCGGACAGGCGGTAGGCCATGGCGCAACCGGCAGAGCCCGCGCCGACAATGACGTAATCGCTGCTCATCTGCGCCTCAGTAAGGAGAGTCCACCGGCCCCATGCCGACGTAGACGGATTTGATCTGGGTGTAATGTTCGATGGCGGCCTTGCCGTTTTCGCGGCCCACGCCAGACAGTTTCACGCCACCAAACGGGCCTTCCACCGGGGTCAGGTTATAGGCATTGATCCAGCAGGTGCCCGCCTGCAGCTGGCCCACCACGCGATGCGCGCGGGTCATATCTGCGGTGAACACACCGGCGGCCAGACCGAATTCCGTGGCATTGGCGCGGGTTACCGCCTCTTCCTCATCCACGAAATCCAGCACGGCCATCACCGGGCCGAACACCTCTTCGCGGGCCAGCGTCATGTCATCGGTCACATCGGCAAAGACGGTGGGCTGCACATAGAAGCCGCTGTTCAGATCGCCACGCCCGCCGCCGCAGATCAGCCGGGCGCCTTCGCGTTCTGCAATTTGCATATAGCCCAGCACCTTTTGCAACTGCGCCTCCGACACCAGCGGCCCCAGATGGGTTTCGGGGTCCAGCGGATCGCCCAGGCGGATCGCAGCGGTGCGTTCGGCCAGACGGGTCAGGAACCGCTCCTTGATGCCCTGCTGCACGAAGACACGGGTGCCGTTGGAACAGATCTGGCCGGTGGAATAGAAATTGGCCAGCATGGCCGCGCCAACCGCGCTTTCCAGATCTGCATCATCGAAGATGACCAGCGGCGACTTGCCACCCAGCTCCATCGTGACATGGCGAATCCCTTCGGCCGCGGCGGCATAGACGCGCTGCCCGGTGGCCACCGATCCGGTCAGCGAAACCTTGGCCACGCGCGCATCGGTGACCAGCGCGCCGCCCACGGCGCCCCGGCCCTGCACCACGTTGAACAGGCCTGCGGGAAGCCCTGCCTCCACCAGAATTTCCGCCAGTTTCAGGGCGCCCAGCGGCGTCACCTCGGACGGTTTGAAGATCATCGCATTGCCCAGAGACAGCGCAGGCGCGGCCTTCCAGCAGGCGATCTGGCTGGGATAGTTCCAGGCGCCGATGCCGACGCAGACGCCCAAAGGTTCGCGCAGGGTGTAGACAAAATCGCGGCCCAGCGGCACGGTTTCGCCGGTGACAGTGGGGGCCAGCCCGGCAAAGAATTCCAGCGCATCGGCGCCCGAGGGCCAATCGGCATAAAGCGTTTCCTGAATCGCCTTGCCGGTATCCAGCGTTTCCAGCTCGGCCAACTGCGGGTTGCGATCGCGGATGATATCCACCGCGCGGCGCAGGATGCGGGCACGTTCCACCGGGCGGGTGGCGCCCCAGGCCTTTTGCGCGGCTTGTGCACTGGCAATGGCCTGTTCGATCACCGCAGGCGTCGCCTCGTGCAGGCGGGCGATCACCTCGCCCGTGGCCGGATAGATCACCTCGATCTCTGCACCGGCGGTATCTTCGACATAAGCGCCATTCACGAAATGGCTTGCCACAGGTTGTGCGCGCATCGCCCCTGCCCCTTATTTCTGCTGTTTCAGTTCTGCCGCCACATAGTCAAGCACGGTGGCAACCGCCTGGGCCGAATCCGGCGGCCCTTCCTTCAAGGCTTCGCGCAGGTAGACGCCATCGACGAGCGCCCCGATTCCTGCGGCAACCGTTTCGGCCCTGTCGCCCACCAGCGCCCGCAGGCTGACCAGCAGGTTGGACCGCAGGCGCCGCTGATAGACCGCCAGCAGGCGCCGCGCCTCTGGCACGGTCTGTGCCAGCACATAGAAATTCAGCCAGGCGCCCACCGCCTCGCGCCGGAAGTTGCCGGGGCTGAAGCTGGCCCGCAGAATCGCCTGCAGGCGCGGTTCGGGTTCGGCCCCTGCCAAAGCAAGCGCACCACGCACTTCCGCGCCATAAAGCGAAAGCACATGGCGCATGGCCGCAAGAAAGATTTCTTCCTTCGAACCGAAGTAGTGATGCGCCAGCGCCGAAGACATGCCCGCCCGCTTGGCGATCTGGCTGACCGTCACATCCAGAGACCCCGCGCGGCCCAGTTCCACGATGGTTGCTTGGACCAGTGCGGCCTTTCGGATAGGCTCCATTCCGAGCTTGGGCATGGCGGATCTCTTGAAAAAACTCTTGCCAAACTGAGCTAACGTGTTTTTTATTGATCCGTCAATCAACAAAAACACGGCCAAACTTCGACACCAGGGAGTCGTCATGACCAAATTCAAATCCACCCTTCTGGCCACCACGGTGGCTTTCGCCTTTGCGGGCACCGCCTATGCGGAAGGCTGCGACAAGGTGATCTTCTCGGATGTTGGCTGGACCGACATCACCGCGACCACCGCCGCCACCAGCGTGGTGCTGCAGGCGTTGGGCTATGAGACCGAAACCAAGCTGCTGTCGGTGCCGGTCACCTATACTGCGCTGGCCGAAGGCGATGTGGATGTGTTCCTCGGCAACTGGATGCCGACGATGGAAGCCGACATCGCCCCCTACCGCGAGGCCGGTTCGGTGGAAACCGTGCGCACCAATCTGGAAGGCGCGAAATACACGCTGGCCACCAACGAGGCTGGCGCCGCGCTGGGGATCAAGGATTTCGCGGATATTGCGAAGAATGCCGATGCGCTGGAAGGCAAGATCTACGGGATCGAGGCCGGCAATGACGGCAACCGCCTGATCCTCGACATGATCGCCAAGGATGCTTTCGGGCTGAAAGCCTTCTCGGTTGTCGAAAGCTCGGAACAGGGGATGCTGGCCGAAGTGGCGCGCACCACGGGCGACCAGAAGCCGATCATCTTCCTGGGCTGGGAACCCCACCCGATGAACGCCAATTTCAAGATGACCTATCTGACGGGCGGCGACGAGTTCTTTGGCCCGAATCTGGGCGGCGCCGTGGTGGCGACCAATGTGCGCAAGGGCTATGTCGCGGAATGCCCGAATACCGGCAAGCTGCTGGAAAACCTGGTGTTCTCGCTCGCTATGGAAAACGAGATCATGGGCGCCATTCTGAATGACGGCGAAAGCCCCGAGGATGCGGCGAAAGCCTGGCTGAAGGCTAACCCGGATGCGCTGGGCCCCTGGCTTGCTGGCGTGACCACCAAGGATGGTGGCGATGGCCTGGCGGCCGTGACGGCCGAACTCGGCCTCTGACCAGCCTGATCCGCTGCCCCCCGCGATGCTGCGGGGGGCGGCGCCTTGCTGTCCCCCTCCTCACAGCCCGCAAAGGACGCCCGCCGGATGCTCGACTGGCTGACCGATTCCAAGCTGCCGCTTGGCAAGATGTCCAAGCTCGCCTTCGACTGGATGAAGGTGAATCTCAAACCCCTTTTCGATGCCATGGGCGCCGTGATGGAGGCGTTGATCGACGCCATCCTCTGGGTGCTGCAATCACCGCATCCCCTTGTCATCATTGCCGTCTTTCTGGCCCTGACCTGGTATCTGCAACGGTCGTGGAAAACCGTGCTGTTCGTGGCGGTGTCCTTCGGGTTCATCCTCAATCAAGGCTATTGGGAGGAAACGACCGAAAGCCTGACCCTCGTGCTGTCATCTTGTGTGGTCTGCATGGGAATCGGCGTGCCGATCGGCATCTGGGCCGCCCATCGCCCCAAGACCTTCGCCGCCATGACCCCGGTGCTGGATCTGATGCAGACGCTGCCCACTTTCGTTTATCTGATCCCTGCCATCGTGTTCTTCGGCATCGGCATGGTGCCGGGGCTGATCGCCACGGTGATCTTCGTGCTGCCCGCGCCGATCCGGGTGACGCAGCTGGGCATTTCCACCACCCCCATGCCGCTGCTGGAAGCGGCCACCGCCTTTGGCGCCACGCCGCGGCAGGTGCTGTGGAAGGTGGAACTGCCCTATGCCCTGCCGCAGATCATGGTCGGGCTGAACCAGACCATCATGCTGTCGCTGTCCATGGTGGTGATCGCGGCGCTGGTGGGTGCCAACGGCCTTGGTGTGCCGGTGGTGCGGGCGCTGAACTCGGTGAACACCGCGCTGGGCTTTGAATCGGGCTTCATCATCGTCGTTGTGGCCATCATGCTGGACCGTATGCTGAGGGTGACCCGCAAATGACCGCCCCGAAAACCGCTGTAGAATTCGATCGCGTCTCTATCGTCTTTGGCGATCAGCCGGACCGCGCGCTGCCCCTGATGGACAAGGGGCTGAGCAGGGCCGAGGTGCAGGAACAGACCGGCCAGGTGCTGGGCGTGCATGACTGTTCGCTGACCGTGGCCGAGGGCGAGATTCTGGTGCTGATGGGGCTTTCAGGCTCGGGCAAATCCACGCTGCTGCGCGGGGTCAATGCGTTGAACCCCGTGGTGCGGGGCGAGGTGCGGGTGTCTGATGGCGATCGGATGGTTTCGGTGACGAAGGCCGATCCCGAAACCCTGCGCCGCCTGCGGCTGAGCCGCATCGCCATGGTGTTTCAGCAGTTCGGCCTGCTGCCCTGGCGCTCCGTGCGGGAAAACGTCGGGCTGGGGCTGGAACTGGCCGGGATGCCGCCCGAGGCGCGGAAAAAGCCGGTTGAGGAGCAGTTGGCGCTGGTCAACCTGTCCGCCTGGGCAGATCGCAAGGTGGGCGATCTGTCGGGCGGGATGCAGCAGCGCGTGGGCCTGGC
>DOMY01000025.1 GCA_003509785.1 Gemmobacter sp.
ATCGTCGGCGACGTGCTGCACTCGCGGGTGGCGCGCTCGCAGATCCACGCGCTGACTACGCTCGGGGTGCCGGAGGTGCGCGTGATCGGCCCGAAGACGCTGCTTCCCACCGGGGTCGAACAGATGGGGGTCAAGGTGTTCCACGACATGGAAGCCGGGCTTGCCGGCTGCGATGTCGTCATCATGCTGCGCCTGCAGAACGAACGCATGAAGGGCGCGTTTCTGCCGAGCGCACAGGAATACTTCAAGTTCTTCGGCCTGACGCCGGAGAAACTCGCGCTCGCCAGACCGGATGCGATCGTGATGCACCCCGGCCCGATGAACCGCGGGGTCGAGATCGACGGCGAAATTGCCGATGACATCAACCGAAGCGTGATTCAGGATCAGGTCGAAATGGGCGTGGCCGTGCGCATGGCCTGCATGGATCTGCTGGCCCGCAACCTGCGCGCCGAACGCGGCGCCCGCGCTGCCGGGGCGATGGTGTGACAAGCCGCATCGAGCGCGACAGCCTGCTGTCCGGCCCCCTGCCCCTGGCCGAGGGAGAGCGGCTTGTGGCCACCTTCCACCCTGACCGGGGCGCCTATATCCGCAACAACCTTGTCATCGCTGTCGGGCTCAGCATTGTGGCAGGCAGTGTTCTGCTGCTGATGGGCAACCCCCATGCCTGGACGGGGCCGGTGGCCGCCGGGCTGGCCGTGGCTGGCCGTGCCGCCTTTCTGGCCTCTGAAGCCCTGGCCGCCGACTGGCGGCTGACCGACCGCCGCCTGCTGGGGCCTGCGGGCCGGGCCGTGCGGCTGGCCGATCTGGCGCAGGCCAGACCCTTCTTCGGGGATGTGCTGCTGGTGACACGCAGCGGCGACAAGCATCTGATGAAATACCTGGCCAATGGCCCCGCCGCGGCTGTCGCGATCCGCAAGGCCGGGGGGCTTCTGTGATCTTGCAGCCGGGCGAAACCATCCTGTGGCAGGGCCGCCCCGAGGCGCGGGCGCCGCTGGATGTATCACGCCCCGGCGAAATGCTGTTCGGCCTTGGGTTCATTGCCTTTTCCATGCTCTGGATGGATCGTGCGATGGACAGCGGCCCGATCTGGCTGGTGGGGTTTGTGCCGCTGGGCCTTGGTCTGCGTCTGGCGGTCTGGCGCGCCTGGGGGCCGCGCCTGCGCGCAAAGCTCGCACATTACACCCTGACCAACCGCCGGGCCATTGTCGATCTGCGCTGGCCGCTGATCGGGCCGCGCCTGCGTGATCTGCACATCGGCCCGGCCACCATCATTGATATCGACGGCGAAGATCCGGCCACGATCCGCCTGACCAATACCGGGCTTGTCGGCCAGACCGGCGCCCGCCCCCTGACCCTGTGTTTCGAACGCATCGCCGCGCCGCGCTCTGTGCTGGCCCTGATGCGCGATGTTCAGAAAGGTGCCGCATGACCCTTCATTTTCTCAATGCCCGGCTGATCGACCCCGAAACGCTGGAAGATCGCAATGGCAGCCTGACCATCGCCAACGGGGTGATTGCCGCATTGGATGGCACCGCACCAGAGGGCGCCCAGATCGTTGATTGCGGCGGCAAATGTCTGGCGCCCGGCATTGTCGATCTGGGGGTGAAGATCGGCGAACCGGGCGAACGGCACCGCGAATCCTTCCGCTCGGCCGGCCTTGCCGCGGCAGCAGGGGGCGTCACCACGATCATCGCCCGCCCCGATACCCACCCGGCCATCGACACGCCCGAAGTGCTGGAATTCGTCACCCGCCGCGCCGCCGAGGCAAGCCCCGTCCGCATCCGCCACATGGCCGCGCTGACCAAGGGCCGCGCGGGGCGCGAGATGACAGAGATCGGTTTCCTGCTGGATGCAGGCGCCGTGGCCTTTACCGATGCCGATGCCGTTTCCACCGATACCAAGGCGCTGGCCCGCGCCTTCACCTATGCCCGCAGCCTTGGGGCGCTGGTGATCTGCCACCCGCAGGAGCCGGGGCTGTCGAAAGGCTCTGCCGTCACCTCGGGCAAGTTCGCCTCGCTGCGGGGCCTGCCCGGCGTGCATCCGATGGCCGAACGCATGGGGTTTGACCGGGATATGGGCCTCGTGGAAATGACCGGCGTGCGCTACCACGCCGATCAGGTGACCAGCGCCCGCACCCTGCCCGCGCTGGAGCGCGCAAAGGCCAACGGGTTCGATGTGACCGCCGGGGTTTCCATCCACCACCTGACGCTGAACGAAATCGACGTGGGCGATTACCGCACCTTCTTCAAGTTCACCCCGCCGCTGCGATCTGAAGAAGACCGGCTGGCGGTGGTCGATGCGGTCGGCAGCGGCCTGATCGACGTGATCGCCTCGATGCACACCCCGGCTGACGAGGAAAGCAAGCGCCTGCCGTTTGAAGAGGCGGCGGCGGGGGCCGTGGCGCTGGAAACCTTTCTGCCCGCGGCGATCCGGCTTTACCATTCCGGCGCGCTGACCCTGCCGCAACTGTGGCGCGCCATGGCGCTGAACCCCGCGCGCCGTCTGGGCCTGCCGCAGGGGCGGCTGTCCCTGGGCGCGCCTGCCGATCTGGTTCTGTTCGACCCGGATGCACCTTTCGTGCTGGATCGTTTCACCCTGCGGTCAAAATCCAAGAACACCCCGTTTGACGGCAGCCGGATGGAAGGTAAGGTTCTGGCCACCTATGTCGGCGGCAAGCGCGTTTTCGCGGCAGGAGAGTGATGTGCCGGATATTACAACAGATTACGCTACCCTCGCGCTGATCGCCTTTGGCGCCTATCTTCTGGGCTCCATCCCTTTCGGCATGGTCATCACCCGTGTCTTCGGGCTGGGCGACCTGCGCCAGATCGGATCGGGCAATATCGGCGCCACCAATGTGCTGCGTACGGGCAACAAGCCTGCCGCACTGGCCACCCTGCTGCTGGATTCCGGCAAGGGCGCGATTGCGGTGCTGATCGCCCGTGCGCTGGCGGGTGAAGATGCGGCACAGCTGGCGGCGCGGGCCTCGTTCCTCGGGCATCTGTTCCCGGTGTTTCTGGGCTTCAACGGCGGCAAGGGCGTGGCCACCTTTCTGGGCACCCTGATCGCGCTGGCCTGGCCCGTGGGGCTGGCCTGTTGCGCCACATGGCTGGTGATGGCGCTGATCTTCCGCATCTCGTCGCTGGCGGCGCTGGCGGCGGCGGGGTCTTCCACGCTGTGGATGATCGCCCTTGGCGAAGGCCGGATGCTGCTGTTGGGCGTGGTGCTGACCCTGCTGGTCTATTATCGCCACGCCGCCAATATCCAGCGCCTGCGCGCGGGCACCGAACCGAAGATCGGCAAGAAATAATCAATCTTTTCCCCCGAAGCTGCATGACAGGCTTCGGGGGAAAGATGATCGGGTTTCTGTTGCGATGGATGGGCTGGTTCGCCGGGCTTTGGCCCGGCTTACAGTTTCGTCGCCTGATAGATCGGGGCCAGACTGCCGCCCCAATCGCCCTGGTATGCCGCCAGCAGGCGATCAGCCTGCACCTGCCCGGTTTCCAGATTCTGCATCAGCGGCGCCAGCAGCGCCTCTTCGCCCAGGCCCCGTGCCACCAGCCCCGCATGGCTCAGGCTGACGGCTGCCCGCGCCAGATCCATGATCTTCACGCCATGCGATTCCCCCGCCAGCGCCGAAACCGATGCCGCCACGCGCAGCCCTTCACGGGTTTCCGCATCGAAGCCCTTCACCAGATCCCAGGCGGCATCCAGCGCGCCCTGATCGTACATCAGCCCAACCCAGAAGGCGGGCAGCGCCACGACATGCGCCTGATCGCCCATATCGGCGCCGCGCATCTCGATGTATTTCTTCACCCGGGCTTCGGGGAATACGGTGGTCATGTGATCCGCCCAATCCGACAGGGTGGGTTTTTCACCCGGCAGTGCAGGCAGTTCGCCTTTCAGGAAATCGCGGAAGCTTTGGCCCAATGCGTTGATGTAATGCCCGTCGCGGTAGACAAAATACATCGGCACATCCAGCACCCAGTCGACATAGCGCTGAAAGCCCATGCCGTCTTCAAAGGCGAAGGGCAGCATCCCGGTGCGCGAATCATCCAGCCCCCGCCAGATGCGCGACCGCCAGCTGCGATGGCCATTCGGCTTGCCATCAAAGAACGGGGAGGAGGCGAACAGCGCCGTCGCCACCGGTTGCAGTGCCAGCGAAACGCGCAGCTTCTGCACCATATCGGCTTCGGATGCGTAATCGAGGTTCACCTGCACGGTCGAGGTGCGATACATCATCTGGGTGCCGTGCGTGCCCACACGCCCCATATATTCCGTCATCAGCCGATAGCGGCCCTTGGGCATCACCGGCATCCTGTCATGCGACCATTCGGGGGCCGCGCCGATCCCCATGAAGCCGATGCCCCAGCCCTCGGTCACGGCGCGCACTTCATCCAGATGGTTCTGCAATTCGGCTGCCGTGTCATGCAGGCTGGCCACGGGCGCGCCCGACAGCTCGAACTGGCCGCCCGGTTCAAGGCTGACATTGGCGCCATTGCGCGACAGGCCGATGATATGCCCCTGTTCAAGAACGGGTTCCCAGCCGAACCGCGCCTGCAGCCCTTCCAGCAAGGCCTTCACCGAATGGGGGCCGTCATAGGGCAGCGGCGCATGATCGGCCTCGATGAACCCGAACTTTTCATGCTCGGTCCCGATGCGCCAGTCGTGCTTCGGCTTGCTGCCCTGCTCCATCATCTCGGCCAGTTGCGCAAAGGACTCGATCAGGCCGCCGCCGGATTGTGGGATGGACATGGGTTGGCTCCGTGCTGTGCCGTCAGGGTTCGGGCGCCAACAGGTGGCGCGCCATGCGGCTCAAGTCAAGGCGGCCCGATGCCCCCGACGCCAGATCACCGGCCCAAGCGTGTCTTGCTGCACCACGGGCAGGGCCGCAGCCCCCCGTCCCTCCGGCAGATCCAGCGCGGCAACCAGCGCCTGGCTATCCATCCCCGGCAGGGCAGCAAAGGCATCGAACAGCCGGTCTGCGCCCATCGCATCCACCGGCACCAGCAGCGCCTGCCCGTCCTGTTGTTTCAGCCGCCAGAACCGCTGCCCGCCCCGCGCCNNGAAACCGCCCCGCCCGCCACCGGCCCGAAATAGCTGATCTGGCCTTCGTCCACCTCCACCACACCGGGGGCGCCCGCGCCTTGCGCGAATCGCATCCGCCGCAAAGACAGCACGGCATAGCCCAGCGCCAGCGCCGCGATCCCCACGCCCAACGGCATCAGGATCCAGCCACCTCGGGTGAAAAGCCACAGGCCAAGCGCCATGCCCGCGCCGCCCAGCGCCACCTCTTGCCAGCGGCGTAGCGTGGCCAGCGCCTCGGGGCGGATCATCGCCAATCTCCCAGCGCGGCCTGCCACAGCACCAAAGCCGCCACCGCCGCGGTTTCGGCCCGCAGGATGCGCGGGCCAAGGCTCGCCTGCACCACTTGCGGCAATCCGGCCAGCCGGGCGCGCTCACGCTCGGAAAAGCCGCCCTCGGGGCCGATCAGGATGGCCCAGGGCCCGCCCTCCAGCCCCGCCAGCGCTGTGGCCACCCCGGCCTGCGCCTCGTTGCACCACAGGATGCGGCGGCCTTCCGGCCAATCGGCCAGCACCCGCTCCAGCGGGCGCAGATCCTCCACCGGCGGCACCAGTGTCGCCCCGCATTGTTCGGCGGCCTCGCGCGCATTGGCCTGCATCCGATCGCGGTTCAGCCGGTCGGAATTGGTGAAATCGGTCTGCACCGGGCACAGCCGCGCCACGCCCAGCTCCACCGCCTTTTCCACGATGAACACGGTTTCCACCTTCTTCACCGGCGCAAACAGCAGCCACAGATCGGGCGGCGGCTGCAAGGGCCGCATCTGTGCCGCACAGACCAGCACGCCCTTGCGCTTGGCCGCCAGCACCACATCAGCCCGCCATTCCGCATCCCGGCCGTTGAACAGCAGAACCGCGTCGCCCACCCCCAGCCGCATGACGGCAAAGAGATAGAGCGACTGATCTTCGGNNTCCCCAAGCGGGTGATCTACATAAAGCCTGATCTTCGCATCCGTCATCATGGGGCCAAGCCTATGCAACAGCGCGCCGAAACGCCAGTGGCCCACGCAAGTGTGGCCGATGCCCCGCCCGACAACTGGGTCGATCGCTACGCCCCGGCCCGCAGCCGCCCCTTTCTGCGGCTCAGCCGGGCAGACCGGCCGATCGGCACCTGGCTTTTGCTGATTCCCTGCTGGTGGGGGCTGGCGCTGGCCGTTGCCGCCGATCCGGCCGGGCCGGGCTGGGGCGATCTGTGGATCGCGCTTGGCTGTGCCATCGGTGCTGCGGTCATGNNAATGACATCACCGACCGCGATTTCGATGCCGCCGTCGCGCGCACCCGGTCGCGCCCGCTGCCCTCGGGGCAGGTCACGGTGAAACAGGCGCTGGTCTGGATGGTGCTGCAATGCGGGATCGGGGCGGCAGTGCTGCTGACCTTCGCGCCGATGGCGATCCTTCTGGGCGTGGCCTCGCTGGCGCTGGTGGCGATCTATCCCTTTGCCAAGCGGTTCACCTGGTGGCCGCAGGTGTTTCTGGGGCTGGCGTTCAACTGGGGCATCTTCGTGGCCTGGGCGGCGCATAGCGGCAGCATCGGCTGGCCTCCCGTGCTGCTGTGGCTGTCCGGCATCGCCTGGACGTTGTTCTATGACACGATCTATGCCCATCAGGACAAGGAAGATGATGCGCTGATCGGCGTGAAATCCACCGCCCGCCTGTTTGGCGATACCGGCAGCCCGCTGGCGCTGCGGCTGTTTCTGGCGGCCACCGTGGTGCTGGCCGCGCTGGCCGTGGTGCTGGCGCTGCTGATGCAGCCGCCGCTGGCGCTGGCCCTTGGTCTAGGTGGCGTCTGGGCCTTTGGCGCGCATCTGTGCTGGCAACTGACCCGGCTGGATACCACCGATCCCGCACGCTGCCTGATGCTGTTCCGCTCCAACCGCGATGCCGGGCTGCACCTTGCGCTGTTTCTTGCCGGTGCGGCACTGGCTTGATTGATCCGCCCCCGGCATCGCCCTAAGGAGACAGGGAAATCCCGGTAGCGAAGGCCGTTTCACATGCGCATCCCGCCCTCTTTGCTGACCACGACCGCCTTCGTGACGGCGGGTCTGGTGGCAATCGTCACGGCCTGGNNCTGCCCTGCTGGCGCAGGGAATCACCTGGGCCGAGGTGCGCGCCTCGGGCTTGCAACTGCGCCTGATCGGCACCGCCCCGAATGAGGCCACCCGCTTTCGCGTGCTGAACCTTGCCAGCACGGTGGTCGACAGCGCCCGCCTGCGCGACAGGATGACGGTCGCCCCGGTCAAGGATCTGGAACCGCCGCGCTTTTCGGTGGAAATGCTGCGCAATACCGATGGCATCTCGCTGATCGGCCTGCTGCCCCNNCCCGCCGCCGATGCCACCGCCCCTGCCGCAGCCGATACCCCCGCGCCGCTGGCCGCCGAAATCGCAGCGGTGGCCGGGGATCTGCCGGTGTCAGACATGCTGGAAACCGCCAATTTCCCCGCCCCCGAAGGCTGGGCCGCCGCGCTGAAATTCGGCACCGAGGCGCTGAAACTGCTGCCTCGTTCCAAGATCTCGGTGGCGGCAGATCAGGTGGCGATCATCGCCATCACCGACAGCGACGCGCAGAAACGCCGGCTGGAGGCAGAGCTGGCAAAGATCCGCCCCGCAGGCCTTGCCGTCAGCATCGAACTTTCGGCGCCGCGCCCGGTGCTGACCCCCTTCACCCTGCGCTTCCTGAAAGATGACGAAGGCGCCCGCTTCGATGCCTGTTCGGCCGATACCAACCGCGCCCGCGACCGGATTCTGGCCGCAGGCAAGGCTGCCGGGGTCGAGGGCACCGTGGTCTGCACCGTGGGCCTTGGCGTGCCCACCCCCAGCTGGGCCGAGGCAACGGCCGCAGGCATCGCCGCCGTATCCGAACTGGGCGGCGGGTCCATCACCTTTTCGGATGCCGATGTCACGCTGCTGGCCGCCCCCGGCACGCCGCAGGCCACCTTCGATCATGTGGTGGGCGAATTGCAGACTGCCCTGCCGCAGGTGTTTTCGCTGCAGGCCACCCTGCCCGCCGCCGCCACCCCGGTGGCACAGGGCCCGGCCGAATTCACCGCCCGTCTGGCCGAGGATGGCCGCCTGCAACTGCGCGGTCGCCTGACGGACGAGCTGCTGAAAACCGCCGTCGACAGTTACGCCCGCGCCAAATTCGGCGCCGATCAGGTCTATACCGCCACCCGTTTTGACCCCGAACTGCCGGATGGCTGGCCGATCCGCGTTCTGGCCGGGCTGGAGGCGCTGGCCGAACTGCATCACGGCAGTCTGACGGTGCGGGCCGANNAGCTGACCGGGATCACTGGCAATACCCAGGGCCGCGCCCGCGTCTCGCAAATTCTGTCCGACAAGCTGGGCCAGGGCAAACCCTTCAGCGTCAGCGTCCGCTATGACGAGGCGTTCGATCCGCTGGCCGCCCTGCCCAGCCCGCAGGAATGTGCCGCCGATCTGAATGCCGTTCTGGCGCGCGGCAAGATCACCTTCGCCCCCGGTTCCGCCGAAATCGCCACCGAAGCCGGCCCGACGATGGAAGCCTTGGCCGAAATCCTCAAGGCTTGCCCGGTGTTGCCGCTGGAAATCGCGGGCCATACCGATGCGCAGGGCTCGACCGAAGGCAATCTGGCGCTCAGCCAGGCCCGGGCCGAATCGGTGCGCCTGTCGCTGCAGGGCCGGGGGGCGCCGGTGGATGCCATCCAGGCCAAAGGCTATGGCGAAGGCACGCCCATCGCCGACAATGGTACCGAAGAGGGGCGCGAGGCCAACCGCCGGATTGAATTCACCCTGCTGGCATCCGCCCTTCCGGCGGCAGCAGCTACAGATGAGCCGCAAGACGAAGCTGCCGACGAAGCCCCTCAAGAGGCCACGCCGGATAGCACGGGCTCCGACACCCCGCCCGATGCGGCACCGGCAGAGGAAGCTCCGGCAGATCCGGCCCCCGAGGTGCAGGCGCCACCCGCCGATGTTGCGGCCACCGCAGACCCCGAACCGCCCGCTGCCGCAAATCCGCCCGCCACAGATGCCCCGCATGATTTCTCCGGCGATCTCAGCCCCTCGGTGGCGCCGACGGAAATGACGCTCCGCCCCCGCGCCCGCCNNGAACCGCAATGAATTCGTCGTCGTCACCGCCATCGTCCTGATGCTGGCCTTCACCCTGGGCTGGTTTGCCAATTGGCTGGTGCACCGCTTCCGTCGTGCCTCTGCCGCCGATATGGGCGAGCTAGAACGGCTGGCCCAGTCCCTGCACGAGGCCGAAGAGGCCCGCGATCAGGCGATCCTCTATATCGAAAGCCGCGAAGGCGATCTGATGAACCAGATCTCGCAGATGGAGGCCGAACTGCGCGCCACCATGGAAGGCCTGCGCGATGCCCGGCAAGAGGTCGAAGAGATGCGCGCCTATATCGAACGGATGCACGCCAAGGGCTGATCCCTGCGGTTTGATCACATATGGCGCAAATTTCCCCTGCGCGCCGCTGATAGTCTGGACAGCCGCAGGGCAGCGTGGTTTTCCTTGCCCTGCAGCATCAGGAGGCCCCCATGCTTGATTCCATCACCGATCTTCGTTCACTGCTNNTCGCGCAGAAGGACTGGGCGGCGCGCACCGCCAAGGAACGCAGCCAGATCCTGCGCCGCTGGTTCGATCTGATGATGGCGAACCAGGATGATCTGGCCGCCATCCTGACCGCCGAAATGGGCAAGCCGCT
>DOMY01000092.1 GCA_003509785.1 Gemmobacter sp.
CCCTGCGGATCACACTTGCCGTCGGGCTGGCGATCCCCGCGATGATCCTGTTGCGCGCCGTGCATCCGCCTGCCGGCGCCGTTGCCATGACGGCCGCGATGAACCCCGAACCGATTCAGGAACTTGGCTTCGGTTTCGCCCTCGCCCCGGTCGCCGTCGGCACCATGCTGCTGGTCGCTCTTGCGATGGTCTATGCCCGCCTGACCGGGCGACATTACCCGCTGCGCCCCTTCGACCAGAAGAACCCGCATGGCACCACCGATCCGCCCGCGCCCGAGCGTCTGGGGCTGAGCGAGGACGAGCTGGCAGATATTCTTGACCGCTATCGCCAGTCGCTGAACCTCGGGGTGGAAGATCTGGCCCGGCTGATCGGAGCGGCAGAATTGCAGGCCGCCGGCCATCGCACCGGCAATCTGACGACCGCCGACATCATGTCGCGCAATCTGGTCACGGTGGAACCGGACACCCCGCTGAACTTGGTGGCCGATCTGTTTCGGCGCCACGGCTTTACCGCGCTGCCGGTGGTGCAGCAGAACGACAAGTTCCTGGGGGTAATCTTCCAGCTGCATCTGATCCGCCGCGCGGGCGAGGATGCGTTCCGGCTGGATCGCGGCTTTGGCGCGGCCATGGCACGGCTGCTGGACCGGGGCCGCAAGACCCCGATCCGCGCGGGCGAGATCATGGCCGCCGCCGTGCCCCGCGCCACACCCACCACGCCGGTCGCCGCACTTTTGCCCCTGATGGCCGATGGGGCCTGCGATGCGGTGCCGGTGCTGGTGCGCGGGCGGATTGTCGGCATCGTCACCCGGACCGATCTGATTGCGGTTCTGGCCCGGCAAAGCCTCGCCCCGCCGCAATGAGCAGGGCCTGCGACCCATCCCCACTTCCCAAACCGCCCGTTTTCGTGTATGCGGCCACCCATCTGTGACGTGAGGCCATGCCCCCGGCCGCATGCAAAGGATAGGGGCGGCGGCAATGGGGCCGCCAGACAACGGGAGACCCGGAGGGCCGGGAGTGCTCCCAGATAGGATGCTAGATGTTCAATATCACGAAAAAGTCTATCCAGTGGGGCGATGAAACGCTCACGCTGGAAACGGGTAAGGTTGCGCGCCAGGCCGATGGGTCTGTGATCGCCACGCTGGGTGAAACCAGTGTCATGGCCAATGTGACCTTCGCCAAACAGGCGAAGCCCGGGCAGGACTTCTTCCCGCTGACCGTGCACTACCAGGAAAAATACTATGCCGCGGGCAAGATCCCCGGTGGCTTCTTCAAGCGCGAAGCCCGGCCTTCCGAAAAGGAAACGCTGACCTCGCGTCTGATCGACCGTCCGTGCCGCCCGCTGTTCGTTGAAGGCTTCAAGCACGAAGTGCTGGTGATGGCCACCGTTCTGTCCTGCGATCTGGTCAACGATCCCGATATCGTCGCCATGATCGCCGTTTCGGCGGCGCTGACCATTTCGGGCGTGCCCTTCATGGGCCCGATCGGCGCCGCGCGCGTCGGCTTCTCGAATGGCGCCTATGTGCTGAACCCGGCCATGGATGACATGACCCAGCTGCGCCTGAACCCGGAACAGCGCCTGGATCTGGTGGTTGCCGGCACCAAGACCGCCGTGATGATGGTGGAATCCGAAGCCTACGAACTGACCGAAGAAGAAATGCTGGGCGCCGTGAAATTCGGCCATGACGCGATGCAGCCGGTGATCGACCTGATCATTGACCTAGCAGAAGACGCCGCGAAAGAGCCCTTCGATTTCCACGCCCCCGATATCTCTGCGCTCTATGGCCGGGTGAAAGCCGCGGGCGAAGCACAGATGCGCGCCGCCTTCGCGCTGCGTGACAAGCAGGAACGTTCGAACGCGATCTCTGCTGCCGTCACCGCCATCAAGGGCGCGCTGTCGGAAGAAGATCTGGCCGATATCAACCTCGGTTCGGCGATCAAGAAGCTGGAAAGCTCGATCCTGCGCGGCGATATCATCAATGGTGGCGCCCGCATCGACGGACGTGACACCAAGACCGTCCGCCCGATCGTCTGCGAAACCGGCATCCTGCCGCGTACCCATGGCTCGGCCCTGTTCACCCGTGGCGAAACTCAGGGTCTGGTCGTCACCACGCTGGGCACCGGCGAAGATGAACAGATCATCGACGCGCTGAACGGCAACACCCGGTCGAACTTCCTGCTGCACTACAACTTCCCGCCCTATTCGGTGGGTGAAGTGGGCCGCGTGGGTTCGCCCGGCCGTCGTGAAATCGGCCATGGCAAGCTGGCATGGCGTGCGCTGCAGGCCGTGCTGCCCGCAACGACCGATTTCCCCTATACCATCCGCGTCGTCTCGGAAATCACCGAATCCAACGGCTCTTCCTCCATGGCTTCGGTCTGCGGCGGGTCGCTGGCGATGATGGATGCGGGTGTGCCGCTGAAGGCGCCGGTTGCCGGTGTCGCCATGGGCCTGATCCTGGAAGAAGACGGCAAATATGCCGTTCTGACCGATATCCTGGGCGACGAGGATCACCTCGGCGACATGGATTTCAAGGTGGCAGGCACCGAAGCCGGCATCACCTCGCTGCAGATGGACATCAAGGTGGCGGGCATCACCCCGGCCATCATGGAGCAGGCTCTGGCGCAGGCCAAAGACGGCCGGATGCACATCCTGTCCGAGATGAACAAGGCACTGGCCGCCCCGCAGGGCTTCAGCGAATATGCGCCGAAGATCGAAACCCTGACGATCCCCACCGACAAGATCCGCGAAGTGATCGGTTCGGGCGGCAAGGTCATCCGCGAAATCGTGGAAGTGTCGGGCGCCAAGGTCGACATCAATGATGACGGCATGATCAAGATCGCCTCTTCCTCGGCTGAAGCCATCAAGAAGGCCTATGACATGATCTGGTCGATCGTGGCAGAACCGGAAGAAGGCCAAGTTTACACCGGCCGTGTGGTGAAACTGGTTGATTTCGGCGCCTTCGTGAACTTCTTCGGCAAGCGCGATGGTCTGGTGCATGTGTCGCAGATCGCGAACAAGCGCCTGAACCACCCGAACGAGATCCTGAAAGAAGGCCAGGAAGTGAAGGTCAAACTTCTGGGCTTCGACGATCGCGGCAAGGTGCGCCTTGGCATGAAGATGGTCGATCAGGAAACCGGCGAAGAAATCGCAGCCGACAAGAAAGAAAAAGAAGAAGCCGCAGAGGGCTGATCTCTCTGGGATTTCTGACAAAGGCGCCATCCTTGCGATGGCGCCTTTTTTCATGTCTGCTGCACAGGATCTGATCGCAGCGCCAAAGGGATTTGCAGCATGCCTGACAAGGATTGCGCCGAGGCGGTGTTGTCGGTCTTCGACCGGATCTATGTGCTGAACCTGCCGCACCGCCGCGACCGCCGCCGCGAGATGGAGGCAGAGCTGGCCCGCATCGGCCTGTCTTTCGCCCATCCCTCTGTCACGCTGTTTCCGGCCATTGCCCCGGCGGATCCGGGCGAGTTTCCAAGCCTGGGCGCGCGGGGCTGTTTCGAAAGCCATCTGGCGATGCACCGTGCCATTCTGGCCTCGGGGGCCCGACGGGCGCTGATTCTGGAAGATGACGCCAGTTTCGCCCGCGGCTTTGCCGAACGCTTTGCCGATGCGCTGCCGCTATTGCGCGGGCCCGACTGGGATCTGCTGTATTCGGTGCAGCCGGTCACGGCCCAGCCGGGCGACCGGCCGCTGGGCCACGGGCTGTTGCGCCTTTCGCCGGAACACAGCTTTCTGACCACCCATTTCCTGGGCGTCAGCCGTGCTTTTTCGGAAGCGGCAAGCAGCTATCTGGACAAGATGCGCACACGCCGCGCGGGTGATCCCTATGGCGGGCCCATGCATGTGGATGGCGCCTATGTCTGGATGCGCAAGGATCTGCCCGATCTTGGCATCCTGGCCACCGAACTGCCGCTGGCCACCCAGCGATCCTCGCGCAGCGATATCGCGGGCCAGCGCCTGCACCACCGCCTGCCACTGCTGCGCGATGCCGTGGCGATGCTGCGCCGTCTGGGGCGGCGGGCCTGACGGCAGCGACAGCGCAGGCGGAATCACATTATGGTAGGATCCGCATTGAAGCCTTGCTAGCACCGCACGATTCGCGATTTCTTCCAGCCATGTCAAATCTGCGCAAAGACCCGCCCGCCCTGCCCTGCCCGCGCATGTCCTGCCCGCGGCTCTCCCGCCGCCATCTGCTGACAGCGGCCCTTTCCGCCGGGGCTTTGGCCACCCTGCCCCGCCCCGTCGTGGCGCAGGATGCCGCAACCTATGTGGTGCCACCCGAACATCAGCCGATGACGCTGAACCTGATGGATGCCTATCCGCCGGGGGCGATCCTGGTCGATCCCGATGCCTTCGCGCTCTATCTGATGCTGGATGCGCAATTTGCCATGCGGTTCACCGTCGGCATCGCCAAGGGCAATCTGTACGAGGCGGGCAATTTCACGCTGGGCGCCAAGAAAGAATGGCCCAGCTGGACGCCGACCAAAGACATGATTGCCCGCGACCCCGAACATTATGCCCAATATGCGGATGGGATGCCGGGCGGCCCGGGCAACCCCCTGGGGGCGCGGGCGCTTTATCTGTTCGATGAAGCGCGCGGCGATACCTTCCTGCGCATCCACGGCACGCCCCAGCCCTGGACCATCGGCACCGCCGTTTCCAATGGCTGTGTCCGGCTGGTGAATGAACATATCGAACTGCTGTATGATCGCGTCCAGCTGGGCGCCCCGATCGTCCTTTACCCCCGCAGCATCTGAACACGCCCCCTTGCGGGGCGCTTTCACCGCCAGTAATGTAACTTTATAACATTACATAGGCTGACCTCCCATGACCGACCCCCGCCTTCCCGTCACTGTCCTGTCCGGCTTTCTGGGCGCCGGCAAGACCACGCTGCTGAACCACGTCCTGAACAACCGGGCGGGGCGCCGTGTTGCCGTCATCGTCAATGACATGTCCGAAGTGAACATCGACGCCGATCTGATCCGCGAAGGCACCGAACTGTCCCGCGCCGATGAAAAGCTGGTGGAAATGACCAATGGCTGCATCTGCTGCACCCTGCGCGACGATCTGCTGACAGAGGTGCGCAGGCTGGCCGCCGAAGGCCGGTTCGATTACCTGCTGATCGAAAGCACCGGCATTGCAGAACCGCTGCCCGTCGCCGCCACCTTCGATTTCCGCGATGCCGAGGGCAACAGCCTGTCCGATGTCGCGCGGCTGGATACCATGGTCACGGTGGTCGATGCCATCAACCTGCTGAACGATTTCGCCAGCCATGATTTTCTGGCGGATCGCGGCGAATCTTTGGGCGCGCAGGATGAACGCACGCTGGTCAACCTGTTGACGGATCAGATCGAATTTGCCGATGTGATCGTGCTGAACAAATGCCGGGATGCAGGCCCCGAGCGTGCGGCGGCGGCGCGCAGCATCATTCATGCGCTGAACCCCGATGCCCGCGTGATCGAAACCGATCACTCCGTGGTCGCGCCCGAGGCGATCTTCGATACCGGCCTCTTTGATTTCGACCGGGCGCATGAACATCCGATGTGGGCGAAAGAGCTGTATGGCTTTGCCGATCACACGCCCGAAACCGAAGAATACGGCATTTCCAGCTTCGTCTACCGGGCCCGCCGCCCCTTTGATCCCGCCCGAATCCATGCGGTGCTGAATGGTGACATGCCCGGGGTGATCCGCGCCAAGGGCCATTTCTGGATCGCGACCCGGCCGGACTGGGCGGCGGAATTCTCGCTGGCCGGTGCGGTGTCTTCGGTGGCGCCGCTGGGCCGCTGGTGGGCGGCCGTGCCGCAGGACCGCTGGCCGCAGCACCCCGATGCCCTGCAAGAGATGCAGGCGAACTGGGTCGAACCCTGGGGCGACCGGCGGCAGGAAATCGTGTTCATCGGGGCAGGCTTCGATCAGACCGCCCTGCGCGCCGCGCTGGATGCCGCACTGGTGCCCGCCGACGGCTTTCGCCCGGCAGACTGGCGCGGGCTGGCCGATCCCTTCCCGCGCTGGGGGCAGGCTGCCGCATGACCCGCAACCTTGCCGCATCGCGCATCCGCTGGCGCCGGGGCAACCCGATGGCGCGCCATGATTCGCTGCCACCGCCACTGCGGCGCTGGCTGATCCATGCCGCCCTGCCCTGGAGCGCGACATCCCTGCTGCGGCTGTGGCAGCGGGCCCTGCGCGAAACCGGCAGCGAATCTGCCGCACTTCTGCGGCTGGCGCAGGCCGAACAGGCCATGCTGCGGCGCGAGGCGCCCCGGATCTGGGGCAAGGGCCATCCGCTGGCGGAAGCCCCAAAATGACGACGGCCCAAAAATGACAACGGCCCGTGGCGGGAGGAGCCACGGGCCGCAAACATTGGCGAAGCAAGGGAGGAGGAGTGCTTCGCCCGGTGTCACCCAACCCCGAGGGAGGAGGAAACGGGGCAGGGATCGCAGTCAGAGGCCGTAGGCAGCCTCATGGGCGATGTGGCGCAGCGAGGCGCGCGACATGCCAAGATCATTCAACTCGCGGTCGTTCAGCGACTGCAGCTCCCGCAGGGTGCGGGTATAGACGGTGCGACGGTGCAGCGCGTCCTTCACGGTGGCGACCACTTTCGCCAGCAGGTCGGCCACATTGCCGTTGGTGCGATGCGAAGAGATATAAGCCATAATTTTCAGTGCCTCTTGGGTTTCGTCGGCGTTCGGGGCATTCATTTCCGCCCTTCTGGTGACGCTAACATGGGCCTTTTGCTGCAACTGCACAATCCACCTGATCACCAATGCTGCTATGCAGAAACTGCATGTCTGGCGGCGCCCCAACCGCCCGGGCCCATGCAGAAAGGCCCCGGAAACCCGGGGCCTTTCCTGATCCCTTGCCGGGAACCGTTCTGGAAACTGGCTTATTTCGGCGCCTTGGCAAAGCGCAGATAGGGCAGCTTGATGTCCAGCTCACCGAACTTTTCGGTGGCCTGTTCGTTGTTCAGGCTCAGCGCCACGATCACATCCTGACCCGGCACCCAGTTGGCCGGGGTGGCCAGCGGCACGCCATCGGTGGCCTGCACGGCATCCAGCGCCCGCATGATTTCCGCAAAGTTGCGGCCCACCGACATGGGGTAAGACATGGTCAGCCGCACCTTCTTGTCCGGCCCGATGATGTAGACGGTCCGCACCGTGGCGGTATTGGCAGGGGTGCGGCCTTCGGTCGGCAGATAGAAATCCGCGGGCAGCATGTCAAAAGCCTTCGACACGGTCAGCGAGGTATCGTCGATGATCGGGAAATCGGCCGGTGCCCCGCCGAAGGCCTCGATATCGCGCTTCCACTTCTGATGCTCTGCCACCGAATCGACGGAAACGCCGATCACCTTGGTGTTGCGCTTGGCAAATTCCGGCACCAGCTGCGCCACGGCGCCGAATTCGGTGGTGCAGACCGGCGTGAAATCGCGCGGATGGCTGAACACGATGCCATAGCTATCGCCCAGCCATTCATGAAAGCTGATCGTACCCGCCGTCGAATCGGCGGTAAAATCGGGGGCAACGTCGTTGATACGGATGGACATGCTGAAACTCCTGCACGCGGTTCGATTCTGTCTCTAGATAGACAAACAGAACGATGTTTTCACCCTGCCGCAGTGCCGCAGCCGAAATAAGACCACTGATCCGGCTTGCCCCGCGCAAGGCGAACGCTGTTCCACAGGCGCGATCCGCCGCAGAAAGGCTCTGCGGTTTACCCGGGCCAGCGGGGCTGCTAACCAAGGCCATCCCGATCCGAGGCCGCCATGCTGCACCCCAACCGCCATTTCAGCCCGTTCAAACTGTTCCTGGATCGGGGCAGCCGCACCGCGCTGATGCTGAATCCCAAGGTGCTGACCACCTTCACCCGGCAATGGTTGTCAGATGGGTTCCGCGATCATCGCGGGCGGGTCGATCCGTCAGACGGGCGCTGGCGCCTGCTGTCGGTGCCGCGGCGCTTTCCCATCGCGCCCCTGCGCGATTACTGGGCCTTTGTCCGCACGCCCGGTGATTTCGAAACCTTTGCCTTCGTGCGCAACCCCTATGGCCGACTGGCCTCGGCCTGGAAGAACAAGTTCCTCGATGGCCACCACCGCAGCCCCGATGGCGCCGACGCCGCCTATGCAAGGTCGATGCGCAAGCACGAACTGCCGCCGCTGCGCGCCTTTGCCCGGGCGCAGGGCCTGCCGGGCGGCGCGCCCAACACGCTGATCCCGTTCGAAACCTTCCTGCGCTATGCCGCCTCGCAACCCGAAGGCCAGCGTGATCACCACTGGGACAGCCAATCCACCGTGCTGATGTGCGACCGGCTGCGCTATACCCGCATCTTCCGCATCGAGACCGATCTGGAAGAGGGGTTCCTGACGCTGGGCGCAAGGCTTGGCTTCCCCGAGCCTTGGGTCCGCGCCCGGATGGATCACCGCCCCAATCGGTCGAAACGCCAGGCCGAAACCTATACGCCGGAACTGGCGGAACTGGCCCGCCAGCTGATCGGGCAGGATCTGGCGCGCTTTGGCTATGACCCCGAAAGCTGGCGCGCCTTCTGACCTGCATTTGATCAAATGCAGTCGCAAACAGGCTTGCAAGGCTGCGTCCAAAGGTCCACCCTCCCGCCCAAAGCCGGAGGTTTACCATGATCGAGAAACGCGAATTCTACATCAACGGCGCCTGGGTTGCGCCGCTGGAACCCCGCGACTGCGCGGTGATCGACCCCTCGACCGAAGAGCCCTGCGCCGTGATCTCGCTGGGCTCTGCTGCCGATTGTGACCGGGCGGTGGCCGCAGCCAAGGCCGCCTTCCCCGCCTGGGCCGCCACGCCCCCTGCCGAACGCCGCGCCGTGGTGGAACGCATCCTTGCCCAATATGAACAGCGGGCCGAGGAAATGGCACAGGCGATCAGCCTGGAAATGGGCGCGCCGATCAAGCTGGCCCGCGAAAGCCAGGCCCCCAGCCTGCCCTGGCATCTGAAGAACTTCCTGACGGCCTTTGATCAGATCGAATGGGTCCGCCCGCTCGGCCCCCATGCCCCGAATGACCGCATCGCGATGGAGCCGATCGGGGTGGTGGGTCTCATCACGCCATGGAACTGGCCGATGAATCAGGTCACGCTGAAGGTGATCCCGGCGCTGCTGGCCGGTTGCCCCTGCGTGCTGAAACCCTCCGAGGAATCGCCATTGTCCTCGCTGCTGTTTGCCGAATTCTGCCATGATGCGGGCGTGCCTGCGGGCGTGTTCAACCTGGTGAACGGCGATGGCATGGGCGTGGGCACCCGCCTGTCGGAACACCCGGATGTCGAGATGATCTCGTTCACCGGCTCCACCCGTGCGGGCCGCGCCATCAGCAAGGCCGCCGCCGAAACGCTGAAACGCGTGACGCTGGAGCTTGGCGGCAAGGGCGCCAACCTGATCTTCGCCGATGCCGATGATCGCGCGGTGGAACGCGGCGTGCGCCACATGATGAACAACTCGGGGCAAAGCTGCAACGCACCGTCGCGGATGCTGGTCGAACGCTCGGTCTATGATCGCGCGGTGGAAAAGGCCGCTGAAATTGCGGCGTCCATCCCGGTCGGCCCCGCGTCGCAGGATGGCCCGCATATCGGCCCGGTGGTGAACAAGCGCCAGTGGGATCAGATTCAGGGCTATATCCAGAAGGGCATCGACGAGGGCGCGCGCCTGGTGGCGGGCGGCCTTGGCCTGCCCGAACATCTGAACCGCGGCTTCTTCGTCAAACCCACGGTCTTTGCCGATGTGAAACCCGGCATGACCATCGAACGCGAAGAAATCTTCGGCCCCGTGCTGTCGATCATCCCCTTCGACACGGAAGAAGAGGCCGTGCGCATCGCCAATGATACGCCCTATGGCCTGACGAACTATGTGCAGTCGCAGGATGGTGCCCGCCGCAACCGGCTGGCCCGCCAACTGCGCGCCGGCATGGTGGAAATGAACGGCAAATCCCGCGCCGCCGGTTCGCCCTTCGGCGGGGTCAAGGCCTCGGGCCGCGCCCGCGAAGGCGGCCATTGGGGCATCGAAGAGTTTCTGGAGGCCAAGGCCATTTCCGGCTGGGATTCCGCGCTCGATACCGCTGCCGAATAACTCGGCCATCCAGCGGCAGGGGGGCAAAGCGCAGACAGCGCCCCTCTGCCGATCAACCTTCGGGCGCGGCCACCCTCCGGCCGCGCGCCACACCCGGCACGGGGCGAACGGCACGAACCCCGGCCAGCATCCGCCACAAAATCGTATCCCCGGCGGGAACCGCATCCCTGTTGTCTGCGTTGCTCTCGGCCTTGCTTCATCCGGTGACCCATGCCAGACCCCGCTTTGCGGATCATGACCGCAACGCCTGCCGACGAACCCGGCGCCCAGTCCCGCCGCATCACCCTGCCGAAACTGGCCACCATCGCCGCTGTCGGCGCCGTGCTCTATCTCGGGCAAGAGGTCTTCCTTCCCCTCGCCATCGCCATGCTGCTGACCTTCGCGCTGTCGCCGCTGGTCAGCCGTCTGCGCCGCCATGGCATGCCGATGACCGCCTCGGTCCTGTCGGTCGTGTTTCTGGCCTTCCTGGCCTTCGCGCTGTTTTCGCTGGTGGTGGCCGGGCAGATGTCCAGCCTCGCCACCAACCTGCCGGAATTTCAGGCCAATATCGTCAGCAAGCTGACGGCCCTGCAGGAGGAAACCGGCGGGCGCGGCCTGTTGGGCCGCCTGACAGAGATGCTGGGTTCCATAAATGCCGAAATCAGCGCCGCCCTGCCGGGCGATGCGGCCGCCCTCCCCACCCCCGGTGTCGACACGCCGCTGAAGGTGGAACTGGTTGAACGGCAAAGCCCGGTGCAGATGCTGCAGGATCTGGTGGTGCCGCTGGTCAGCCCCATTGCCACCACCGGGCTTGTCGTGGTCGTCGTGGTCTTCATGCTGCTGGAACGCGAAGAACTGCGCGACCGTTTCATCCGTCTGATCGGGTCGAACGATCTGCACCGCACCACCCAGGTTCTGGAAGAGGCGGGCAGCCGCGTCGCGAATTACCTGCTGGTGCAGCTGCTGGTGAACCTGATNNATGGGGCTGTGGCTGATCGGGGTGCCCAATGCGCTGCTCTGGGGGCTGCTGGCGCTGGTGCTGCGCTTCGTGCCCTATATCGGCTCGGTTCTGGCCGCGGTCTTTCCGCTGTTTCTGGCCTTCGCCGTCAGCCCGGAATGGGAGGCGCTGCTGTGGACAGCCGCACTCTTCGTGGTGGTAGAACTGGTGACATCGAATGTCGTGGAACCCTGGCTTTACGGCTCGCGCACCGGGCTGTCACCGCTGGCCATCATCGTCAGCGCCATCTTCTGGACCTGGATCTGGGGGCCGCTGGGCCTTGTGCTGTCCACCCCGCTGACCGTATGCTTGGTGGTGCTGGGCCGCCATATCCCGCAGTTCGAGCTGTTCGACATCCTGTTTGGCGATGAACCCGTGCTGGCGCCCCATGCCCGGCTCTATCAGCGCTGGCTGGCGGGCGACCCCATCGAGGCCACCTTCCGCGCCGAAGAGGCGCTGGAAGAGGCCTGGCTGGCCGATTACCATCGCGACACCGGCATCCCCGCCCTGCTGCTGGCAGATGTGGATCGGGCGCGCGGCGTGCTTGGCCCCGAACATGAAACCCGCGTGGCCGATATGGCGCTGCAGATGGTGGCAGAGCTTCAGGTGGTGGTCACCGAAGAACTGGCCGAGGTCATNNCCCGGCAAGGGCCGCCGCATCCTGTGCATCGGTGGCCGCTCGGCGCTGGATGATGCCGCCGCCGCCATGCTGGCGCAGGGTCTGGCCGCCGAAGGTGCGCTGGCGCCGCATCATTCGCATGATGATCTGGCCCCGTCGCGCCTGGGCGCGCTTTCGCTTGACGGTTGCGATTGCCTCGTGCTGTCGTTCCTGGACCCGGCACCTGCCCGTGCCTCGCTGCTGCATGTGCGCCGGATCAAGCGGTTGCACCCGAAACTGCGGGTTGGCGTGGTGATCTGGCAGATGCCGTCCCTGCTGCAGATGCGGGGTGAAGACCGGATGCCGCCCATCCGGGTG
>DOMY01000173.1 GCA_003509785.1 Gemmobacter sp.
CGCTCTGCCGTGGAATCGCGGGTGCGGGTTTCGGGTCGGCCGATCACCGTATCGCTGGGGGTTTCGATGGCGCATGACCCCCGCCCGCTGAAGGAAATGCTGGCCGAGGCGGATTCCGCCACGCTGTCGGCCAAGAAAGCCGGGCGCAACCGCGTGATCCGCTGGAGCCAGATCGCCGCCGCATGACGGCCAGACCGATCTTGGGAACAGGCCAGGTGCGGATGCTGAACAGGCAAGGAACGGGGGCCGGGGCGCAAGCTTCGGCCCCTGTGCCATGCAGCCCCTGCCCCGATACTGGCCCCCAATACTGGCCCCCGATCTTTGCAGCTGCGCGGGCCCGGCGGGGGCTTGGCACCGTGCCATCCTTGGTGCATAGAGAGGCCGGGGCCCCATAGCTCAGCTGGATAGAGCAGCCGCCTTCAATAGGAGTGCACCGCGGGAAACGGCGGATGTAGAACCTGTCAAATTCGGGGAAACCTTCCGCTTTCGGGCGATGGCAATCCCGAGCCAAGCCCCGGCAACGGGGAAGGTGTAGAGACTAGACGGCAGGCACCTAACGGCGCAGCGCGCCAATGGTGAAGGGATAGTCCAGGCCATGACGCCGGTATGGCGGCAGCGAAAGCTGCGGATGGCCCGCTAAGCGGCATGTCGCAGGTTCGAATCCTGCTGGGGTCACCACCATCTGTTTCAGCGCAGGATGATGCGGCCCTGCTGCGGCACTCAGCCGGAGCGCCAATCCCGTGCTGTGGCTATGCAGCCTGTTCGTGCGGATCCTGGCCCTTGGGCTTGCCGAACAGCCCCAGATTGGCATCGCCCCAGATCTTCAGCGCCTGCAACACCGGCGTCATGCTGTGGCCCAGCGGCGACAGCGCATATTCCACCTTCGGCGGCACCTGGGCATAGACCTTGCGGGTGATGAGCCCATCCTCTTCCAGCTCGCGCAGCTGGTTGGTCAGCATCCGGGGGGTGCAGTTCTGCACCTGCCTGCGGATCTCGTTGAAGCGCAGGGTGCCCCCAAGCAGGTGAAACAGGATGATCGCCTTCCACTTGCCGTCGATCAGGCTGATCGCCGCCTCGACCGCACAGCCGGGCGCGCAATCCAGACGGGCGTGGCGGGGCTTGGCCATAACAGTATCCTTTTTGATACTATGTGCTGATTTTGTGCGTATTGCAGAATTCCGATCATAGGCGCAGTTTTCGTCAACAGCAATCACCCAGTGGAGCAGACCCATGAAAGCCATCGGTTATCAGACCCCCGGCGCGATCACCCGTCCCGATGCCCTGCAGGATATCGACCTGCCGCGCCCGCAGGCCAGCGGCCATGACCTGCTGGTGGAGGTGGCGGCGGTTTCCGTCAATCCGGTGGATACCAAGGTGCGCNNTCTACGCCGGGTCGATCATCCGGCCGGGCGCCAACAGCCAGTTCCATCTGGTGGACAGCCGCATTGCCGCGCAGAAGCCCGCCAGCCTGACCGATGCCGAAGCCGCCGCCCTGCCGCTGACCGCGATCACCGCCTGGGAAATGCTGTTCGACCGGCTGGATGTGCGCCGCCCGGTGCCCGGTGCCGCACCGGCGGTGCTGGTGATCGGGGGCGCGGGCGGTGTGGGGTCGATCGCCATCCAGCTGCTGCGCGCGCTGACGGATCTGACGGTGATCGCCACCGCCTCGCGCCCGGAAACGCAAGATTGGGTGCGCGAACTGGGCGCGCATCATGTGATCGACCACAGCCAGCCGATGGCGCCGCAGATGGCCGCGCTGGGGATCGGCGCGCCTGCCTTCGTGTTTTCCACCACCCAGACCGACCGCCATGTGCAGGACATCGCCGAAGTGATCGCCCCGCAGGGCCGGTTTGGCCTGATCGACGATCCCGAAAGCCTGAGCATCATGGGATTCAAGCGCAAGGCGGTGTCGATCCACTGGGAGCTGATGTTCACCCGCGCGATCTTTGGCACGCCTGACATGGCCGAACAGGGCCGCCTGCTGGCCGAGGTGGCGCGGCTGGTGGATGCGGGCCGCATCCGCAGCACGCTGACCCAGACCATGGCGCCGATCAACGCAGCCAATCTGATGCAGGCTCATGCGCAGATCGAAACCGGCACGGCGCGCGGCAAGATCGTGCTGCAGGGCTTTTGACAAAGGGCCGGGGATCAAAGGCCGGGCGGCAAGGTCCGGCCAGTGCCGTCAGATCAGGCTGCGGGTCATGAACAGGCTGTTGGGATCTTCGTCATAGCCCTCGAACGGGCCGCAGATTTCGAAGCCTGCGCGTTCATACAGCGCGCGGGCCGCGATGAAGGTGGGCTGCACCCCGGTTTCCAGGCTGAGCCGGGCAAAGCCCGCCGCCCGCGCTGCGGCCAGCAGGTGATCCAGCATGGCGCGTGACAGGCCACGGCCCCGGGCTTCGGCCAGAACGTGCATGGATTTGATTTCGGCATGGCCGTCGTTGATGCGCTTGAAGGCGCCCATGGCCAGCGGCACCCCGCCCTCGCGCATCACGAAGAAGGCGATATCGGGATGATCGAGTTCCGAGGCATCCATCATATGGATGCTTTCGGGCGGGGTATCGGCGTGCATATCGGCGGTATGCCGTTCGAACAGCAGGGCCAGATCGGGCGTGGCCGGGCTTTCGCGCGTGATGGTCGGCGGGGCGGATTGGGTCATGTGCGGTCAGGGCCTTCGGGGATTATCGGCCCTGTCTACACCCGGCAGCGCGGCAGGCAAAGGGCCGCCCGGCAGCACCGGGCGGCGGTTGCGCATCAGAATCCGGCGGGCACCAGTTGCAGCCCGGCCATCTGCCAGGCGTGCAAGCCGCCGCGATACCAGTAGACATTGGTATAGCCGGCGGCCACCACCCGCAGCGCGGCATTGTAGCTGAGCCAGCACATCGGATCGCTGCAATAAAGGATCACCGGCAGGCTGGCATCGCCCCCGGTCACCTGGCCCAGCCATTGCCCGGCCTGCTGTTGCAGCCGGTCCTGAAAATGGCCGCCCTGTGCCAGTGCCGGCGCCATCAGCGCGCCGGGCAGGCTGTAGCTGCCGCCCAGCACGTCGATCAGCACCACGCGCATCCCCGAATTCAGCGCATCGGCCAGGGCCTGCGTGCTGACGACCTGCGCGCCGGGAATCAGGATCGGGGTCGGGGCGTGAAACTGGCCGGGGCGCAGGGTTTCGGTGGGGATCACGCCGAAATCCTGCGTTTCCAGCTGGGTGACCTGCGGCGGCACCACGGTGGCGGGAAACTGCGGGGCGGGTGGCGGGCTGGCGGGTGGCCCCGGATCGAAATTCCCGGCCGCTTCGGGCGGGGGCGGGGGCGGCGGCACGGCGCCAGGCTCCATCGTCGGGGGCGGCGGTAGTGGTGGCACGGCTTCGGCAGGGGGGGGCGGAGGGGCTTCGGCCACAGGCGGCGGGGGCGGCTGTGGAACGTCTGGCACAGGCGGCGGCTCGGGCGGGGGGGCGGCGGCATCCGCCACGGGCGGCGGGGCGGCGGGCGGGGGGGG
>DOMY01000003.1 GCA_003509785.1 Gemmobacter sp.
CACCAGCCGCGTCTTGCCCAGGCCCGGAAGCCCGACAAGCAGCGCGTGACCACCGCAAAGCAGCGAGGCCAGCACCAGATCGACCACCTTTTCCTGCCCGATGAACCGGCGGTTGATGGAGGCTTTCGCGCCGGCGAGCCGGTCCCCAAGCGATTCGATCTGCTGCACAAGCGCCTCTGGCATGACTTCTACCCCGGAATGGTTATATTTCCCTTTCTAGAACGGAAGGCCCCGGCGGCCAAATGACAAACGCGAAGGAGGCACAAATGATCGTGAAAGCGGATGCCAACAGCTTGATGGATCAGGTGAAATCCGCCTCGAAGAAGGGGCCGCCGCCGGTGCATCTGTGGAACCCCGCCTATTGCGGCGAGATGGATATGCGGATTGCGCGCGACGGCACCTGGTTTCACGAGGGCACGCCGATCGGCCGGGCGCCGCTGGTGAAGCTGTTCGCGGGCATCCTGAAGCTGGAAGAGGGGCGGTATTATCTGGTGACCCCGGTGGAAAAGCTGGGCATCCAGGTAGAGGATGCGCCCTTTGTCGCCGTTGATTTTTCTGTTTCAGGCGAAGGGGATAGCCAGGAAATCATCTTCACCACCAATGTGGGAGACGAGGCTGTGGCAGGCGCGGAACATCCGATCCGCGTGACGCGCGACGCCGAAACGGGCGAGCCTTCACCCTATGTGATGATCCGCCGCGGGCTGGAGGCGCGGATCGACCGCAAGAGCTTTTACCGGCTGGTGGACATGGGCGAAACCGCGCCGCATGAGGGCGCAGACTGGTTCGGTGTGCGGTCTGGCGGCCTGTTCTTTCCGATGATCCCGGCGGCGGAACTGGCGTAGGTTTTGCGTCTGGCGGGCGTATGGCCTGCGTCCCGCCCCTGTCGGGACAAAAAGCCGCGCGCCATGCAGGCAAAAGGCGCAGACCGCAAAAGGCGCAGACCTCTGTGCGCTGGCGCAGATTGCGGCCGGTCTGCTGCCGGTTAATTTGCCGCGACCAGCCAGGAGAGACCGATGATTCCCGCCCGCTTTGCCCCTGCCCTGTTCGGGCTGATCCTGTCGGGCATGATGTCCTGCATCGTCAGCGGCATAGCCACGCTGCGGGCACTGGGTCTGGCCGAGGGGTTTGGCGCCGCCTGGATGGGCAGCTGGGTGGTGGCCTGGGCCATCGCCTTCCCCACCGTTCTGGTGGTGGCGCCGCTGACACGGCGGATCGTGGCCCGGCTGACCGCCTGATTTGCCGCACTGCGGCTTCGCCCTTGCCGGGCCGGGCGGGATGGTTAGAATGGCGCCACAGGGATAGCCCCCGCCATTACCCGTGAGGACAGCATGAGCATCGACGCGCCGGAAACCCAAGTTGTGACCACCTGGAAAGTGGCCTGTGACGGGGGAGAAGGCGCCTTGGGCCATCCCCGCGTCTGGCTTTCGATTCCGCAGGACAGCGGTTTTGTGGAATGTGGCTATTGCGACAAGCGCTATGTGATCGACCGCGATCACGCGCATGACGACCACTGAGCGATAGGCGCCCGCGCGGCTGATCCGGGCTGCGGGGGGCCATACCCCCCGCGCAGGGATCAAGAGGCCAGCGGGATCACGAGGCCAGCGCCACGGCAAAGCTTGGCCCGGCAGGCGGCAGTTCCGTCAGGCCCATGGCCCGGCAGAGCGCCGCCGCCCCGGCATTGGCAGGCGGCGCCCCGATCACCAGCCCTGCCCGGCCTTCGGCGCGGACCAGATCGCGCGCGCCGGCCATCAGCGCCCGGCCGATACCCGCGCGGCGGAAGGGCGGCTGCACATACAATTGTTCGATCACATAGCTTTCCTTGCCGGTGACAAGGTTCTGCCGCCGCATCAGCAGGGCATAACCCACCGGATGCCGCGCCGGGCTGTCGGCCAGGCAGGCGACGATCAGCCGGGCCTGCGGATCTTCCAGCGTGGCCTGCGCAAGGCCTGCGGGCGTGATCGTCGCCACATCGCCCAGATGCACGGCAAGCGCGATCAGCATCCGATGCACCTCGGGCAGATCATCGGGTTCGGCGGGCAGGATGGTGAGATTGGGCATTTTCGGCGGCATGACGGTTTCCTCTGCGGCGGCGCGGCAGGGGAGGCATGTGATCTGGCGGCCCCTGCGGGCGGCCTGATGGTCTGGGATCACATGAATCGCTGACCGGCCGCCTATGTGGCGTCGGACCAATAAAACGAAAAGAGGGCGTTCCGGTTCAGCATGGCCGGACCATGGCGCGATTGCGGGCATGGGTCAAGCGCTTTGCGCGGTGGTTTTTCGGGGTCAGCCCAGCACGCCCCAGACAATGCCCGCCACGGCGCCAAGGATCGCCGCGGCCGGCATCCAGAAGAACACCACCCCCATGGCATAGGCGCCTTCGGCCTGCGAGATCGGCATCAGATAGGGCAGCGCCACGCCAATGCCCAAAGCCAGCAGCCCGCCTAGCAGAAACCCGGCCAAAGCCCGCAGCAGAACCCGCATCCCGCCCTCCGATGGGTGGCACCGCGCCCCCGTTCGTGCCAATACTGCCACCAAACCGCGCGGAGAACGACCATGAGTTTTGGCAAGGGCCACCACCTGCATCTGATCGACGGATCGGCCTTCATCTTCCGCGCCTATCACGCGCTGCCGCCGCTGACGCGCAAGACCGATGGCCTGCCGGTGGGGGCGGTGGCGGGCTTCTGCAACATGATGTTCCGCTATATCGAGGGCAATTCCGGCCCGGATGCGCCGACGCATGTGGCGGTGATCTTTGATCATTCTTCGAAAACCTTCCGCAACGAGATCTATCCCGCCTACAAGGCCAACCGCCCCGAACTGCCCGAGGATCTGCGCCCGCAGTTCCCGCTGACGCGCGAGGCGACGCGGGCCTTCAACATCGCCTGTATCGAAACCGAGGGATATGAGGCGGATGACATCATCGCCAGCATGTCCTGCAAGGCGCGCGATGCGGGCGGACGGGTGACGATCATCAGTTCCGACAAGGATCTGATGCAGCTGGTGGGCGATGGCGTGGTGATGTTCGACGCGATGAAGAACAAGACCATCGACCGCGACGAGGTGTTCGAGAAATTCGGCGTCGGCCCCGAACGGGTTGTGGATGTCCAGAGCCTTGCGGGCGATTCGGTCGACAACGTGCCGGGCGCGCCGGGGATCGGGATCAAGACGGCGGCGCTGCTGATCCAGGAATATGGCGATCTGGAAACGCTTCTGGCGCGGGCGGGTGAGATCAAGCAGCCCAAGCGCCGCGAAACGCTGGTGAATTTTGCCGATCAGATCCGCATTTCCAAGCGGCTGGTGTCGCTGGACTGCGATACGCCGCTGGAGTTCACGCTGGAAAGCCTGGAAGTGCGGGCGCCCGAGCCGGAAGTTCTGATGGGCTTTCTGAATGCGATGGAGTTCCGCACCCTGACCCGCCGGGTGGCCGACAAGATGAAGGTGGCCGCCCCCCTGCCCGAGGCCGCCCCCGTGGCAGATGCCCCGGTGGCCGATGCAGCCCCCCTGCCCTTCGATCATGCGGCCTATGAATGTGTCACCGAACCGACGCAGCTGGCGGCCTGGGTCGCCCGCATCCGCGAGCGCGGGTATGTGGCCTTCGACACCGAGACCACCTCGCTGGACGAGATGCAGGCCGAACTTGTGGGCATCTCGCTGGCCGTCGATCCGGGGCATGCCTGCTATATCCCGCTGGGCCATCGCGAAGGCGGCGGCGATCTGTTCGCCTCGGACAAGCTGACCGAAGGCCAGATGTTGCTGGCCGAGGCGCTGGCGGTGCTGAAGCCGGTGCTGGAAGATGACAGCATCCTGAAGATCGGCCAGAATATCAAATACGATTGGAAGATCATGGCCCGGCATGGCGTGCAGATCGCGCCGGTCGAAGACACCATGCTGATCTCTTACGCCCTGCACGGGGGCCTGCACAATCACGGCATGGACGAGCTGTCGGAACGCTATCTGTCGCACAGCCCCATCCCGATCAAGACGCTGCTGGGATCGGGCAAGGCGCAGATCACCTTTGACCGGGTGAAGATCGAAGATGCGGTGAAATATGCCGCCGAAGATGCCGATATCACGCTGCGGCTGTGGCAGCTGCTGAAACCGCGCCTGCACCGGGCGCAGGTGACCACCGTCTATGAAACGCTGGAACGGCCGCTGATCCGCGTGCTGGCGGATATGGAAATGGCCGGGGTGAAGGTGGATCGCGACACGCTGTCGCGCATGTCGAACGCCTTTGCGCAGAAGATGGTCATGCTGGAGGAAGAGATCCACGCGCTGGCCGGGGCGAAGTTTAACGTAGGCTCCCCCAAGCAGCTGGGCGAGATCCTGTTCGATCAGCTGCAGGTGCCCGGCGGGCAAAAGGGCAAGACCGGCGCCTATGCCACCGGCGCCGATGTGCTGGAAGATGTGACGACGCAGGAAGACAGCCATCCGCAGGGTGCGCAGCTGGCGGCGCGGGTGCTGGACTGGCGGCAGCTGTCCAAGCTGAAATCCACCTATACCGATGCGCTGCAGGATCACAT
>DOMY01000029.1 GCA_003509785.1 Gemmobacter sp.
CTGCACGCCCTTGTTCTTGAAGGCCGAACCCGCCATCACCGGGATGAAGTCGATGGACAGCGTGCCCTTGCGGATCAGCGCGCGCAGCTCTTCAGCCGAAGGCTCGTTGCCTTCCAGATAGGCTTCCATCGCGGCGTCATCCTGACCGACTGCCGTTTCCAGCAGGTTCAGGCGCCATTCGTCGGCCGCATCTTTCAGCTCGTCACGGATCGGCTGACGCTTCCAGGAAGCGCCCAGATCTTCGCCCTCATAGACCCATTCTTCCATGGTCACGAGGTCGATGATGCCTTCCAGCTTGTCTTCCGCACCGATCGGCAGGGCGATCGGAACAGGGTTCGCGCCGGTCCGGTCCTTGATCATCTTCACGCAGTTGAAGAAGTCAGCGCCGGTCTTGTCCATCTTGTTGACGAACACGATCCGCGGAACCTTGTAGCGGTCAGCCTGACGCCACACGGTTTCGGTCTGCGGTTCAACACCGGCGTTGCCGTCCAGAAGAACGACAGCGCCATCGAGCACGGCCAGCGAACGCTCAACTTCGATCGTGAAGTCAACGTGGCCGGGGGTNNGTCATGGACTTCGCCGATCTTGTGGGATTTACCGGTGTAGTAAAGGATGCGCTCGCTCGTCGTGGTCTTGCCCGCGTCGATGTGGGCAATGATCCCGAAGTTGCGGTAACGCTCCAGCGGATACTCGCGTGCCATGGCGCCCTCTTACCAGCGGTAGTGGCTGAACGCTTTGTTCGCGTCGGCCATCTTGTGAGTGTCTTCGCGCTTCTTCACAGCGGTGCCGCGATTGTTCACAGCATCGGAGAGTTCGGCGGCCAGACGTTCTTCCATGGTATTTTCGTTGCGCTTGCGGGCAGCCGTGATCAGCCAGCGGATCGCCAGGGCTTCACGGCGCTCAACGCGCACTTCGACCGGAACCTGATAGGTGGCACCGCCCACACGGCGGGAACGCACCTCGACCGACGGCTTGACGTTGTCCAGGGCCTCATGGAAAGCCTGAACCGGCTCGCGCTTGAGGCGCTTTTCCATGCGCTCCAGGGCGCCATAGACGATGGTTTCAGCGACGGATTTCTTGCCGTCGACCATCAGGTTGTTCATGAATTTGCTCAGAACCCGATCACCAAACTTGGCATCGGGCAGGATTTCGCGCTTCTCGGCGGCGTGACGACGGGACATCTCTCAGAACCTCACTTCGGACGCTTCGCGCCGTATTTCGAACGACGCTGGCGACGGTCTTTGACACCCTGGGTATCCAGGACGCCGCGCAGGATGTGGTAACGCACACCGGGAAGGTCTTTCACGCGGCCGCCACGGATCAGAACCACCGAGTGTTCCTGCAGGTTGTGCTTTTCGCCGGGAATATAGCTGATGACCTCGAAGCCGTTCGTCAGGCGCACTTTGGCAACCTTACGCATAGCGGAGTTCGGCTTCTTCGGGGTGGTGGTGTACACNNTACACACGGGTGCACACGCCGCGTTTCTGCGGGCAGGACTCCAGGTGCTGCGACTTGGAGCGCCGCGCTTTCGCTTCCCGCGGCTTGCGGATCAGCTGTTGGATCGTCGGCATTAAACTAGCCTCTATCTTGCAACCCGTTCAATCACCGCTCGTCAACGGCGTTTCCGGGGGCATGTCTTCAACGTGTGCACTGCGCGTCCGCAAAACACAAAAACCGCATTCGTCCGCCTTGCGCGCGGCCGGTGCGGTGGAATTTCAGAGGATCGGAGCTTGCGCCCGGATCGTGACCACATCCATAATGATTCCCGGCCAGCGACAAGTCGCAGACCGAGGTAGCGGGCGTATATGGGGAGTCGCCTGTATTGTCAACAGCAGCAGGGCAAAGCCGCCTTTCTGCACGCCTGTGGCGCAAGGGCCGAATCACTCTGCCGGAAGCCCGCACCCGGCGGCCTGGCCCAATGGAACCCTGCCGGAAACAATGAAGCCGAAGCCCCTGCATTGGCACCGCCATTCATGCGTGAATCCGTCAATTGCGGCAATCTTGTGGAAAAATCTGGTCAAGAGACCTGCAAGATGGCATTTTCTCCTCATCACCAACGTCGGATATTTTGGAGACGAGTATGACCCGCGTTATCACCACTCTCGCACTTGCCGGTTCGGCTCTCGCCGCCAGTGTGTCCACTGCCGCAGCACAAGCCCAGGGCGGCCGTTGCAGCATCTTCTCGATCTGGAACTGCTTTGGTCAGGGCGGCGGCTCGGGTTCGCCCACCCCGGCGAACGTTCCCGAAATTGACGCTTCGGCTGGTCTGCTGGCGATTGCCGCCCTCACAGCCGTCATGCTTCTGGCATGGGAGNNATCCGTCACCCTGCCCCGCCACAGCGCCAGCAGCGCGAACACGATCCCGGCCACCCCCGCCTCGATCCAGCGGCCATGCAGCGCGGCAAAGGCCGCCGAAGACAGGCCCACCGCCAGCGCCCGCCGCCACAGACCCGGGCCATCCAGCCGGGTCAGCAGATAGCCGCGAAACGCCAGCTCCTCGACCAGCGGCACCAGCAGCACCGTGCCCACCAGACGCAACACCACCCAAAGCACAAAGGCCCAGATCGGCAGCGTGGCCAGCGCCGCCGCCAGCTCCATCCCATCCGCGCCAGAGCTTTGGTCCAGCGCCACCCAGCCCGCGCCGACCGCCACCCCGGCAAAGACGGCAACCGGGTCGATCTGCCAGGTAAAGCTGCGGTAGAACTGCCGGAAGGGCAGCAGCGCCAGAATCATTGCCCCCACCCGCAACGGATAGCCCAGTTCGGGATGCGGGAAGAACGCATGGGTCAGCAGGCTCGCCAGCATGAAAACCGCAAAGGGCAGCAACAGCGCCGCCACCGGATCTTCGCGCAGCCCGGTTTCCGGCTTCGGCGCCGCGCGATGCAGCCAGGGCAACGCCTGCACCCCCCAGACAATGCCAAGCGCCAGCAGCGTGAAGAACATCCAGCCGGCATAGGAATGAAAGCCGTTCACCGCCAGATCCGGCGAAACATCGCGCCCGATCACGATCAGCACGCCGATCCGCACGATGTTCAACACCCAGGACAGCAGAATGGCCACCGGCAGGATCACCCAGATCTGCGGAAAGCGCACCGTTTCGCGGAAGATCAGCATATAAAGCAGCGAAAATGCCGTCACCAGCGCCACGCCCTCCACCCCGGAACATTGCGGCGCAATGTTCACCGTGAATTCGGGAAAGCCGATGTTGTAATTCTGCGGGTCGACCGTCACCTGATCGGAAAACAGCCGCAGGAACAGATGGACCCCATCAAAGGTGATCCGGGTCACCAGATCCCAGTTCCACATCCGCTGCGCCATATCCGCCGCATCGGGCAACAGGGCACCCACCAGCAGCACAAGCGGCAGCACGCCACGATCCTGCGCCAGCAGCGGGCGCCAGGCCGAAACCGGCGCCAGCCACAAAAGCCCCCCCACCGCAGCCAGCAGGCTTCCCAACGCCAGCGGCCAGATCGCCAGGGCGAAAACCGCGCCCACATCGCCGCCCGGCGCCAGGAACAGCGGCAGGGCAAGCAGCACCAACCCCGCCAGATGCAGCGTCAGCGCCCCGCGCGCAGCCCCCGCCGTTTCCACCACCCGTCGAAAGGCTGCAAACACCGCAGGCCGGGCCCAGACCATCAGGCCAAAGACCGCAAACACCACAAGCGCCCGTGCGACCAGGCTGCGCAGAAAGCGGCAGGTGCCGAACAGCCCCGTCTGCTGACATTCGATCGTGGTCAGAAACTGATAGGCCCAGGCCAGAACAACCAGCTCTGCGCAAAAGATCAGCGCAATACGCCAAAGGCGGCTGAACCGGCGGGCGGGGCGGAGGGTGCTATCCATCGTCATGAAGGCACAGTAGCGCAGGAATACGGCAGCAGTTCAGCGGTTTTGCATCATTCAGACGGCGGCCTTATGGCGCGGCGACGTTCGCGCCACAGCGTGAACAGCCCGGTGGCCACGACAATACCCGCCCCGATCAGCGTGGCGCGGTCTGGCAGCGTGCCGAAAATCGCAAATCCCAGCAGGATCGCCCAGAACAGCGCCATATAACGGAACGGCGCCACAAAGCCGATCTCGCCCACCCGCATCACCATGACCACCGTGATATAGCCCACGATCAGATTGGCCGCGGCCGCCAGGATCAGCAGCGCATCGCGCAGGCCAACCGGCTGCCACCCCGTCACAAAGCTGCCCACCACCCCCATCAGGGCCACAGCAACCGCCGCCCAGACCGCCACCAGTGACGAGGGCACCGCCCGATCCAGCCCCCGGGTCGACAGATCGCGCAGCACCACACAGGCCACCGAGGCCAGCCCCACCAAAGACCATTCGTCGAAGCCCGCACCGCCCGGCCGGATGATGATCATCACCCCGACAAAGCCGATGGCAATCGCCGTCAGCCGCCGCCAGCCCACCGGCTCGCGGAACAGCAGCGCGGCGGCCAGTGTCACCACCAGCGGCACAGACTGCATGATGGCCGAAAGCGTCGCCAGCGGCATGTGCATCAGTGCCGAAAGGAAGGTCAGCGTCGCCAGAACCTCGGCCAGGGTGCGCAGCCCGATCCGCCGCCGATCACGCGGGCTCAGCCGAAAGGCGAAAGCGCCCTGCTGTGCGGCAATGGCGATCAGCACCACCACTGTCACCCCGCCCCGCAACGCAATCGCCTGAAACAGCGGCATGTTTTCCGACGCCAGCTTCATGCTGGTATCGTTGAAGGTGAAGGCGAGCATGGCGATGTTCATCAGAACGGCTGCGCGCATATTGTCTGAAAGGGCCATGATCCGCCTGCCGTTGTGCCACCCAGCCCTAACAAAGCCCCGCAGCAGATGCCAGTGCCGTCAAAGCCTGCGCAGATCCTCTGCCGCAAAAGGAAAATGCGCCGCAATCAGCGGCGCCGCTTCCGCCCAGCCCATCGGCTCGATCCGGCCGGAGGCATGGGGGTCGCTGTCATTATCGGCATGGACCGTGCGAATGAACGCCAGCGCATTGGCATCGGTGAAGGTGTTGTAATACTGGCCACAAAAGCGGTGGTTGCGGCGAAAGATGTTCTCGCTCATCCCCGCCGGGGTTGTCATGGCCAGGCCAAGGCCGATGGGGGTTTTCTCGGTCACCTCGAACAGCTGGTTGCCATCCGGCTTGCGCTCCAGGAAGAAGCCCCGGTTGCAGCCGGTCACCAGCGGCACCTCCAGCCCCGATACCGGCAGCAAGCGTTCCACCATGCCCCGCATCCGGCCGATATGATCGCGGTCGATCGCATCATCATCATCCAGACGGAATCCGGTGATGTGGCTCGCCTCCACGGGTGTGGCGATGGCGAAGCTGCGCTTGATCGCCATGTAATGCGGCATCGGCGCCAGCGCGACGATCCGCCCGCCCGGCAAAGGCGCAATCGCCGCTGCCAGCCGGTCACGCCAGACATCCGGCAGGCTGCGCCCGATCAGAAACACCATGCGGAAATCCCGGTCCGATTGCGCCAGAAGCGCGGGCAGCGTCAGCCGCTCAAACAGGGAAAACCGCCGCTCCAGCCGCTCGGGGTCGTACAGACGGGCCAGCTGCGCCGCTTCGTCCTCCCCCTCGCCTTTCACAAATCCGCCTTTTGACGGGTATGAAAACCGCATCAACCCGACCATCTCGTTCCTGAATCGCTGCGCCATTTCCACCCCTTGCAGGCTGCGCCTCAACCATGGGGCGCGCCCTGCGGCCTGTCAAAATGAAACAGCCCCCGCGCATCGCGCAGGGGCTGTTCCTTAGGCTTGCAGAAAGATCAATCGCGGCTTTCGACCGTATCAACCAGCCCGCTGTCACCATCGCCGGACATGTCCGTGAAGCTCGGCGCAGCCAGGGCGGCAGCAGATTCCGCCTCGGTGCGACGCGCTTCGACCACATCCAGATCGCGGTCCGTGGCGATCTTCTTCACGCGGCTGGTGGCACCGCCGGTGCCGGCCGGGATCAGACGACCCACGATGACGTTCTCTTTCAGGCCCACCAGCTTGTCGCGCTTGCCCTGAACAGAAGCCTCGGTCAGCACGCGGGTGGTTTCCTGGAAGGACGCGGCCGAGATGAACGAACGGGTCTGCAGCGAAGCCTTGGTGATGCCGAGCAGCACGGGCTTACCAGCGGCGGGCAGGAAGCCCGGTGCCAGCTTGCTGTTGATTTCGTCCATTTCCTCGCGGTCGACCTGCTCGCCCACCAGCAAGGTGGTGTCGCCGGACTCGATGATCTCGACCTTCTGCAGCATCTGACGAACGATCGTCTCGATATGCTTGTCGTTGATCTTCACGCCCTGCAGACGATAGACTTCCTGGATTTCGGCAACCAGATATTCGGCCAGCGGCTCGATGCCGAGCACTTCGAGAATATCATGCGGATCGGGCGAACCGCCGATCAGATTGTCGCCGCGCTTGACGAAATCGCCTTCCTGGACGTCGATCACCTTGCTCTTGGGGATCAGATATTCGACCGGCTCGCCGCCATCCTCGGGATTGATGGCGATCTTGCGCTTCGCCTTGTAATCCTTGAGGAACTGGACGCGGCCAGACACCTTGGCGATGATGGCGTTGTCCTTGGGCTTGCGCGCTTCGAACAGCTCCGCCACGCGCGGCAGACCGCCCGTGATGTCGCGGGTCTTGGCCGCTTCCCGGCTGACACGTGCCAGCACGTCACCGGTCGACACCGTGGCACCATCCTCGACCGACAGGGTCGCGCCGACCGCCAGCATATAGCGGGCCGCTTCCCCCGAACCATCGTCCAGCAGGGTCAGGCGCGGACGCAGATCCTCCTTGGTGCGTGCAGCACCACGATGTTCGGTGACGACGCGCTGGGCGATGCCCGTCGCTTCGTCGGTCTGTTCGGCCAGCGTCTTGCCGTCGATCAGGTCGACATACTTCACGATACCCGGACGCTCGGTGATCACCGGCATGGTGAAGGGATCCCACTCCGCAAAGCGATCGCCCTTCTTGATCGTGTCGCCATCTGCAAACAGGATGGTGGCACCATAAGGCAGGCGATGGGTTTCGCGTTCGCGCCCTTCGCTGTCGATGATCGCGATCTCGCCGTTGCGGGCAAGGCTCAGGCGACGGCCCATCTTGTCGGTGATGGTGGGCATGTCACGCAGTTCGATCGTGCCGTCCGCCATCGATTCCAGGTTTGACGTTTCGTTGAAGTTCGCCGCGCCGCCGATGTGGAAGGTCCGCATCGTCAGCTGCGTGCCGGGTTCACCGATCGACTGGGCGGCGATGATGCCGACCGCTTCACCGATGTTCACCAGCGTGCCGCGAGCCAGGTCACGGCCATAGCACATGGCGCAAACGCCCTCTTCGGCCTCGCAGGTCAGCGGGCTGCGGATGCGGGTATGCTGCACCGCATTGGAGTTGATCAGATCGGCACGACGTTCGTCGATCAGCTCGCCCGCCTTGACCAGAACTTCCTCGGTGCCGGGCACCAGGATGTCATCTGCGGCAACGCGCCCCAGAATACGTTCGGCCAGCGATGCCACCACTTCACCGTCATTCACCGCGGCTTCGGCATGGATGGCACGTTCCGTACCGCAATCATGCAGACGCACGATGCAATCCTGTGCCACGTCCACCAGACGGCGGGTCAGGTAACCCGAGTTTGCCGTCTTCAGAGCGGTATCCGACAGACCCTTACGGGCACCGTGGGTCGAGTTGAAGTATTCAAGAACGGTCAGACCTTCCTTGAAGTTCGAGATGATCGGCGTTTCGATGATCTCGCCGTTCGGCTTGGCCATCAGGCCGCGCATCGCGCCCAGCTGCTTCATCTGCGTCACCGAACCCCGGGCCCCGGAGTGCGCCATCATGTAAACAGAGTTCGGCTCTTTCTCGGCGCCGTTCTCTTCATATTTGGTGGCCGAGATGGTCTGCATCATGGCCTCGGTCACCTTGTCGTTGCACTTCGACCAGGCGTCCACGACCTTGTTGTACTTCTCGCCCTGGGTGATCAGACCATCCAGATACTGCTGTTCGAAACCAGCAACCTGATCCTTCACCTCGTTCACGATTTCCCATTTGGAATCCGGGATAACCATGTCGTCCTTGCCGAAGGAGATCCCGGCCTTGAACGCTTCGCGGAAGCCCAGACCCATGATCTGGTCACAGAAGATCACCGATTCCTTCTGGCCGCAGTAGCGGTAGACGGTGTCGATGACGGTCTGCACGTCTTTCTTCCGCAGCAGGCGGTTCACCAGCTCGAAGGGGGCTTTGGCGTTCAGCGGCAGCAGGTTGCCCAGACGCAGACGGCCGGGGGTCGTTTCAAACCGCTTCCAGATGATGTTGCCTTCGCCATCAACCTGACGCAGACGCGCCTGCACCTTGGCGTGCAGATGCACCGAACCTGCGGCCAGCGCATGTTCGACTTCGTCGATATCGGTGAAGACCATGCCTTCGCCAACCATGCCCTTGCGTTCCATGGTGGTGTAATACAGGCCCAGCACCATATCCTGCGACGGCACAATGATCGGCGCGCCGTTGGCGGGCGACAGAACGTTGTTGGTCGACATCATCAGCACGCGCGCTTCCAGCTGGGCTTCCAGCGAAAGCGGCACGTGAACGGCCATCTGGTCACCGTCGAAGTCGGCGTTGAAGGCCGAGCAGACCAGCGGGTGCAGCTGGATCGCCTTGCCCTCGATCAGGATCGGTTCAAACGCCTGGATGCCCAGACGGTGCAGTGTCGGCGCGCGGTTCAGCAGCACCGGATGTTCGCGGATCACCTCATCCAGGATATCCCAGACCTCGGGCCGCTCTTTTTCCACCAGCTTCTTCGCCTGTTTCACGGTGCTGGACAGGCCCTTGGCCTCCAGTCGCGAATAGATGAAGGGCTTGAACAGCTCCAGCGCCATCTTCTTCGGCAGGCCGCACTGGTGCAGCTTCAGTTCCGGCCCGGTCACGATGACCGAACGGCCCGAGAAGTCCACCCGCTTACCCAGAAGGTTCTGACGGAAGCGGCCCTGCTTGCCTTTCAGCATGTCGGACAGCGATTTCAGCGGGCGCTTGTTGGTGCCCGTGATCACGCGGCCACGACGGCCGTTGTCGAACAGCGCGTCCACAGCTTCCTGCAGCATCCGCTTTTCGTTGCGCACGATGATATCGGGCGCGCGCAGCTCGATCAGCCGCTTCAGGCGGTTGTTCCGGTTGATGACGCGGCGATACAGGTCGTTCAGGTCAGAGGTCGCAAAGCGGCCACCATCCAGCGGCACCAGCGGGCGCAGTTCCGGTGGGATCACCGGCAGAACGGTCAGGATCATCCATTCCGGGCGGTTGCCCGATTCCAGGAAGGATTCAACGATCTTCAGCCGCTTGATGATCTTCTTCGGCTTCAGCTCGCCCGTCGCCTCTTTCAGCTCTTCGCGCAGGGTCTGCGCCGTCTGGTCGAGGTCGATATTGGCCAGCATCTCGCGGATCGCTTCCGCGCCGATATTGGCTGTGAAAGCGTCAGCGCCGTATTGATCCTGGGCGTCGAGGAATTCTTCCTCGGTCAGCATCTGGCAATAGGTCAGGTCGGTCAGACCCGGCTCGATCACCACATAGTTTTCGAAATACAGGATGCGTTCCAGATCGCGCAGCGTCATGTCCAGCATCAGGCCGATGCGGGAGGGCAGCGATTTCAGGAACCAGATATGCGCAACCGGCGCGGCCAGTTCGATATGGCCCATGCGCTCGCGGCG
>DOMY01000177.1 GCA_003509785.1 Gemmobacter sp.
TATTCCAGCCGCGCCGGAAACCCCTCAGCGCGCAGGTCTGTGGCCAGTAGATCCTCCAGCAGCTTCACGATCTGTGTAGATTGCGCCGCCCCGCCATAGGCGGCCTTGCCCTTCAGGAAGGTCTGGTTCACCTGCGATGCCAGATCCAGTGGCACGCCGAATTCCTTGCCGAAGCCCATGGCAAAGCCCAGATCCTTCAGCGCCAGATCCATGGTAAAGGCGATGTCATAGCTGCCGTTCAGGATCAGCTGGCCTTCGGTCTCATGCACGAAACTGGTGCCAGAGGAGGCGCGGATCGCCTCCCACGCGGTTTTCAGATCCAGCCCGCCGCGTTTGGCCAGCATCAGCGCCTCGCCATCGGCCACAAGGTGGATGAAGGCCAGCATATTGGTGATGACCTTGATCACTGCCGCCGACCCCAGGGGGCCCATGTGGAAANNTTACGCTGGCCGCCGATGGCCTGCAGCGCGGGCAGATGTGTGTCATAAAGCGCGCGGTCGCCGCCCACCAGCACGGTGATTTCGCCCCGCGCCGCCAGATGAACGCCCCCGGTCACCGGCGCTTCCAGCATCTGCACACCCTGTTCCGAGGCCAGTTGCGCCAGCCGCAGCACATCTTCGCGGCCCAGCGTCGAATTCTCGATCCAGGTGGCCCCCGGCTGCATCGCGGGCAGGATATGCGCCAGAACAGTTTCGCTGGCCTGCGGCGAGGGCAGGCAGGTGAAGACGTGGTCCACCTGCCCTGCCAGTTCCGCGGCAGAAGCCGCGACCTTGGCGCCCATTTCGTGAAAGCGCAGGGCATGATGCGGGTCACGGTCGTAAACCGTGACATCAAATCCTGCCCGGATCAGGCTCGCCGCGAGANNTATTCGCGGCCGTTGCCCGATTGCTTGTAGCCGCCGAAGGGGGCGAAGGTATCCCAGTCGGGGTAGTTCAGGTTCACCTGGCCCGCGCGCAGGCGGCGGCCCACAGCGCGCGCCTCTTCTACCGGGCCCTGCACATAGGCAGCCAGCCCATAGACGGTGTCATTGGCCATTTCGATCGCCTCTTCCACTGTGTCATAGGGCAGGATCGCCAGCACCGGGCCAAAGATCTCTTCCCGCGCGATGGTCATCTGGTTGGTCACATCGCCAAAGATGGTGGGGCGCACATACCAGCCCCGGTTGGTGCCTTCGGGTCTACCCAGCCCGCCACAGACCAGCGTGGCGCCTTCTTCGATCCCCTTGGCGATCAGGCCCTGCACCTTGTCAAACTGCATCCGGCTGACCAGCGGCCCCATGGTGGTGGCGCTGTCCTGAGTATCGCCCACCACCACTTCGGCGGCTGCGGCCTTGGCCACCTCCAGCGCCGCGTCGTGGCTGGCGCGCGGCACGAACATGCGGGTCGGTGCATCGCAGCTTTGCCCGGTATTGCCGAAACACCCCTCGACCCCGCCCTTCACCGCCGCGGCCAGATCCGCCGTAGGCAGGATGATATTGGCAGATTTCCCGCCCAGTTCCTGTGCCACCCGCTTTACCGTTGGCGCTGCTGCCGCCGCAACGGCGGTGCCTGCCCGCGTCGACCCGGTGAAGCTGACCATATCCACCTGCGGATGCGCACTCATCCGCGCGCCCACAACCGGGCCGGTGCCGTTCACCAGATTGAACACGCCCGCAGGCACCCCGGCCTCGTGGCAGACTTCGGCGAACAGCAGGCCCGAAAGCGGCGCGATTTCCGATGGTTTCAGCACCATGGTGCAACCAGCGATCAGCGCGGGCGCCACCTTGCAGGCGATCTGGTTCATCGGCCAGTTCCACGGCGTGATGAGTGCACAGACCCCGATCCCTTCATTAACGATCCGGGTGTTGCCGCGCGAATATTCCCAGACCATTTCTTCGGCGGCGGTGATGGTGCTTTCGATATGCACCTGCCCGGCCCAAGCCTGGGCGCCGCGCGCCCATTCGATCGGCGCGCCCATTTCCAGGCTCATCGCCTGGGCGAAATCCTCATAGCGGCGGTTGTAGACCTCGAGGATGCGGCGCACGAGGGCGATGCGATCGGCGACAGGCCAGGCGGTAAAGCCATCAAAGGCCGCCCGCGCCGCAAGGATCGCCCGGTCGGCATCGGCCTCGGTTCCCAGTGCGATCTCGCCGATGATCTCTTCCGTGGCGGGGTTTTCAACCCCCAGCCGCTCTGTTCCCAGCGGATCGACCCAGGCACCGTCGATGTAGAATTTCAGCATATTGGCAGGGATCATGGCATCACCGGAAGTGGATGTTGAATCGGGCACGGATTGCCGCATCGACCTCGGGGGCGATCTGGCTTCCCGCTTTGGCGAGGATTTCATTCTTGCGCGCAATGGCACGGTCAAGCAACTGGGGCTTGCCGGCCTCGTTCCATTCTTTCGGGCTCATCCGGTTGCCGACAGCAGGATAGATGTATTCCGTCTGCATCAGGCCCAGCGTCTGCGCCGAACCCAGATAGTGGCCCGGCCCGCCCAGACAGACCTCTTTCATCGCATCAAGGCTGGTGCTGTCAGGTGTCACGTCGATGCCGCGCACCAGCCGCATCACCTGCCCCAGGATATCATCGCCCAGCACCAGGCTTTCCAGACAGAAACCCAGCAGCGAGGCGTGCATCCCGACCGCCTCGTAGCACATGTTCAGCCCCGACAGCCCGGCCAGCGTATTGGTGATCGCCTGTTCCCAACCCGCCTGCATATCCGGCAGCTTGCTGTCGGTGATGCCCGATGCCGCGCCGCCGGGCAGGCCATAGAACTGGTGCATCTGCGCACAGCCCGCCGTCAGCAGCGCCTGTTCGGCACTGCCGCCCGACATGGCGCCGGTGCGCAGATCGCTGACGAAAGGCCAGGTGCCAAAGATCGCAGGCGCGCCGGGCTGTATCGCATTCACATAGACCACGCCCGCCAGACATTCCGCCATGGCCTGCACGATGGCCAGCGCGATGGGCGCGGGCGCCGTGGCCCCGGCCTGCCCGGCCGACAGCAGCAGAACCGGCATGCCGCGGCGCACGCAATCCTCCATCACCCGGCAGGATTCTTCGGCAAATTTCATCGGCGGCACGACGAAACAGTTGGAATTGCTGACGAAAGGCCGCGCCCGCCATTCCGCCTCGCCCCCCGCCACCATATGCAGCAGATCGAAACAGCCCGCCACGTGGCTCGGGTCGCTGAAGGACGTGCCGACATGCTTGGTCGTGCCGGAAAGGCAGCCATAGAGCGTGTTCACATCCATGTCGAAATTATCCACCACATCGCGGCAGACCATGGTGCGCTGATAGAAATGCACATTGTCCAGATGCTGCACCAGCCGCGCGGCATCATAGAGATCCTGCGCGGTGGATTCGCGATAGTCCAGCGTCAGCGGATCGACGATATGCACCGCCGCCCCCGCCGTGCCGAAATGCACATTGGTGCCGGTCAGATGCAGGTCATGTTTCGGGTCACGGCCATGCAGGGTGATGCCCCGCGCCGCCTTGGCCAGCATGTCCTCGACCAGCGCGCGGGGAAAGCGGATGCGCCCGTCGGCGCCCTGCACCGCCCCGGCGCCGGTCAGGATTTCCACGCCTGAAGGCGGGGCATTGGCCAGCCCGATCTCTTCCAGCGCATCCAGCGCCGCGGCATGGATCTGTGCCACACCCGCCGCTGTCAGCGGCCGGTATTGCCCCCCCGGCAGGCCCGGGCGCACCGGGCGCAGGGCTTCGGCCAAAGGCGCCGCCCGCTCTGCCACCCGCGCCGCCCGCCCGCCGGACCGGCGTGCCCGCGCCGGTTCACAAACGTCATCCCCTCCGCCCATCTTCCGCTCCCGTTCCGGCCCGCTCTGGGCCTGTTCCTCTTGGTTCAAATACCGTCGGGGGGCGGGCCGCAGGCCCGGCGGGGGGCAGACAGCCCCCCGTNNGGGAGAGGGCTGGGGTGAGGGGGCCGCCCGCAGGCCGTGTCACCCCCGCACCCGGGCCGCTTTCGGGTCATACATCGGCTCCAGGCTCGCCACCGCCCTGTGCCGCACGCCAGCCACCTCGATCTCATAGCTCGACGCCAGCACCTCTGCGGCGCTTTCGCCCTTGCAGGGCACATAGCCCAGCCCCACGGCCCCCCCCAGAAAATGCCCGTAATTGCCGCTGGTCACCGGCCCGACGATACGGCCATCGCGCAGCACCGCCTCGTTGTGAAACAGAAGCGGCGCCGGGTCTTGCAGCCGGAACTGCAGCAGGCGGCGCGACAGGCCCTGATCCTGCTTGCGCAGCACGGCATCCCGGCCGATGAAATCGCCCTTGCCCGTCTTCACTGCAAAGCCAAGCCCGGCTTCCAGCACATGATCCTCGTCGGTGATGTCATGGCCCCAGTGGCGATAGCCTTTCTCGATCCGGCAGCTGTCGAGCGCATGGATACCACAGAGCTTCAGCCCCAGATCGCCGCCCTCGGCCGCCAGCGCCTCGAAGACATGCGCGGCCTGATCGGCGCTGACGTAAAGCTCCCAGCCCAGTTCGCCCACATAGGTCACCCGATGCGCCCGGGCGAGGCCCATGCCGATCTCGATCTCGCGCGCTGTGCCGAAGGGATGCGNNAGATCGCGCGATTTCGGCCCCATGACGCAAAGCACCGCCTCGGCGGCTGTCACATCCGTCACCACGGCGAAATCATCGCCCAGATGGCGGCGCAGCCAGGCCAGATCGCGCTGCAATGTCGCCCCCGGCACCACCAGCAGGAAGGCGGTCTCCGACAGCCGCGTTACCGTCAGATCGCTTTCGATGCCGCCCCGCGCGTTCAGCATCTGGGTATAGACGATCCGCCCCGGCGCCACGTCGATCTGATTGGCGCAGAGCCGGTTCAGAAACCGGCAGGCGTCGCGCCCTTCCACCCGGATCTTGCCAAAGCTCGACATGTCGAACAGGCCGACGCCATTGCGCACCGCCAGATGTTCGGCGCGCTGGTTTTCGAACCAGTTCTGCCGCTGCCAGCTGTAGCGGTATTCGGCCGCCTGCCCCGGTTCGGCAAACCAGTTGGCACGCTCCCATCCCGCAACCTCGCCAAAGACCGCGCCGCGCGCCTTGAGATGTTCATGCAGCGGCGTGCGCCGCACCCCGCGGCTTGTGGCCATCTGCCGATAGGGAAAGTGATCGGCGTAAAGCAGGCCCAGAGTTTCGCTCACCCGTTCTTTCAGATAGCGGCGGTTCTTCTGAAACGGCTGGGCGCGGCGGATGTCCACCTCCCACAGATCAAAGGGTGCCTCGCCTTCGGTGACGCAATGCGCCAGCGCCATGCCCGCCCCGCCGCTGCTGGCGATGCCGACAGAATTGTACCCCGCCGCGATCCAGTAGCCGCCGATTTCGGGCGCCTCGCCCAGATAATAGCGGTCATCGGGGGTGAAGCTTTCGGGGCCGTTGAAGAAGGTATGGATGCCTGCGGTTTCAAAGAGCGGCATCCGGTTCGTGGCCATTTCCAGAATGGGGGCGAAATGATCCCAATCTTCGGGCAGCGTATCGAATTCGAAATCCTCGCGGATGCCCTGCATGCCCCAGGGCTTTGCCACGGGTTCGAAAGCACCGACCATCATCTTGCCCGCGTCGGATTTGTAATAGGCGCATTCATCCGGCACGCGCAGCACTGGCAGATGGCCCAGCCCCTGAATGGCCTCTGTCACCAGATAGAAATGTTCGCAGGCGTGCAGTGGCAGGGTGACACCGCTGCTGGCCGCCAGATCCCGCCCCCACATGCCACCGCAGTTGATGACCACATCCGCCGCGATATGGCCCTGTTCCCCGCCAGCCTGCCAGTTGACCCCGGTCACCCGGCGGCGGCCCTGATCAGAGGCTTCGGTCACGCCCGTGACCTTGACGTTTTCGCAGATGGTGGCGCCGCGCATCCGGGCGCCCTTGGCCAGCGCCATGGCGATATTGGCCGGATCACACTGGCCATCCAGCGGCAGATGCACCGCCCCCACCACGCCATCCGTGTTCAGATGCGGATACATCGCCTTCACTTCGGCGGGCGAGATTTCGTGCACATCGACATCGTNNTCATGACGCTCCTTCGTCAATGCGACAGAGATCGAGCCGACCTGCCGCATCCCGGTTTCCACCCCGGTTTCGGCCGCCAGTTTCACATAAAGATCGGCAGAATATTTGGCGAGCCGCGTCATATTGGCCGAACCGCGCAATTGCCCGATCAGCCCCGCCGCGTGCCATGTGGTGCCAGAGGTCAGGCGCCTGCGTTCCAGCAGCACGATATCCGTCCAGCCTGCCTTGGCCAGATGATAGGCGACAGAACAGCCGGAAATACCGCCACCGATGATGACTGCACGCGCGGTTTTGGGAGGGGTGGTCACGATCGGTCTTCCTTGCATTGTGCTGCTGCGCCCCACCTTCGCCCGGTTCGGCAGAAGGTCTGAGGCACGGCATATGTGTCTTTTGGACTGGGCAGGCGGGCGATGACCCGCCCGCTGCCGGGGAAAATGGTCAGGGCGCGATCAGCCCCTGAGCCGGGCATTGCCTGCATCCCAGAGCGGTGCATCCGGCTGCACCACGGCCCGGTGCCGCACCCCGAAAATCTCGACCTCGACCACGCAGCCCGGCACGGCCAGATCGGCGCGCAGCATCCCCAGGCCGATGCAGGCGCCGACGCGGTGCCCCCACTCGGCCGAGGTTACCTCGCCCACCACATGCCCATCATGCCAGAGCGTCGACATATAGGGGGGATCAAAGGCCCCCGCCGCGATCTTCAAGGTGACAAAGCGCTTGCTGATCCCCGCCTGCTTTTCGGCGGCCAGTGCCGCGCGGCCCCGGAAATCGGGCTTCGACCAGTCGACGAACCGCTCCAGCCCGCCTTGCAGGATTGTATAATCGGTGGACAGATCGCCCTTCCAGGCGCGATAGCCCTTTTCCACCCGCAGGCTGTTCAGCGCGAACATGCCAAAGGGGCGCAGACCATGGCCCTGCCCGGCCGCCATCACCGCATCCCAGATGGCGGGCGTATCGGCATTGCGGGAATGGATTTCCCAGCCCAGTTCGCCCGCAAAGCTGACCCGCATCAGGATCACATCCGCCCCGGCAATCTGCGCGGGCTGCCATGTCAGCCATGGTTTTGCCAGATCGGCCTCGGCCACGGCACCCAGGATACTGCGCGATTGCGGGCCGGTCAGGATCTGCACCGCCCAATCGGCGCTTTCATCGGCCAGCGTCAGCCCGGGGGCAAGATGGCGGTCCAGCCAGTCGCGGTCATGCAGCTGCGCGGTGGCGGCGGTAATCAGCCAGAATTGATCCGGCCCGAGGCGCGCCGCCGACATTTCGGTGATGATCCGGCCCTTGTCATCGGCAAAATAGCACAGGCCCACCCGGCCTTCCGCCGGAAGCTTGCCGGTGGTCTGCCGGGCCAGCCAATCCGCAGCACCAGGGCCAGACAGGCGGAAGCGCGAAAATCCGGGCAGATCAAGGATACCTGCCGCATCGCGCACCGCGGCACATTCTTCGGCCACAGCGGCGGCCCATGGCCCTTGCCGTGCCCAGGTGCGCTGCGCGGCCTCTGATGTGTCATCGCCGGGGCGGGCATACCACAGCGCGCGTTCCCAGCCGTTGTAGGGGCCGAACTGCGCGCCCAGTGCCGCCGTGCGGTCATGCACCGGCGACAGGCGTTTCATCCGGCCTTCGGGCCAGACGTGATGGGGGAAGTGGATGGCATATTCATGCCCGTAAACCTCCATCCCCTTCTGCACGCAGTAATCGTGATCCTCCCATCCGGTAAAGCGGCGCGGATCGCAGGACCACATATCCCATTCCGTGGCCCCTTCTGTCACCCATTCGGCCAGCACCTTGCCCGCGCCGCCGGCCTGACAGATGCCGAAGGTGAACACGCAGGCCTCGAAGGCATTGGGCACGCCGGGCATCGGGCCGATCAGCGGGTTGCCATNNACGACATATGCCACTCCAGCCGGTCCAGATCATCGGGGAACAGCTGAAAGCTGAAATCCTCGGGCATCGGATCATCCGGTGTGGCCCAATGCGCGCGGCAGGGGTTTTCGTAAGGACCAAGGTTGAAGCCGAATTTCTCCTGCCGCAGGTAATAGCTGCTGTCGACATCACGCAGCAGCGGCAGCTTGTGGCCGGCCGTCTTCGACAAGCTTTCCAGCTCTGGTATGGTGTCGAACAGNNCAGCAGATATTGATGGCTCATCACCATCATCGGCACCCGGCGGCCAAACATCCGGCCCACCTCTGCTGCGTAATAGCCGCCCGCATTCACCACGATCTCGCAGCGCACGTCACCCTTGGGGGTGGTCAGCACCCACTCGCCCCCCTCGCGCCGCGCGGCCGTGACCGGGCAGAAGCGTTCGATCCGCGCGCCCATGGCCCGGGCGCCCTTGGCCAGCGCCTGCGTCAGCTGCGCCGGATCAATATCGCCATCATAAGGATCATACAGCGCGCCGGTCAGATCGTGGGTTTCCAGAAAGGGATAGCGATCCCGGATCTGATCGGGCGCCAGAATATCCAGATCCATGCCCTGATAGCGCCCCATGCCCACGACGCGCTTGAATTCCAGCAGCCGTTCCGCCGTATGGCCCAGCCGCAGCGATCCGGTGACGTGATAGTTCATCGGATAGTCAACCTCGGCCCCCAGGCCGCGATACAGCTGCGCCGAATAGCGCTGCATGTTCATGATCGACCAGCTGGAGGAAAAGGTGGGGACATTGCCCGCAGCGTGCCAGGTGGAGCCGGCGGTCAGTTCGTTCTTTTCCAGCAACAGGCAATCCGTCCAGCCCGCCTTCGCCAGATGATACAGGCACGAGGCACCGACGGCCCCGCCCCCGATGATGACCACCCGCGCGCTGTTCGGAAAATCCGCCATATCTGCCCCCTGTTTGGCCCAGAGTATCAGCGCCTGCGCGGCTTTCAATTCGGCGCAGATGCGGCTATTGATCGGATAATCCGATCAGGAACCGCCATGCAGATCGAGCTTCTGGAAACCTTTCTGGACCTGTGCGAGACGCGCAGCTTCAACCGCAGCGCCGAACGGCTGGGGGTGACGCAAAGCACGGTTTCGGCACGGATCGCGGCGCTGGAGGCTGCACTGGGGGTGCGGCTGTTCGACAGGTCACGCGCGGGCACGGATCTGACGTTTGAAGGGGGCCGGTTCGAACCCCATGCCCGCAGCTTGCGCCATGAATGGAACGAGGCCCGCCGCCGCATCCGCGTACCCGACCGCGCGGCACAGCTGATCCGCTTGGGAATCCAGAACGATCTGGCGGCCCAGCACATCGGCGATTGGGTGGCCGATTTCCGCCGCGCCCTGCCAGATGCCGCCTTTTACATCGAGCCGGATTACTCCAACCAGATGTGTGCCGATCTGCTGACCGGGGTGCAGGATTTCGCGGTGATGTTTTCGCCGAAACCCCACCCCGATCTGCATTTCGAAACGCTGGGCGATGTGCCCTATGTGATGGTGTCATCCGAACCGCTGGGGCTGGCCGATATTCCGGTGGAAAGTTTTATCTTCGCGCNNTCGCGCATTTCTCGCCTGCCTTCGAGGCGATGCACCGGGCGGTGACGCCGCATCTTGTTGGCGCGCCCATCTCTGTCGGCCAAAGCGGCACGGTCGCCGCCTTGCTGGGGGCGATGGGCGGTGCGGGCTATGTTCTTGAAAAGACGGCCGAGGCCCTGTGCCAGAGCAGCGGCTTTCACCGGGTGCCCGATGCGCCGGTGTTGCGCCAGCCGGTCTATGCGGCCGTGCATGTGCGCCACCGCATCTCTGCCGTTCATCGCCGGCTGACCCGCATCGTCCACCGCCGCCTGACGCCCCGATAGGCCCAGGATCGCCCGAACCATTCAGAGGCAGGCCGCTGTATCAGACGCGCCCTGCCCGCAGGAAAGTCTTACCGGCTCTGATCCTTGGACAGCTGCGCGATGACACTTTCGCGCAACCGCAGGGCCAGAGCTGAAAGCTGCCTGCGGCGCAGGTGCAGCAGGCAATAAGGCGTCACACGCACCTCATGCGCCACCGGCAAGACCGCAAACCGGGCTGATATCGGTGGTTTGATCAGAAGTTCCGTCACTTCGGTGGACAGGGGCGCGATGGCATCCGTCTGGGAAAGATAGGCGAGGGTCAGCAAGGTAGAGGGGCTGTTCACCACATTTTCGGGCTCTGAAACCCGCAGGGATGCAAAGGCCGCCAAAGTGGCTTCGCGGATCGGCGAGCCGCGTTGCTGCATGATCCATTCATAGCCCAGAAGCTCGATCAGCGTGACCACAGGGGCGCGGACAAGCGGGTGATCGGCACGGACAAGGAAGGATACCTCTTCATCACGCATCGGGATGATTTCGAAATCCCTGCTGTCAAATTCCGGCAGGATCCGCGCCAGCACGAAATCCATGTCGCCCGCCACAAGATGTGTCACCAGATCACGCGAGGGCATCACGTCGACGGTAATATTGGCCTTGGGGGCGATCTGCTTGACCTCGCGGATGGCGGAGACGAGGTAATTGACCGCAGGCCCGGTGACCGACCCGATCCGGATCGAGCCGCCCAAACCATCGCGCAGATTTTGCAGGTCGGAGACGATGCTGGTCATTTCGCGCAGAATGACATTGGTGCGCTGCAGAACCACATGGCCGAACTCTGTCGGCACAAGGCCGCGCGACTGGCGCAGGAACAGCACCGCACCAAGCTGCCGCTCCATCTCGGCCAACATGCGCGAGGCGGCGGGTTGCGTCATCCCCACATGCTCTGCCGCCAGCTGAATCTGGCCCTGTTCGGCAATCGCCTGCAGCAACCGCAGCTGCGCAGGTTTCAGCATTTGTCGGGCCGTCACCATCTGTATACCACTTTCGACATATGAGGCGTGCCAAATGTAATTTTACCATCATACAACTATCGGGCTAACGTTTCTGTGCCAAGGAGGAATGGCGCGCAGGCGGGGGGAAGGCTTGGTGAAAGACCAAGACTGATCCCTGGGAGGAACGAGACAAGTTCAACCATTGATGATCCGCCTTTGGCGGGTTCGCTGCATGTTCATGCCCAGGTGGGCTGGCATGGGGGGTGACCCTTTTGCCCAAGCCTTACTGCAAGCAAGATCGAGGGTGAGTTATGTTTCTGTCGCAGATTTTGGTGCCGGGTGGGGGCCCGGCGATCATCACGCGTCGCAACCGGGAAAAGACATGGGCCGTTCATGGCGGCATGTCGGGGCGCAGACTTGCGGCGGCAGCACATTGCCGCAGTGAGGATCAGGGCTGGACGGCAGATGCCCTGGCGCGGGGGATGACCTGTGGTGCTGACCAGCGGGCGGGATACATGAACCCCTGCCCTGTCATGTTGTTCTGAGAAATCGCATGGCCTGCAAACCCGCATCATGGCCTGAAACGGGGCGCCGCAAGCTGGCATTTGCGCGGGCGGATCGCAATCCTTTCCTGCACCGGGCAAGATTGGCCGCGGCAGCCGCTGACAGATTCAGTTTCTGAGAGCGGCCATGACATATCCCCCACACAGCAGAGATCGGGTTGCGGGCGCGCGACGCTTGATCCTGCGGGGGGCATCAGCCTGCAGGACATTCAGCATCATCCGCGCCGGAAGAATGGTGATCCGGGGCTGGATGCGCCCGGTTTGCCACAACAAGACCCCGGATAACCGGATGGCGGAGGAGAGAACCGGCTAAGCCCGGTCTGGAGGATTGGCCCGGGCAGCCCTGCTGCCCCGGCCGCACTGCGCCGGCAGGTCCGGCACAACATCAGGGAGAGAGCGGCATGAAATTCAACAAGCTTCTGACAAGTGCAGCAGTTCTGGCCATCAGCGCCGGGGCAGCCTTCGCGGAAGGCGAAGTCATCGGTTTTTCGCAGATCGGTTCGGAATCGGGCTGGCGCGCGGCCGAGACGACGCTGACCCGCAATCAGGCCGAAGAGCGGGGCTATCAGCTTCAGTTTTCGGATGCCCAGCAACGGCAGGAAAACCAGATTGCCGCGCTGCGGTCGTTCATCGCGCAGGGTGTGGATGCCATCCTGATTGCCCCCGTCGTGGCGACGGGCTGGGATTCCGTGCTGCAGGAAGCCAAGGAAGCCGAAATCCCGGTGGTTCTGCTGGACCGGATGGTGGACAGCGATCCTTCGCTTTATCTGACGGCTGTCGGATCGAACCTTGTTCACGAAGGCGAAGTGGCGGGCAAATGGCTGGCCGAAGCGGTTGGTGACAAACCCTGCCGCATCGTTGAACTGCAGGGCACCACAGGCTCTTCACCGGCCATCGACCGCAAGAAAGGCTTTGAACAAGGTATTGCAGGCCACGCCAACCTGACCATCGTGCAAAGCCAGACGGGTGATTTTACCCGCTCGCTGGGCAAGGAAGTGATGGAAAGCTTCCTGCAATCCGAAAATGGCGGCAAGGACATCTGCGCGCTTTACGCCCATAATGATGACATGGCTGTAGGGGCCATCCAGGCGATCAAGGAAGCCGGGCTGAAGCCGGGAGAAGATATCCTGATCGTGTCGATTGACGCCGTGCCGGATATCTTCAAGGCCATGGCCGATGGCGAGGCGAACGCGACCGTGGAACTGACCCCGAACATGGCAGGCCCGGCTTTCGACGCGCTGGAGGCCTTCTGGGCGAATGGCACGGTGCCTGCGAAGTTCATTCAGACGGAATCGAAACTTTACACGCAGGCGGATAATCCGGCTGGCGAATACGAAGCCCGCAAGGGGTTGGGTTACTGAAACAGGTCAGGCTTGCAGATCCGGGCAGCCTTGCGCTGCCCGGATCTGTCATCATGAATATGCCGCCTAGGAGCTTGTGCCCATGCTGCTGTCCATCAGGTCTCTGACCAAGTCATTTCCGGGAACGAAAGCGCTGGATGGGGTGGATTTCGACCTGCGTTCCGGAGAAGTTCATGCCCTGCTGGGCGAGAATGGCGCCGGAAAATCCACACTGATCAAATGCCTGACCGGGGCGTATCAACGCAATGCCGGAACGATCGCGCTGGATGGGGCCGAGATCGAGCCGCAGTCCTCGGGCGAGGCGCAAGAGCTTGGCATCGGCACGGTATATCAGGAAGTGAACCTGCTGCCCAATCTGACCGTCGCACAGAATCTGCTGTTCGGGCGCGAGCTTCGCCGGTTCGGCCTGATCGACAGCCGCGCCATGCGGGCTGCAGCACAGGAGATGCTGGGTGACTACGGGCTGGACATCAATGTGGACCGCGATCTGGGCGGCTATTCCGTGGCCATCCGTCAGATTGTGGCGATTGCCCGCGCGGTTGCCCTGTCGGGGAAGGTTCTGATCCTAGATGAACCCACGGCCAGCCTTGATGCCCGCGAAGTGCAGATGCTGTTTACCGTGGTGCGCCGGTTGCGCGACCGTGGCTTGGGCGTGATCTTCGTGTCGCATTTTCTGGATCAGGTCTTTGATCTGTCTGACCGCGTCACCGTTCTGCGCAACGGGCGGCATGTCGTCACGACAGAGACAGCCGCGCTGACACGGATGACCTTGATCGAACACATGCTGGGCCGGACCCTGCAGGATGAGGTGCTGCACAATCCGCCGCCCGACCGGGGCAAACGCGAAAAGATGCTGGAGTTTTCGGGCTTCGGGCGCCGCGCCGTGGTTGAACCCTTTGATCTGGTGATCGGCAAGGGCGAGGTTGTGGGTCTGGCGGGTCTTCTGGGCTCCGGTCGGACCGAAAGTGCCGAACTGCTGTTTGGACTGCGCGCAACCCAGTCTGGCGAGGCGCGCGATCAGAACGGAAAACTTGATCTGTCTGGCCCGCGCGCGGCCATTGCGCAGGGGTTTGGTTTCGCCCCCGAAGATCGCAAGCTGGACGGCATCGTGGCCGATCTTTCCATCCGCGAAAACATCATTCTCGGCCTGCAGGCCAGGCGCGGCTGGATGCGCCCCATTCCCAGAGCAGAACAGAACAGGCTGGCCGACAGCTATATTAAGCGGCTGGATATCCGCACCTCGGGCAAGGAAAAGCGGGTGGGCGAATTATCAGGCGGCAATCAGCAAAAGGTGGTTCTGGCCCGCTGGCTGGCGATGAATCCCCGCTTCCTGATCCTGGACGAACCGACACGCGGGATCGACGTGGGCGCACATGCCGAAATCCTGCATCTTGTGCATGAACTGGTGGAACAGGGCATGTCGCTTCTGGTGATCTCGTCCGAGCTGGATGAGCTGATGGCGGTTTCGAACCGGGTGATCGTTCTGCGCGACAGGTGCCATGTCGCCGAACTGGTCGGCCACGAGATTTCCGGGGAAAGCATCATGCGGGCAATCGCCAGCACGGAAGAAAAGGTGGAATGATGCACGGCACGCTGAAACGTCTTGCCCCGCAGCTGATCGCCCTGGCCACTCTGATTGCGCTGGTGTCGGTCTTTTATCCCGGCTTCCTTTCGGTGTCGCTGAATGACGGTCGGCTTGTCGGGCCGGTGGTTGATGTGCTCAAGCGCAGTGCACCGGTGGCCCTGCTGGCGGTTGGCATGACGCTGGTGATCGCCACGCGCGGCATCGACCTTTCGGTGGGTGCCACCATGGCGATCTGCGGCGCAGTGGCCGCCTATGCCGTCAGCGCAGGCTATGGATTGCCGGTGGCCATGCTGCTGGCCATCGGCGCGGGTCTGCTGGCGGGGCTGTGGAACGGATGTCTGGTGGCCATTGTCGGTGTGCAGCCCTTTGTCGCAACGCTGATCCTGATGACAGCCGGGCGGGGCATTGCACAACTGATCACCGAGGGGCGGATTCTGACCTTCACCGACCCGGCTTTTGCCTTTCTGGGCTCTGGCAATCTGCTTGGCCTGCCGATGCCCACTTGGATCTGGATTTGCGTTGCTGTGCTGACCACGCTTCTGATGCGGCGCACCGCCCTTGGCCTGCTGATCGAGGCCATCGGCATCAACCGGCGGGCCAGCGCTCTGGCCGGGGTGAATGCGGTGGTGCTGCTGATTGCGGTTTACATGGCCATGGGCTTCTGTGCCGCTTTGGCAGGCCTGGTCGTCACGGCCGACATCCGGGGTGCCGATGCCAATAACGCCGGTCTGTGGCTGGAGCTGGACGCCATCCTGGCCGTGGTGATCGGCGGCAATTCCTTGCTGGGCGGGCGGTTTTCGATTGCGGCATCGGTGATCGGCGCGCTGATCATCCAGACCATTTCAATCGGCATCCGCCTTGCCGGTTTTCCATCGGAATACAACCTGCTGATCAAGGCGGTTCTTGTCGTGGTGATCCTTGTCCTGCAATCGCCCCGTTTTGGAACCGAATGGCATTATTGGCGGCAGCAACTGCAGTTCAAGCGCCTGCGGGAAGGAAAGATTGCCAAATGAACATGCGCGCCCTTCCGCTTTATGTGACGATCGGCATCTTTCTGGTGGCCTATCTGATCTGCTGGATCCAGTTTCCGAACATGCTGTCCACACGCGTTGTCGGAAATCTGCTGACCGATAACGCCTATCTGGGCATTGTCGCCGTCGGCATGACCGTGGTGATCATCTCGGGCGGGATCGACCTTTCCGTGGGATCTGTCATCGCCTTTTCCGGCGTGTTCATCGCGGTGATGCTGCGCGATACAGGCCTGCATCCACTCGCCGTCTTTGCCATCCTTCTGGCGCTGACCACGGCCTTCGGTGGCGCCATGGGCTGGCTGATCGACAGGCTCGCCATGCCTGCCTTCATCGTCACCTTGGCCGGGATGTTTCTGGCCCGCGGGGCGGCATACCTTCTGTCGATTGAATCCGTTCCGATTTCGCATCCCTTCTACCAAAGCCTGCAAGGCGCCTACTGGCTGATGCCGGGCAAGGGGCGCCTGACACTGATCGGATTGCTGATGCTGTTTACCTTCTGTGTCGGCATGATCATGATGCACAAGACCCGATTTGGCGCATCGGTCTATGCCATTGGCGGCGGCGAGGCGACCGCCGCGCTGATGGGGGTGCGGCAGGGTCGGACAACCGTGAAGGTCTATGCCTTTTCGGGGCTGATGGCCGGGCTTTCCGGGATCGTGTTTTCCGTCTACACGGGGTCGGGCTATTCCCTGGCCACAGTGGGAACCGAACTGACAGCCATCGCCGCCGTCGTCATTGGGGGCACGCTGCTGACCGGGGGGGCAGGCTATGTCTTTGGCACCCTGATCGGCGTTCTGACGATGGGATTGATCCAGACCTATATCGTCTTCGATGGCACGCGCTCCTCCTGGTGGACCAAGATCGTGACGGGCCTGCTGTTGCTGCTGTTCATTCTTCTGCAGAAGGGGCTGGTTCGGCTTTCCGAATCCCGCCTTGTCGCCCGAGAGGGTTAAACCACCCTCCCCCGGATGCCTCGCAGCGGCTACTATTTGGGGGGGCTGCCACCCATTGATCTGCGGCCCTAAAGGACAGATTTAAGGGCGCTTATCTGGTTCGGCGTAACCCGTGCAGGACT
>DOMY01000111.1 GCA_003509785.1 Gemmobacter sp.
GGTCCGGGGGCAGCGCCCCCGGGATCTCCGCAAGCACGAGGCCCGGACATGCTGATCCTTGAATGCCCCTACTGCGGCGTGAAGGCCGAGGAAACCGAACTCTCTCCCGGCGGCGAGGCGCATCTGAAGCGGTTCGGCCCCGGTTCCTCGGATGAGGATTTCGAGAATTACATGTTCGCCCGCAAGAACCCCAAGGGCGTGCATTTCGAACGCTGGCGCCATGCCTATGGCTGCGGCAAGTGGTTTCTGGCCGCGCGCTGCACGGCGACGCTGGAGGTGTTTGGCACCTATCCGGCGCAGACCACCGAACCGCCTGCCGATATCGTGGCAAAGATCATGGCCAAACGGCCGGACTGGAAGGGCACAAAATGAGCACCCGTCTTTCCAAGGGCGGCCGTCTGATCGACCGGACCGCCGCACAGGAGTTCACCTTCAACGGCAAGCGGATGCGCGGCTTCAAGGGCGATACGCTCGCTGCCGCGCTGCTGGCCAATGACCAGATGCTGGTCGGGCGCAGCTTCAAGTATCACCGCCCGCGCGGAATTGTGGCCTCGGGCGCCGAGGAGCCCAACGCGCTGGTGAACATGGGCGAGGGTGGCCGGTTCGAGCCGAACCAGCGCACCACCACCACCGAGCTGTTCGACGGCCTCACCTGCACCTCGCAGAACCATTTTCCCAGCCTGGAATTCGACATTGGCGTGGCGAACAACTATGTCGCCCGCTTCCTGCCGGCCGGGTTCTATTACAAGACCTTCATCCATCCGCGCGCCGCGTGGAAACATGTGTTCGAACCGATCATCCGCCAGTCGGCGGGTCTGGGCAAGGTTCCGAAAGACCGCGATGCTGACCGTTACGAACAGGCCTATGCCTTCTGCGATCTGCTGATCGTCGGTGGCGGCATTGCCGGTCTGCAGGCGGCGCTGACCGCGGCCAAGGCGGGCAAGCGCATCTGGCTGATGGAACAGACCGCGCATTGGGGCGGCCGCTCTGTCGTCGACGGGGTGGAGATCGACGGCCAGCCGGCCGAGGCCTGGGTTCAGGCCACTGTCGCCGCACTGTCGCAGATGGAAAATGTGACGCTGCGCCTGCGCTGCATGGCGGCGGGGTCTTATGACCATGGCTATGTGCTGGCCGATGAAAAGGTGGCCGATCACCTGCCGGGCAATGGCCAGCCGCGCCACCGGCTGTGGCGCATCCGCGCGGGCCAGATCGTGGCCGCCACCGGCGCCATCGAACGGCCTTTGTCCTTTGCGGGCAATGATATTCCCGGCGTGATGCTGGCAGGCGCGGTGCGCGACTATGTCATCAACTGGGCCGTGGCGCCGGGTGATCGCACTGTGGTTGTCACCAACAATGATGATGCCTATCGCACGGCCATCGCGCTGAAAGAGGCGGGGCTGGAAGTTCCGGTGATCCTGGATGCCCGCGCCAGCGTGACGGGCGATCTGCCCGCCCGCGCCCGTGCGCTTGGGATCCGGGTCGAGGCGGGCCGCGCCATCGCCAAGGTGAAGGGCGGCAAGCGTGTCACCGGTGTTGCGATCTGCAATCAGGCCGGTCAGGGCGCCGTGCTGGAAGAGATTGCCTGCGATGCTGTCGCCATGTCGGGCGGCTGGTCGCCGGTGGTGCATCTGTGGAGTCATTGCGGCGGCAAGCTGCTGTGGGATGATGCGCAGGCGCAGTTCGCCCCCGACAAGGCCCGCCCGCCGCTGAACCACGATGGTTCGGCGCTGGTGGTCACCGCGGGCGCCGCTTCGGGCGTGCTGTTGGCCGGGGACGTGCTGGCCGATGCCACGGCCGCCGTAGGCGGCACGGAAACGCCGGTTGCCACGGCGCCTTCCGAGGCGGCGATGGAACCTGTCTGGGTGATGCCGCAGGGCGCCCCGGTCGATCTGCGCATGAAGATGTGGCTGGATTACCAGAACGACGTGAAGGTTTCCGATGTGCAGCTTGCGGCGCGCGAGGGCTATACTTCGGTCGAACATACCAAGCGCTATACCACGCTGGGCATGGCCACCGATCAGGGGAAACTGAGCAACATCAACGGTCTGGCGGTTCTGGCCGATAGCCTGTCGGCGCCCATTCCGCAGGTTGGCACCACCACTTTCCGCCCGCCCTATACGCCGGTCACCTTGGGTGCGCTGGCGGGCGAGGCGCGGGGCGAGATCTTCCAGCCGCTGCGCCGCACGCCGATGCACGATTGGCATCTGGCACAGCGCGCCTATATGGAACCCGTCGGCCTGTGGCAGCGCCCCTATTGCTATCCGCGCCCGGGTGAAACCCATGAACAGGCCGTGCACCGCGAGGTGCGGAACACCCGCAGCAATGTGGGCCTTCTGGATGCCTCGACCCTGGGCAAGATCATCGTCAAGGGGCCGGATGCGGGCCGCTTCCTCGACATGCTGTATACCAATGTCATGTCGAACCTCGCCGTGGGCAAATGCCGCTATGGCCTGATGTGCAACGAACAGGGCTTCCTGTCGGATGACGGCGTGGTGGCACGCATCGACGAAGACACCTGGCTGTGCCACACCACCTCGGGCGGGTCGGATCGCATCCACGCCTGGATGGAAGACTGGCTGCAATGCGAATGGTGGGATTGGCAGGTCTATACCGCCAATGTGACCGAGCAATATGCGCAGATCGCCGTGGTCGGCCCGAAGGCCCGCAAGGTGCTGGAAAAGCTGGGGGGGATGGATGTCTCGAAAGAGACGCTGCCCTTCATGCAATGGGCGGATGGCACCCTCGGCGGCTTCAACGCCCGGGTCTATCGCATCTCGTTCTCGGGCGAGCTGTCCTATGAAATCGCCGTGCCCGCCTCGGAAGGCCGCGCCTTCTGGGATGCGCTGGTGGCGGCGGGGGCCGAGTTTGGCATGATGCCCTATGGCACCGAAGGGCTGCACGTCCTGCGCGCCGAAAAGGGCTTCATCATGATCGGTGACGAAACAGACGGCACGGTGATCCCGCAGGATCTGAACCTTGGCTGGGCGATTTCGAAGAAGAAGGCCGATTATCTGGGCAAGCGTGGGCAGGAACGCCCCTATCTGGCCAGCCCGGACCGCTGGAAGCTGGTGGGTCTGGAAACGCTGGACGGATCGGTGATCCAGGATGGTGCCTATGCGCCGGCGCCGGGGGTGAATGCCAACGGGCAAAGAAATGTGCAGGGCCGCGTGACCTCTACCTATTTCTCGCCCACGCTGAACAAGGGCATTGCCATGGGTCTGGTGAAGGGCGGGCTGTCGCGGTTGGGCGAGGTGATCGAGATGACCCGCCTGGACGGATCGACCATTCAGGTCAAGATCGTGGACCCGGTGTTCTACGACAAGGAAGGGGAGAAGCAGAATGTCTAAGGTTGTCAGCGCTTTGAATGGCGCACACTTCGACGGCTTCGCCCGTATCCGCGAAATCGGCCCGCTGGGGATGATTACCCTGCGCGCCAAGCCGGGCCTGCCGGGCCTGGCCGAGGCAGTGCAGGCCGCGACTGGCTGCTCCCTGCCAGACGCGCGCCGGGTGACAGAGGCGGGCGGTAAGACCGCCGCCTGGATGAGCCCGGACGAATATCTGCTGATCGTGCCCTATGCCGAGGTGAAAACGGCGCTGGCTGCACTGTCGGCCCGGCTGGCCGGTCAGCATCATCTGGCGGTTGATGTGTCGGATGCCCGCGCGGTGTTCCGCATCGAGGGTGACCGCGCGAATGACGTGCTGCAGAAACTTGCCCCTGCCGATCTGGCGGCACTGGAACCGGGCGAGATCCGCCGGACCCGTATTGCACAGGTGGCAGGCGCCTTCTGGCAAGGCGAGGGCGGGTATACGCTGGTCTGCTTCCGTTCGGTTGCGGGCTATGTGATGGGGCTGCTGACCCATTCGGCGCAATCGGGCAGCGAGCTGTTCTGACGCCAGCGCCTGACCGCTGATGTTGAGGGGGGCGCTCGCGCCCCCCGATGCCGTTCCGGCACCTCCCCCCTTAGGGTATTTCGACCAAGAGGAAGGGGGAGGGTGCGCATGGAGGGAACCGAGCGGAATTCTCGGGAATTTCCCCGCAGCCCCTTGACCTTGCCGGTCGTCGGCATCTTATTGGGCACCAACGGACCATCCCGAACAGGAGAGAGACCATGGCTTTCACCCTTCCCGATCTGCCCTATGCCCATGATGCGCTGGCATCGCTTGGCATGTCGAAAGAGACGCTGGAATACCACCACGACCTGCACCACAAGGCCTATGTCGACAATGGCAACAAGCTGATTGCCGGGACCGAGTGGGAATCGAAATCGCTGGAAGAGATCGTCAAGGGCACCTATGCGGCAGGCGCCGTGGCCCAGAACGGTATCTTCAACAATGCCTCGCAGCACTGGAACCACAACCTGTTCTGGGAAGTGATGGGGCCGGGCGAAGACAAGAAGATGCCGGGCGATCTGGAAAAGGCGCTGGTCGAGGCTTTCGGGTCTGTCGCCAAGTTCAAGGAAGATTTCGCCGCTGCCGGTGCGGGCCAGTTTGGTTCGGGCTGGGCCTGGCTGGTGAAGGATGCCGACGGCGCGCTGAAGGTGACCAAGACCGAAAACGGCGTAAACCCGCTGTGCTTTGGCCAGACCGCGCTGTTGGGCTGCGACGTGTGGGAACATTCCTACTACATCGATTTCCGCAACAAGCGCCCGGCCTATCTGACCAACTTCCTGGAGAAGCTGGTGAACTGGGAAGCGGTTGCTGCCAAGCTGTGATCTGATCGCCGCCAAGCGACAGAAGGGCCTGCCGGGGAAACCTGGCAGGCCTTTTTCTTTGGTGTATCAGCGGGATGCTGCGGGGCCTTATGCCTCCAATGGGCGGGGGCTTGCCGGGGCGCGAGACGATCTGGCCCGGGCCCTTGGTCGGGCGCGCAGGGGGCGCCATCTCTGATCTGTGACACCAGAAAAAGGAAAGCAGAATGGCATATCTTCCGAAGGGCGCCTGGGTTGTGGTGGCCGATCAGGGCCGCGCGATCGTGCTGGAAAACACAGGCCCTGCCATGGCCCCGGATCTGCGCCGGATTGACGAAATTGCCGCCGAGGTGGCCGAGGCGACGGATCGCCCCGGCCGGATGCCCGATCCGGGGCCCGGTCAGCGGTCTGCCCTGGAAGAGGCGGATCTGCCGCGTCTGGCTGGCGAGCGGATGATCCGCGATCTGACCGCCCGGCTGGGCACGGCTGCGCGCGATGGTCGGTTTGACGCGCTGGTGATCGTGGCCGCGCCGCAGGTTCTGGGCGCCTTTCGCGCGGCGCGCTGCGATGCGGTGGCCGGGCGTGTTGTGGCGGAACTGGACCGCAATCTGATCTCGCAGCCCCTGCCGAAAATCGCCGATGCGGTGCAAAGGGTGCTGGCGGCCTGATCTTTCAATACCGTTCCGGCCCGCAGCGGATGCGGGCCGGGAATGTGCCGTGCGCGGTCAGGCCCCCGTCAGGCCCCCGTCAGGCCAGGGCGCCGCGCAAGGCCTCGCGCAGGTCTTCCACCTCGGCCACCGGGCGGAACTGGGCCAGCAGGCTGGCAGAGGCGAAATCTTCGGCCACCACATGACGGCACAGGGCGAGCAGCGGATCCCAGTAATTTTCGGTATTCAGCAGGAAGATCGGCTTGCGGTGCAGGCCGATCATCGCCCAGGTCACCACCTCGAAAAATTCATCCAGCGTGCCACCGCCACCCGGCAGAACCACGATGGCATCGCAGTTCATGAACATCACCTTCTTGCGTTCGTGCATATCCTCGGTGATGACCAGCTGGGTCAGATCGCGCTTGCCCTTTTCATGCGGCATGAGGTGTGTGGGGATCACCCCCATGGTCTTGCCACCCGCCGCCATGGCGGCACGGGCGGTATCGCCCATCAGCCCCACATCGCCCGCGCCATAGACCAGGCGCCACCCTTCGGTTGCCAGCATGGTGCCGGTTTCGCGGGCGGCTTGCGCATAGGCCGGGCGGGCGCCGGGACGAGAGCCACAGAAAACACATACGGAGCGGAGCGTTGTCATCCCATGTCCTGAAAACAGTTGCCTTTTCGGGGTGTATCGGGGTTTCTGGGCGAAAGGAAGCCGGTGCGGCAAGAAGCACCGGGAAGCAGTTCTGGGGATGGCTGACAAAGGAGCCGGAAACGGCGTAACGGGAACTGGCGCGCTGACGGGGTTGGTGGTGCTTGCCGTGGCTTTGCTGGGGGGGCTGCTGTGGTACACCCAGCGTCCCGCCCCACAGATTTCTGAGGATGCCGCGGAAGCACAGCCCGAATCGGCTCCGGCGCCGCTGGCTGCGCTGCCGGAAGCGTCATCAGTGCCGGAACCTTCGGTGCCCGCAGCTGAACCCGCGCAACCTGCGGTGCCGGAATCTGATGTTGCGGCGGCAGAGCCGGTGGCGGAAGCGCCTTCCATCACTGAAGAGACGGCCGCCCCGAGCGCAACAGATCTGCCCGAGGGCGATAGCCCAGCCGAGGCTGCGCCTGCCGAACCCGCACCGCCGCAACCCCCTGTGTTCAGCACCGTGCGGATCACACCGCAGGGTGAGGCGCTGGTGGCAGGGCAGGCTAAACCGGGGGCTGAGGTCAGCGTGATGGTGGATGGGGCCGCAACCGTTCAGGCGCGTGCCAATGACCGGGGCGATTTCGTGGCCATGTTCGATCTGCCGCCGTCGGATGCGCCGCGCATCCTGAGCCTGTCGCAGATTTCGGGCGGGGTTGCGCTTGGATCGACCGAAACCGTTGTGCTGGAACCCATCGCCCCGCCGCCCGCCGTTGTGGCCGATGCAGCCCCGGTTGATCCGGCCGTGCCTGCAGAGCCTGTGGCCGAACCGGCCGCCCCGACTGCCATCCTGCTGAGCGACAGTGGCGCGCGGGTGCTGCAATCGCCCAATGCGCTGCCGGGTGGGTCTGTCAGCATCGCCGCTATCACCTATACGCCGGATGGCGGGGTGCAGCTGTCTGGCCTTGGGGCGCCTGGTGCAACAGTCCGGCTGTATCTGAACAATGCCCTGCGTGGCGAGGCTGCGGTGACGGAAAGCGGCGCCTGGGTCAGTACCTTGCGGGGCGTTCTGCCGGGGCTTTACAGCCTGCGCGCCGATCAGGTGGATGGGGCAGGCGCCGTCACCTCGCGCTTTGAAACGCCGTTCCAGCGCGAATTGGTGGAGGCGCTGGCGGCGGTGATGAAGCCGCAGGCCGTAGTGGCCGGACCTGCATCCGCGCCGCCGCTGACGGATGCCGGGGTGCCCGCCCCGCCGCCAGCAGCCGCCCTTGCCGTGCCGGATGGCCCGGTGAACATCACCGTCCAGCCCGGCTTTACCCTAANNAGATTGCGCGCGAAAGATTTGGTGACGGTGTGCTGTATGTGAAGGTCTATGATGCCAACCGCGACCAGATCCGTGACCCGGATCTGATCTATCCCGGTCAGGTCTTCACGATTCCGGGCCAGTAACGTCCCGGCCAGTAACGCTCCGGTCAGTAAAGCCCGGGTCTGCAAGCCGTGGCGACCTGTCGCCCTCTGCCACAAGGTGGAGGGCGTGCCGCGCACTTGCCCCGCAACAGGCCAGCACCTCGGGGTGATCCATGCAGCAATCGGCCAGAAGATAGGAAATCGCCCCGCCGATTCCGGCCAGATCCGTGGCATAGATCACATTGCGTGACACCCGGCGCGAGGTCACAAGCCCGGCCTGTTCCAGCACAGACAGATGAAAAGACAGACGCGAAGCCGAAAGGCCAAGCGCCCGGCCGATATCGCCTGCCGCCATGCCCTCTGAACCCCGTGGCACCAGAAGGCGCACCAGATCCAGCCGGTCTTCATTGGCCAGCGCCGAAAGGCTTGCGAGGACTTTACTTCTTTCCATCCTTCAACTACTCATGAACAGTTGAATTAACAGTCTTAACCCAGCCCCGCCCGGCAATCAATGCCGAAGGGGGCAAGGAACCCCGATGCGCCGCCCTGCGAACAACACCCCGCCTGCCGCTCCGACTGACGAGCCTCCCAGCACCTCCGGTCTGGTGACGATCCGCCGCATATTGCCGTATCTCTGGCCCGATGGTGAGGCCTGGGTGAAGCGGCGTGTGGTGATTGCGCTGTTGATGCTGGTGGCGGCCAAGATCGTCTCTGTCTCGACCCCGTTTTTCTACAAGGCGGCGGTGGACGGGCTGGCGGGCGATGCGCCCGACGGGGCGATGCTGATGGGGCTGACCGCAGTGGCGCTTNNGGCCCGGCTTGGCGCCGTGGCCTTTGGTGAGCTGCGCGATGCCGTCTTCGTGCGCGTGGGCCAGCGGGCCTTGCGCAAGCTGGCGCTGGAAACCTTTACCCATATTCACCGGCTTTCCCTGCGCTATCACATCACCCGCAAGACCGGCGGGCTGAGCCGGATCATCGAGCGTGGTGTGAAGGGCGTGGATTTCCTGCTGCGCTTCATGCTGTTTTCCATCGGGCCGCTGATCCTGGAACTGGCGCTGGTGGCGGGCATTTTTGCGGTGATGTTCGGCTGGCAGTACATGGCGGTCGTGCTGGTGACGATCACGCTTTATGTGGCCTTTACCTTCAAGGTCACGGAATGGCGCGTGGCGATCCGGCGGCAGATGAACGATCAGGATACCGACGCCAACCAGAAGGCCATCGACAGCCTGCTGAACTTTGAAACCGTGCGTTATTTCGGCGCGGCCAATCGTGAAGCCGCCCGCTATGACAAGGCGATGGAAGGGTACGAGGCTGCTGCGGTGAAAACCGGCCAGTCGCTGTCCTTCCTGAACGCGGGGCAGGCGTTCCTGATTACCGCCGGTCTGGTGGCTGTCATGGTGATGGCGGCCATGGGTGTGCAGGCCGGTCAGTTGACGGTGGGCGATTTCGTCATGGTCAACGCCTATATGATCCAGATCACCATGCCGCTGAACTTTCTGGGCACGGTCTACCGCGAAATCCGGCAGGCGCTGGTGGATATGGGTCAGATGTTCGGCCTGCTGCTGCAACCGGCAGAGATCAATGACAAGCCGGGCGCCCGCGCGTTGCAGGTGACAGGTGGCCATGTGCGGTTCGAGGATGTGCGCTTTGCCTATGATGCGGAACGCCAGATCCTGAAAGGCGTCACGATTGATGTGCCGGCCGGGCAGACCGTGGCGCTGGTTGGCCCATCCGGTTCTGGCAAATCCACCGTGGGGCGGCTGCTGTTCCGGTTCTATGATGTGACCGGCGGTGCCGTCACGATTGACGGCCAGGATATCCGGGATGTCACGCAGGACAGCCTGCATGGCCAGATTGGTGTCGTTCCGCAGGATACGGTGCTGTTCAACGATACGATCTATTACAATATCGCCTATGGCCGCCCCGAAGCCGGGCAGGCCGAGGTGGAGGCGGCGGCGAAAGCGGCGAAGATCCATGATTTCATCCTGTCGCTGCCCGATGGCTATGCCACCACGGTGGGCGAACGCGGGCTGAAACTGTCGGGCGGCGAAAAGCAGCGCGTGGGCATCGCCCGCACCCTGCTGAAGAACCCGCCGATCCTGCTGCTGGACGAG